>NZ_JANQOP010000196.1 GCF_028285745.1 Acaryochloris sp. IP29b_bin.137 | reverse complement strand
GGACAGTTTCGCCAACTAGATGCGTTTTTAACGGCCATCAATATCTTGGGAATCTGCTCGTTTTACTTTGATGCCCATGAGAACTTGAAATACCTTGATGCCAGTCAGCAACTTCTCAGCACGGAGCGGGTACAACAGCAGACGGAAGAGGTCGTCAGATTCGTACTTGCAGGCGTTACGGCTTTGTAAGTGTATGACTTCCTAAACCCAGGCACACCTTCAAATCCTTTTGGCTGCTTTTGCTCGACCGATTGCGCTCTTTAATTCACAACAAGTGAGCACAACGCAATCACTTGAGCGATGGAGATGGTTTATCCTCTAGCCTGCATTATTCATGACGGTTGTGGGAATGCCTCGAACACCTCTCCACAGATTAAGCCCAGCATTGATTTGAACTACAGGCTGTTTTGAGGAGTGTCCTTGCCATCCGCGTTTGAAGCCCTCGTGAATAATCCAAGCTAGAGGGATCCATCATTAGTTGGTGCAGACCTTAATTCTCTCTAGCGGTCATATTCATAATTGAGTCATAAATTTCCCGTGGTAAATTGTCAGATGCGCGTAGCAGGAGTAGAGCCATGCTAATGATCATCTCCCCTTCTAAAACTCAGAACTTTGATCCGCCGCCTGAGATCGCGTACACAGTACCTGCTCAAACCGCGCAAACCCAAACACTCGTCCAACAATTGCGGCAATATAGCCCGGAAGACTTGGGAAAGCTCATGAAAATTAGCCCTAAGCTCTCAGATCTCAACTGGCAGCGCTATCAAGACTTTCAGGACTCCTTTACCCCAGAAAATGCCAAGCAAGCCCTGTTGGCCTTCAAGGGAGATGTGTATAACGGTATTCAGGTAGACACTTACTCCCAGGACGATTTTGACTTTGCCCAGAATCATCTCCGAATTCTGTCTGGGTTATATGGCCTTCTCAAACCTCTGGATTTGATTCAACCCTATCGGTTGGAAATGGGAACTAAACTCCAGACAAAAAAAGGGAAGACTCTCTATGATTTTTGGGGGGTTCAAGTTACGGAAGCACTCAATGTTGATTTGGATCCAGAGACTCCTCTGGTCAATCTAGCCTCGGGGGAGTATTTCAAGGCCGTTCAACTGCAACAGCTCAAAGGCAAGGTACTCAATATTGCCTTTAAGGAAAACAAGAATGGCGCCTATAAGGTGATTGGGATTCACGCAAAACGGGCTCGGGGGTTAATGGTGAACTATGCGATCCAACATCGCATTACTGATCCTGAAGGCTTACAAGGGTTTGATGTAGAGGGCTATCTATTTCATCCCAATCTGTCAAAAGATACCGAGTGGGTCTTTTGTCGAGGTTAAGTTTGCCGTGGGCTTCTCTCTTCAGTCTTTTGTGGCAAGACAGCTCGGGCATCCCTCTGGGATTTGGGGCCGATTACTCCTGCGATTGCTAAACCGGGAAAATGCGGGCATGAATCAACTGGCCTTTGAGCAACTGGCGATGCGCCAGGGCGATCGCATTCTAGAAATCGGGTTTGGTGGGGGCAGTTTGCTGGCTCAGATCCTGGAAACGGGTCTTCCAGATAAAGTAGTGGGAATTGACTATGCCGAAGATGCCCTGAAAGTGGTGCAACAGAAATTACGGCGATATATCCGTTCAGGCCAACTGACTTTACAGCAAGGAAATGCAAATCATCTCCCATTTCCTAACCAGCAATTTGATCATATTTGCACAGTTAATACCCTCTACTTTTGGCCCGATGCCCATGCGGTTTTCCAGGAGTGTTATCGTGTGCTCCGACCTGGGGGAACAGTGGTGATTTGCTACAACACCCAAACCTTCCTCGAAGAACAAGGTCTCACCGATCACGGATTTCAGGGATATACCGTAGAAGCTGTGGAAAACTTACTAGGCCACACAGGGTTCCAATCGATACAAACTATATCTGGCAAAGATTCCAGTAACGGGCAATATTATTGTACCTGTGGAAAACGATGATATTTCATCTATGACCACATCGTAAACGCATAGACAAAATAAGCCCCGTACAAGCCACCTATAACTCCCAAGGCCATGCGACCTTTCAGAGATTTATAGCGGCGAAAAAGGACAAAACAACTGATCAAAACAGCCAGAATCTCGACACGAGTGAAGAGTCCACCATAATGGTTAGGATCCCAATAGGAAATAGGACTTTCAAAACGCCAATTGGAAAACGGAAAAAAATGGCGGTGACCATCATCATGATGAAGGGGTAAATCCCCCAGGACGTGCAAGGTCATACTCGCAAATAGCAATATTCCTATCCGGGATTCAGCCCATAGCGCGATCAAAAAGCCAAAAGCGATGATGGGCAGAGAATTGAAGACATCAATAAAGTTCTGCCAATGAGTTTGATAGTAGGCTTGTCGCCAAATATATTGCTCAGAACTGCCCCGTAGAACCTTTTCTACGAAATAAAACACAAACATCGGAGCATCCGGCAACACACCTCCTATTGCCATTGAAGTTAGTCGCTTGGTTGATTGGTTCTGCCCTAAACACACAAGATTGAGCAGAATATGGGCAGGCGTATTCATGGGACTCGAAAACACATTAGTTGAGGATAGAATCTCTATGCTCTTGGGGAATCATCACTAGAGACCCTTTGAGTCGATTACTTTACCTTGAGTCGAAGAAGCTACGATTGTGCCTTCTTCCCCCAGCCATCGAATGGTCTGGTATAACTGCAGCTTGAACATGTGGAACTCGTGAAAACACAACAGACTCCGACCATTACCCTTCAACAGGCCTTCAAGGAGCAGGGATTCGTTGTTGTTAGGAACTTCTTTTCTCCCCAAGAGATGGAAACTCTCATTAAGCAGATTGAATCTCCAAAGAGCCGTCAATGTTTAGATCAGTGTCTGACCAAAGGTAATCTCCGATTCTATGCCAATCTCTATCGTCATAACGAATATATTCAGCAATTTGTTGCTCAGCCTAAAATTGTCCATTTCTTGCAACCCTTTATTGGTTCCGACTTTTGGGTGAGATGGGATCAAGCGGTCGCCAAGGGGCCGGGCGCAAAGACGTTCCCTTGGCATCAAGACAATGCCTATAACGGCTTTAAACAGACCCATTACCAACTTTGGGTGGCATTAACGGCAATGACCATTGAGAATGGGGGGCTTTGGCTGGTTCCCGGTAGTCATCACCAGTTGTTGCCCCATCGACAAGTCAATCATCACATGGTCTTCAAAGGTGAGCCCAAGAATCCCGCTTTTATCACCGCAGAGATTGGAGATATTGTGTTGTTTTCTTCTCTAACCTTGCATAAAACTACACCCAATACGACAGAAGGGATTCGTTGGGCTTATGTTATTGAGTACATGTCCACCCATGATTACGATCCAGGTATCGCCCCTCCCTTTTTAAGAGTTGCCAGAAGGGGGCAGCCCCATGCAGAGTTTGTCCAATCTTATCGAGGGCGCAATCCAATCAATCGCCTCAAATATCGCTTATCACGCCGGGACATTAGTCGAGTTCTGGAGTGGGAGTCGAGATAAACACTAGAGCCATGAAGCTAAGCATGAGAACCTATTCAGCAGGTTGGCCTCAATCTTTGCAAACTTTATGCATCTGTAGGATGAATGCTACGCAATCTGAGTATGGGATCAGCTGAAACCTGAACTTTCCCATAGAAGTGTTGCAGCAATCGACGTGACCTCAGTTGGAGTTGTTGATTATGAAAATCTATTGCTAATGTTTGATCTTCAATATGAAATCACAGCAGAAGACTATCTTGAAGCTGATCTGTCATGGTTCTTTCAACCCTGGTTTCAGTGGGGTATCGTTCGTGGTGTGCCAGCAGGCTTAATCTTATACTGTCTTAACTCGGTGCTATTTTACGAGCAGCTATTTGACCCTGGGTCAGAATACTATCTACTCTTTAACCTGGCGTTTTTTGGCGTGATCGCCATTATCTTCGCAAGAGTGATGAGACCCCAAGCCCTATCTAAAATCAGACGCAAGATCATTAATCGAGCAACAGCCCAAGATCCATCACGGATTGGGAAAAGGCAAACCGTGGTGGATGAAACAGGACTTTACCTAGATAAAGTCGATCACTTTGATAGAAAAAGGCTGCTTTGGCAAGACATTTGCCGATTGCGTGAAACAGAAAATTTATTTATCTTTGATTTCAAACACAAGCGCCAATGCACGTTTATTCCTAAAAGAGCCTTAGACTCAGAACAACACATTACTGACTTTAGACAGACGATTCAAGCGTTTATTTGACCTCATGCGTTTCTGCTATTTCAATGCCAGCCTTCCAGATTATGCGAACATGGACAGGGATATTGGCGTACCGTCTATATCCTAGCGATGGTGTATAAAGTCCTGAGGTCATTAATACCACGCTAGAGCTGTCTTCTAGCTTACTGGTTTGGGGATTAGGTAAAACCAGATCTGCCGATTTTCTAGATCCTGGGTAATGATAGATAAAGTTCATTAAACTTGCTCCTACCCAAGGAAAACGATAGTGGCCGAACAGATAGACATCCTGGCGAGTTACGTCCCAGATATTGTCGTGCGTCGGTTACTCCAAGATCCGACTCCTATCGCCAAGCCCCAGATTGATCGGTTTCCCGCCGCCGTTATTTTTATTGATATCTCTGGATTTACCGTCCTCACAGAGACCTTAGTCAAATCTGGCCCCGATGGTTTAGAAGCCCTCACTGCAATATTAAACGCCTATTTTGGTCAAATCGTGGATCTGATTTTGAAGTATGGCGGTGACGTGCTCAAATTTGCCGGAGATGCACTACTGGCAGTGTGGCCCGTCCAAGAATCTGAACAAATCCTACAGAACCAAACCCTGAAAGCCTGTCAATGTGCCCTTGTTATTCAAGAATTTTCCAACTCCTATACGGCAACCAGTGATGTCTCTCTAGCGCTACGAATTGGCATCGGTGCGGGTGATGTTGCGATCGCACATATTGGCGGTGTCTATAAACGCTGGGAACATGCGATCACCGGAGCACCCTTGGGCCAAATTCGCTTGGCTCAGAGCCTCGCTCAACCGGGACAAGTCGTCCTCTCTCCCGAAGTCCTCACCTTAATTCAACATCAAGGTATTGGCTCTGCCATCGATCATGGCTGTTGGCATTTAACAGCTTTATCAGAAATAAACTTACCCCGGCATACCCACCGAGGAGAACTGCCGACTGAATTAGCTGCGGGGCTAAAAGCCTATATTCCAGGCGCTATTTTGGATCGATTAGACGCAGGCCAACGGGAATGGCTAGCAGAGTATCGACTACTAACCCTGTTGTTTATCAATCTGCCTGACTTCAATGCCAATACCCCTCTAGAACAGGCCCAGCGAATTATGCAGGCCCTGCAAAGTAGCTTGTATCGCTTTGAAGGCAGCATCAATAAAATGAGCGTCGATGACAAAGGGGCCACCCTTATCGCCGCCTTGGGAATGCCCCCTTTTGCCCATGAAGATGATGCTGATCGAGGGGTACGAGCAGCCCTAGAAATGCAGGCCAAACTCAAAGGGTTGGGCTGGCACTGCAGTATTGGTATCACCACAGGCAATGTATTCTGCGGCATTGTTGGCAGTGCCCGACGGCGGGAATACACCGTGATTGGCGACATCGTCAATTTAGCCGCCCGTCTTATGCAGGCTGCTCAAGACAATATCCTGTGCGATCCCACCACCTATACAGCCGCCCGCCGTCGGTTAGCGTTCACCGCCCTACCGCCCCTAACCCTCAAAGGCATTGAGCAGCCTATTATTGTCTACCAACCCTTGGGGGCTCTCAAGCCGCAGCATCAATCCCAAAGATCCCTCGTGGGTTGCAAACGAGAACGCCAGCATCTGTTGGAGCTGGCCCAAATTTTGCAGTTTGATCAGCAGGGCAGCACTACTGTTCTCGAGGGAGAAGCGGGCATTGGCAAATCCCAGGTCGTCTTAAATTTCCTAGAGTGGTGCCAAACCCAGGAGTTGCCCTATGTTGTGGGGGCAGGTGATGCCATTGAAAAATTCACACCTTACTTTGCTTGGCGACCGATCTTTACGCAAATTCTCCAGCTTGAACCGTTACTGGAGGCCGCGGATCGGCGGCAACACATTCTCGATTTGCTAGAGGGTCGAGAAGATTTGATTGCCCTGACACCGCTGCTCAATTTCATCTCTGGCCTCGATTTTCCCGAGACTCCAATCACGCAGCAAATGAAAGGCCAAGTTCGGGCCGATAATACCCGCAATGTCCTGCTGTATTTACTGGAAATGGGTCTGGAACAGGAACCCCATGTGATTATTCTGGAGGATGCCCACTGGCTCGATTCGGCCTCTTGGGCCTTAGCCTTAGCGGTCCACCAACAGGCATTGCCCTTACTCTGCGTAATCGCCACCCGACCTTTGGCAGAACCCTGGCCGGAAGCCTATACCCAGTTGCTGGAAACTGAACAGACCAAATACCTGCGACTACGGGGGTTGTCTCGTCGCGAAACCCAACAGTTTGTCAGCCAACAGTTGGAAGTAGCTCACCTGCCTCAGCCGGTCTCAGAGTTCGTTTACGCCAAAGCGGAAGGTCATCCTCTCTTTAGTGAAGAGTTGGCCTACAGTCTTCGTGATCATGGGCTTATCCAAATTGAGCAGGGAAACTGTCAACTATCAGCGCCCGATCAGCCCTTAGAAGGACTAGATCTACCCAACACACTCCAGGGACTAATCACCAGCCGTATCGATCGGCTACTGCCCCCCCAACAGTTGATGCTCAAAGTTGCCAGCGTTATTGGCCGCAATTTTCGAGGCGACTTGCTTGAAGCCATTTACCCCTTGGCTGCGGATAAGGAACACCTACCTGAACATCTAGACAGTTTGCAGCGGTTAGAGCTAATTGTCCTCGATACCCCCCCTCCCCATTTGGGATATATGTTTCGCCACATTATGACTCAAGAAGTGGCATATCATTTGCTAGTGTTTTCTCAACGGAGAGAACTCCATCGGGCGATCGCAACCTGGTATGAACAGACTTTTACAGATGACTTAGCAGCAGTCTATACCCTCCTGGCCTACCATTGGCAGCAAGCCGAAGCCACTGACAAAGCCACACTTTACCTCGAACAAGCCGGGGAACTAGCTCTACAAGGGGGCGCTTATCAAGAAGCTGTAGCCTTCTTCTCTCAGATGTTGGCCTTACATACCCCCGAGGCCCAGGTCCCGCGCCTGCAGATAGCCCGGTGGCATCGTCAATTAGGCGAAGCTCATTACGGTCTGGGGCACTTACAAGAGAGTCAAGCGCAATTGCTACAAGCGATTACCACCCTTGGTCATCCCATTCCGCAAAATGAGCAGATGATTGGTATAAAACTCGCTGTCCAGGGATTGAAGCAGCTCTGGCATCGCTTAAAACCCCGCCGCCGAATCACCCAATCCTCCATCCGTCAGGCCCATATTTTGGAACTGACGCGATCGCAAATTTGTCTGGGAGAAGTCTGCTATTACACGAATTCCAAAACCCTGGGCACCTACGCCACCCTCGTTGGCCTCAATCTGGCAGAAACCGTCCCTCCTTCCTCCGAGCTATCCCGCATCTACGCCAATATGTGTTTTGCCACAGGCGTGTATCGGTTCCATTTTTTAGCGCGCCAATATGGGGACTTAGCGGAACAGATTCTCCAAAAGATCAATGCGCCCTTACCCTGTGTTGATTGGATCTGCATGGTGGTGGGGGTTTACAGAAGCGGCGTCGGTCAATGGCAAGCGGCCCGAGACACCATCCAGCGTTCGATTGATGCCTGCCGCCAACTGCAAGATTGGCATGTCCTTGCACAAGCTGTGGCGGGTATCGCCTTAATCCATCATTTTCAGGGCCGATTTCCAGATGCGATCGCACTCTGGGAGGAAACCCAAGAATTAGGCGCCCAGCATGGTGATATCCAGTCCTATGCCTGGGGACTGATGGGGCAAGCCGAAGAATGGGGCTGTCTAGGGAACTGGTCTAAGGCCACCGCCTGCGTGGAAGAAGTACAGGCCATTTTTGCCGAACAGCCCGGTTTGGTTGCGGACCAAATCCGGTTCGCGGGCATTGCCAGTCGGGTCTATCTCCACCATCGGGATTTATCCCAAGCCCAGCAGATCATAGAAACAGCCATTCGCCTATTGCAAGACTCTGACCCCATTGCCGTCCATACCCATGAAGGCTACGTTGGTATCGCTGAAAGCTGTATTCACCTCTGGGCCTATAATTTGCAAACTGCCAAACAGGTCCGCCAAGCTTGTGCTTCGCTGCAGCAATTTGCCCAGTCTTTTCCCATTGCTCAACCTCGGGCCTTGCTTTGGCAAGGCGTGTGGCTCTGGCATCAGGGCAAAACTGCCCAGGCCCAGAAGCTTTGGTATCAAGCCTTACAGCTGGCGACAACCCTGGCAATGCCCTACGAGCAAGTTCGTATTCACCAGCAATGGGGGCAGTGCCTCGATCCTCAAGACCCGGGTCATCGGCAACATCTCGATCAGGCCCAAAAGCTGCTGGCCAAAATGGGTCAGCCGGTGGCGAGTGATACGGCCCCTGCGATCGCATAACCCCTCAATCCTGATCAAACATCATTAGGTAATACGGCCCCTCCGGGGATTGTCCCGTAGAATCGATCCGCCATCCTTGTGAGACATAGAATGCGATCGCGGCACTATTACGCTGCACACATTTCAAAGAAGCGGGTCTGCCGATGTGAGCCAATCCACTCTGTAAGAGCGCACTGCCCATTCCCCTACGGATGAAATGCGGATTCACAAACAGATGATGAATAAAGTTTTGCGGAGGCCACCAGGAAATATATCCCATCGGCCGGTCCCCCACCGTTGCTACCCAAATCACTTCATCCTCCGTCGCTTGATCAAAATCCTCTAGCTGATAGTGCTGAGGATACTCCCAAGTAAAGGCTACCGTGCGGGAGGCCAGATAAATTTCCCGCAGATAAAGTAGATCATTGGGCTGATAGGGACGCGTATCAAAGCTCATCTGGATCTCGAATGATGATTGAGTCTGCATGGCATCCCCCTAAAAGCCATATCTTCAAGATTATGATTTCACGAATGGGGAACTCTGACAGTCCCATCGGGATTGATGTTCTCCCTTCATCCCCACTAAGCCCAACCTCGCAGCCGATAAACCGAAAATCCAATCCATTCCTTAAGAGCCTTAGTGGTGTAATTCAATGCTTCAACATCTGGCAGTAAGCGTAAAACAACCCCTAAAAGCCCGGCATTTTCATTGACTTCCGTGACCTGAAAATCCGTTGGAGCAGCAATAACGGACAACCCTAATTTCTCAAAAATTGCCATTGATCGGGGCATATGAAAAGCAGAGGTAACCAGTAATAATGGGCCTTCTATTTCGTTATCTTCAAGGACCTGCCTCACATTGGTGGCATTTTCAAATGTATTGAGGGACTCAGGTTCTAACAACAGCGCAGACTCAGGGACCCCCATGTTCTGAATTAACTCTGCCATATCTAGTGCTTCCGCTTGGCCTCCCCCTTTCCAGAAAATACGTCCACCTGCCAGGATGACTTTCGGTGCTTTGCCCTCTCGGTAAAGCTTGGCAGCATACAATACCCGATCACCGGCCTCTGACACTTCAACCCAGGGTCGAGGTGGATGAGCGGATCGCGTACAGCCTCCCAAAACCACAATCGCCTCTGCGGTCGCATCCTGTTTCACAGGTGGATATTGATGTTCTAAGGCATACATCATGCCATCCCCCACCCAACCGTTGGCGGCGAAAAAGAGAATGCCCAGCGCCAGGCCAACAGAAATAGCCGCGACTTTAGGGCGTTTCCAAAAGGTTGCGATCGCAACCAATAACAACACTGTGCTTAACCCGACTGGATAAATCAACAGAGGAAGCAACTTGGACAGAAATAGAAACATACACTTCGAACTCAAACCATGATCAGCGTTTCCAACCCATCACGCTTGTAGGGTCTAGCAGGGTCAGTACAGGATGCTGTAAGCCTTTCCCAGTATTACGCTTTTAAGTTAAAAGTTGAGGAATCTTCCATCTCAGTTATTCAGAGATGACTGAAGGGATTGAACCCACCTTGTTACGAACCAGGGGCCTTGACTGTTTTATCTGAGAAAAAACGACGATAGTAAACGCCCGGATCAAACACCGTCGATTCTGGCTTCTGTGCCTTTTCTGGAGACTGGGCATCCGCTGTCTTCTTCACATTCTGACCTGAAGAACCAGAAGCCTGTTTACTCGAAGATCCAGCTGGAGTTGTCGTTGCTTTGGAGCTTGCCTTTTGCTGACTAGATACAACCTTAGGAGAATCCGCTGCCTTAGGGCTAGGCCGCTTTTGGCTAGTGTCCTGAACCGTTGGACTCTGAAGTTTCTTCTGCTGATCCGGTGTGCGTAGTGAAGAAGAGTTAAACGGCTTAGAAACCGTTTTCATAGACTCAGACCTTGTCGGGGTTGACGATGGCGTCAAAGTTTTTGCTGCCCCCGGCCCCTTGTCAGAGCTGGAACTTGGTTTGACCGTTTTGGGCGTCGAGTTAGGGGCTGTTTTCTGCCCCGATTGATTGAGTTGCTGCTGCCAGCGATCTCGCAGTGATGAAAATACGGACTCTGTTGGTTTTGCTGGGGTTGGCTGAGTCGTTGCTGATGGCTTAGATTCAGCAGGCTTTGCTGCGGCAGGTTCCTTAGCTGCAGACTGGGTCGCCGATGGTTTTGGGGTTGGCCTTGGTGCTGCTGGTTTCTTCTGTACAGATGGAGGGGCAGACTTTTGAGTAGGCATCCCCTTATCTTGGCTAGGAGTCACAGTCCCAGACGCTTTCTGGGGAGCTGGCTTCACCGGAGCGGGTTTGGCCTTCTCGGTCGGAGCCATCAACTGCTTCTGTTGTTGCCATTGATTGCGCAATGACGAAAAGACTGACTCTGTAGGCTTCGACTTTTCTGACTGTTTCGCTGCTGGTTTGGGCATCGATGGCTTCTCGATCGGCTCCTTGGTGATGGGTTTTGCCACTGGTGTTTTCTGAGTCGACGGAGACGTTGAGCGTTCAGCAGAAGGTTTCTTCTGGGGAGCTGTTGTTGCAGGTGGCCGAGGCGACTGGCTAGGGGGTGAAGTTACAGTCCCTGTTGCACCCGTCGTTTTCTGGGGAACAGGTTTAACCGGAGCGGGTTTGGTCGTTTCGGTCGGAGCCATCAGCTGCTTTTGCTGTTGCCATTGATTGCGTAACGATGAAAAAACTGAATCTGTGGACTTCGGCTTTGCTGACGGAGCCGTCGATGGCTTTGGCTCAACTGGCTGCGCGGTCGGCTTCTTGGGTTGAGGTTGGGTTACTAACGGTTGCTGGACAGGGCTTTTAGCAGTGGGTTTCTTTTCAGCCGATGTTGAAGACGGTTTAGCTGGCGCGCTTTTCGTTTGGCTGGGAGGTTTGGTTACTGCCCCACTAGGCGTTTTCTTTGCATCCGGCTGAACTGGAGTAGGTTTAGCCGTTTCGGCAGGAGCCATGAGCTGCTTTTGTTGCTGCCATCGATCTCGAAGCGCTGAGAATGCAGAAGGCTGAGGCTTCTCCTTAGATTGCACAGAAGGTTTAGCAGGCTCCTTCGGCGTTGGCTTGTCAATCTTCGCAGGTGTTGCAGGCTGAGCAGAACGACTTGTCTTAGGCGTCACTGTCTGAGCAGGTTCGGTTGCTTTATCCGGTGTTACGGTCGGCTTGACTGTGCTTGGCGTTGTCGCTTTGGGCGCTGGACTAGGTTCTTGTGCGGGCGTTGCACTTTGCTGCAGCCGATCACGAAATACAGAAAATACAGAGGAGTTAGACTTCTCAGCCTTTGGGTTGGAGGGCTGAGGTTTTGCAGCTTTGTCGGCTGTTTTTGCACTCGACTCAGGCGCTTTTGGAGTAACAGCAGAAGATTTAGGCTGTTGGGTGCTTGAGGGCTGGGAAACTGTTGACTTGGGTGGGACTTGAGGCTTAGGGGTTGGCTGAGATGGGGCAACGGTTATGGTCTTAGCCTTAGCAGATGGGGCACCGTCTTGGCGGGTTGAGCGAGAGCCGGGAGCTGGCTGCACTTTTTTCGGAGATGGCGTCGCCTGCTGACTGGATGGCACACTGAGGCTAGGGGTTGGCTTTGGCTCCACCTTCTGAGGTGCGGGTTTAGGAACTGGTTTTGGCTCTACTTTCGGAGGCGCAGAGCTGGATGCTGGCTTTGGCTCTACGCTTGTAGCGGGTACTTTTTCTCCAGCCTTTGAGGGTGCGGGTTGAGCGGATTCAGGCCGCACCTGCTTCCAGAACTTGGTCAAGGTCGTCTTCAGGGAAGAATCTTCGTCTTTCTGAGTCGGTTTGGATTGCCCAGACTGGTTCGGCAGCGCTGGAGACTTCTCTTTAGTCGGTTCTGGCGCTGGAGACTTCGGTGTTGGGGCCGAGGGGACTGGAGTTTTTGTGGGCGTTGGAGATACTTTAGGAGTCTCTGACTTCGGTGCCACCGTCTTAGGGGTTGCTTTAGGAGCAGCGTCCACCTTCACGGGTGCCGATTTCTCTAAAGACTTCGGTACCGTTTTCTCGATACCTGAAGCATCCACTGGCTGAGGCTTCTTCAAATCAGCGGGGGGGGAAGACTTCTCTTTCTGGAGTGATGTTGGAGATTTCTGTTCAGCTTTAGCAGCAGATGGCTGGGCTGGCGCAGTTTTGTTAGGCTCCTTTTCCTTGGCTTTAACCGCTGGTTCTGTCTTCACCGGTTTACGGGCAGGTACTGGAGCAGGAGAGGCAGCCTTTGTTCGATCGACCGTTGGTTTTTGCGCCTTCTGAGTAGGGGGTGTTGGCTGAACAGTTTGAGCAGGCTGCTTCTGCGTCTCAAGAGATTTTGGCTCAGCCGGCTTGGCAGGCGGCGCCACAGGTTTGACTGACGCTGGAGGTGCTTGAGGTTTGGGAGTCGCCTCAGGCTGTTTAAGAACTGGGGCTGGAGCAGGAACAACTTTGGGAGTTTCAGCTTTGGGTGGTGCTGGCTCAGGCGGAGTAGCAGACGGTGCTGGCTTCACTGGTGGCTGAGGCCGTTTATAGTTGGGATTAACAATCCCGCCAGCATCTAGTACAGACAGATCTCCCCGCACTAATTTGGAGAGCGTATCATTGCCATTTTCTTGCAGTTCAACGACGCGAATGGTGTCATTAAAGGCATTATCGATTTTTCGTCCTTGCCGATCGGTTAATTGCATACGCACCCAGTTCTTACCCGGCTTTAGACCTTGAACATAAAACGGTTGCCATTCATTAATCCGAAACTGAGAGCCATTGACAGAAATTTCAGCTTGCCAGCTAGCTGGTTTAGAGTCCGTGTTGCTTAAGAAAAAGTCGATCAGAACAGTATCTGTCCCAAATCCTCCTTGGGGTTGTAGATAGGTCAGCAAAGGCTGATTGGCTGCAGGATTGTTCTCCTCCGTCTTAGTGAACACATGAAAGGTAACTTGAGCAAAAGCACTCGAATTTTTGAAGCTTTCGGCCCAAGGGCGAGTGGCCACTGCTCGGATCGTATGAGTGCCTGGTGCTAAATCTTTAATGATCAACGGTTGGTTGAGGTCATAAATCTCTTGGGCAGGTTGGTTATCGAGTAGAACACTAAGGTGGGGTCCCAGGCCCAACTTGGCATCTTTAAAAATAGGTAAATCTTTAACATCGAAGCGGACCGAAACGGAATCATCCTTCAGGAGCTGATCAGCAGCAGGACTGAGGATTTTCACCTGAGGCTGGTATCGATCCATTTGCGATCGCAATTTCTGAATCGTCTCCGGTGGTGAAACTTCAACGATATCGGTGACTTGTGAGAATTGACGGGAAGGCGCTGCTAGGACAGGGGAAGCAATAGTTAAGCTGATCCCCACGATGCACATAAGCGTGAAACTACTCAGCCACCCGACTATTGCCTGCCGACACCGCATACCAAATACCTAGAAATACTTATTTATTAGTGATTGTGACAATCTTGCTCTAGGGGAACTATACCGGAAAAGTCTCGCACTAATTGATGAAATATGAAGCTTTACCTCTGTCAGTAAGTCATGAGAATTTCCAAACAGAAACATAAGAATTTCTTATATCTTATTCCAATAAACTCCCAAGAATAGATATCTTATTGGTTAATGTATCGACTTATTTCAATGACGTCTGTTGACTCATTCGAGACCCGTTAAAACGCTTGAAAATATTGAGCTTTAGAGGTTTAGTGATGTTTTGACGAGATCATTCAATCCCTGATTTGCCAACGAACAATGGCCGCAAAGTAAATATTTATTAAACATTCTGAATATTTGTGTTTATATAAGTTTTTTTACTCATCCTTGATCGGGTGATCCCGGCTGATATTTGGCACCTTAATTATTGTTAATTAGCTGAAAAAGTCCTGTCAGGCTTCTATAATTCACTATTGAGAACTCCATTCCAGATGGCTTTCCACTGCTGCTACAGCACTCTGTCATCTAAAGAGATTTGTCTGTTGCTAGCGAAATGTAAACCTAAGGTGGCGGTTTTATTAAAAAAGCTTTGAAGTCTTTACGCTTAAAGCAATTTTGCTGATTTATATGTATTTTCTGCATAGCATCAGCGCCATTCTCTTAGGAATGACACTGCTATCTGGTGAGGATGCTCATTCCTTGCTTGTCCAAAGAGAGGAGAGTCTCAATGACAACTAGCCCAGGTGGGCCAGAGACAAAAGGCAGAACAGCTGAAGTTGACATCAACCCCGTTAAAGCTTCTTTAGAAGTTGCGGGTAAGCCAGGTCACTTTAATAAAAGTCTGTCGAAGGGTCCCCAAACCACCACTTGGATTTGGAACCTTCATGCTCTAGCTCATGATTTTGATACACAAACTAACGACCTAGAGGAAATATCCCGCAAGATTTTTAGTGCCCATTTTGGACACTTAGCAATTGTCTTTGTGTGGATCAGCGGGATGATTTTCCACGCTGCTCGTTTTTCTAATTACTACGCATGGCTGGCTGATCCCTTAGGGAACAAGCCCAGTGCTCATGTCGTTTGGCCTATTGTTGGCCAAGACATTTTAAATGCAGATGTAGGTAACGGATTCCACGGGATCCAGATTACCTCTGGCCTTTTTCATATATTGCGTGGAGCTGGAATGACAGCTCCTATTGAACTTTACTCCACTTCTATTGGTGCCCTTGTGGCAGCTGCAGTAACCATGTATGCCGGTTACTTCCACTACCACAAGAAAGCTCCCAAGTTGGAGTGGTTCCAAAATGCTGAAGCAACGATTGGTGGACATCTCATCAACTTGCTCGGCTTAGGTAACTTAGCTTGGACAGGTCACCTGATCCACGTTTCTTTGCCTATTAATAAAATGCTGGATTCTGGCATGGCTCCAGAGGATATTCCGATTCCGCATGAATATCTTTTGGATAAAGCCTTTATGGCCGATTTATATCCCAGCTTTGCCCAAGGATTGGCGCCTTATTTCACGCTAAATTGGGGTGTTTATGCTGATTTCTTAACCTTCAAAGGTGGACTTGATCCACAAACTGGCGGGTTATGGATGACAGATATTGCTCACCACCACTTAGCTTTGGCTGTGATGTATATCATTGCTGGTCACATGTACCGAACAAACTGGGGCATTGGCCATCACATGCGAGAGATCATGGATGCCCACAAAGGACCCTTCACTGGTGAAGGTCATAAGGGACTCTATGATGTCTTAACCACTTCTTGGCATGCTCAGCTCGCCATTAACCTTGCTTGTTGGGGGTCTTTTAGCATTGTTTGTGCCCATCACATGTATGCAATGCCCCCCTATCCATATTTGGCAACAGATTATGCAACTCAGTTGAATCTGTTTGTTCACCATATGTGGTTGGGCGGTTTTTACATTGTGGGTGGTGCAGCTCACGCTGCCATCTTCATGGTGCGAGACTATGATCCCGCCATGAACCAGAACAATGTTCTAGATCGGATGCTTCGTCACAGAGACACCATCATTGCTCATCTCAACTGGGTTTGTTTGTTCTTGGGATTCCATTCCTTCGACCTATATATCCACAATGATGAGATGCGTTCTTTGGGACGTCCCCAAGACATGTTCTCTGATACCGCGATTCAGCTCCAGCCTATCTTTGCTCAGTGGGTCCAAAACTTACAAGCAAACGTAGCGGGAACGATTCGAGCTCCCCTTGCTGAAGGTGCAACCAGCTTAGCCTGGGGCGGTGACCCTCTATTTGTCGGTGGCAAAGTTGCTATGCAACATGTTTCCTTGGGAACAGCCGACTTTATGATTCACCATATTCACGCCTTCCAGATTCACGTGACAGTGCTTATCCTTCTCAAAGGGGTACTCTACGCCCGTAGCTCTCGTCTCATTCCAGACAAGGCTAACTTAGGCTTCAGATTCCCTTGTGATGGCCCCGGTCGGGGTGGTACTTGCCAATCTTCTGGTTGGGACCACGTCTTCTTAGGTCTGTTTTGGATGTACAACTGCATTTCGATTGTTAACTTCCACTTCTTCTGGAAAATGCAATCGGATGTCTGGGGGTCGGCCAACGCGGATGGCGCAATTTCCTACCTTACAGCAGGCAATTGGGCACAGTCTTCAATCACCATTAATGGTTGGCTGCGAGACTTCCTTTGGGCTCAATCTGTTCAGGTGATTAACTCCTACGGTTCTGCCCTATCTGCCTACGGAATTCTGTTCCTGGGTGCTCACTTTATCTGGGCCTTCAGCCTGATGTTCTTGTTCAGTGGTCGTGGCTATTGGCAAGAGCTGATTGAGTCTATTGTTTGGGCTCACAGCAAGTTAAAGATTGCTCCCGCTATCCAACCTCGTGCCATGAGTATTACTCAAGGTCGTGCAGTTGGACTGGGCCATTACCTCCTAGGTGGAATTGTGACCTCTTGGTCCTTCTACCTAGCTCGAATTCTCGCATTAGGATAGGCAAGGAGGACTCTAAAAACTTATGGCTACTAAATTTCCGAGTTTTAGCCAAGACCTTGCCCAAGATCCAACCACTCGTCGGATCTGGTACGGAATTGCCACAGTTCATGATTTTGAGACTCATGACGGAATGACGGAGGAAAATCTTTACCAAAAGATTTTCGCGACCCACTTCGGTCATCTCTCTATCATCTTTCTATGGGCTGCTGGTCTTCTGTTTCACGTCGCCTGGCAAGGCAACTTTGAACAGTGGATCCAAGATCCACTCACCGTTCGTCCCATCGCCCATGCGATCTGGGACCCTCAATTGGGTGATGCTGCCACTCAGGCTTTCACCCAGGCTGGTGCCTCTGGCCCAGTTGATCTGTGTTACTCCGGTGTTTATCACTGGTGGTACACCATCGGCATGCGCACCAATGGCGATCTTTACAGTGGCTCCATCTTCTTGATGGTGGTTGCTTCCGTCATGTTGTTTGCAGGTTGGCTTCACCTACAACCCAAATTTCGACCTAGCCTAGCTTGGTTTAGAGATGCTGAATCCCAAATGAACCACCACTTAGCGGTTCTATTTGGTGCTAGCTCTTTGGGTTGGACGGGTCACTTAATTCACGTTGCTATTCCTGAAGCTCGGGGTCAGCACGTGGGTTGGGATAACTTCCTGTCAACCATGCCTCACCCTGCAGGTTTAGCGCCTTTCTTCACAGGGCGTTGGGCTGTTTATGCTCAAAACCCTGATACCGCTGGCCATATCTTTGGTACTGGCGAAGGTGCAGGAACCGCCATTCTGACGTTCATGGGTGGTTTTCATCCTCAAACGGAAGCCTTGTGGTTAACAGATATTGCCCACCATCATTTGGCAATTGCTGTTCTCTACATTGTTGCTGGTCACATGTACCGCACTCAGTTTGGTATCGGCCACAGCATGAAAGAAATCATGGATGCTCATAGAGATCCATGGTACGGAGCGACTTTGCAAGGTCTGTATGACACTTACAACGAGTCTCTTCACTTCCAACTTGCCTTCCACTTGGCTGCGTTAGGAGTGATCACTGAGGTTGTTGCCCAGCACATGTACTCGTTGCCGTCTTATGCGTTTATCTCGCAAGACTATGTGACGCAGGCTGCGCTCTATACTCATCACCAGTATATTGGTGGTTTCCTAGCCCTTGGTGCTTATGCTCACGGTGGCATCTTCTTTGTTCGGGACTATGATCCTGAGCGCAACAAAGGAAATGCGCTTTCCCGACTACTTGAGCATAAAGAGGTCATTATTTCCCACTTATCTTGGGTGTCCATGCTCTTGGGTTTCCATACTCTAGACTTGTATGTCCATAACGATGTAGTGGTTGCCTTTGGCACACCTGAAAAGCAAATTCTGCCTGAGCCAATCTTCGCGGAATGGGTTCAAGCTTGTCACGGCAAGCTGTTGTTGGGTTTAGATAAATTACTGTCTAATCCTCAAAGTATTGCTTCTACTGCCTGGCCTAACTATGGAGATGTATGGCTTCCCGGTTGGTTGGATGCAGTGAATGGTGCCAATACGCCCTTCCTAAACATTGGTCCTGGAGACTTCTTAGTCCACCATGGTATTGCGTTCAGTATCCACGTCACAGTCTTGATTTGTGTTAAAGGCTGCTTAGATGCCCGTGGCTCTAAGCTAATGCCCGACAAGAAAGACTTTGGATACAGCTTCCCTTGTGATGGTCCTGGTAGAGGCGGTACTTGCGATATTTCTGCTTGGGACTCCTTCTACTTGGCTACATTCTGGATGCTCAACACTATTGGTTGGGTCACCTTCTACTTCAACTGGAAACAGTTAAGTGTTTGGTCTGGCAATATTGCCCAGTTTAATAATGACTCCACCTACCTAATGGGATGGCTGAGAGATTATCTCTGGGGTTATTCAGCTCAGTTGATTAACGGTTATACGCCTTTCGGTGTGAACAGTTTGTCAGTTTGGGCCTGGATTTTCCTCTTAGGTCACCTCTGTTGGGCGACTGGCTTCTTGTTCTTAATCTCCTGGAGAGGTTATTGGCAAGAGCTAATCGAAACATTAGTTTGGGCTCATCAACGCACTCCTCTCGCCAACTTGGTGATGTGGAAGGACAAGCCTGTTGCTCTATCTATCGTTCAAGGTCGCTTAGTTGGCTTAGTTCACTTTGCGGTTGGCTATTTTGTTACCTACGGTGCTTTTGTGATTGGTGCGACCGCTCCACTCAGTTAAAGTTCTATAGCAATATAGCTGTCGATAAATAGCGAAATCCCCCTTGAACTATGAGGTTCAAGGGGGATTCCTTTTGTTCATGAATGATGTTGGCTAATAGGTCGTTTTTCTCTGGGATCGTTCTCTCTTTAAGCCTGCTAGCTTAAATTTGTCGTATCTTCAGTTTGGGGACCGAAGTTAGATAAGGCCAATGCAGCAATCACAAAGTCTAAGGTTGCAGAGCCTAATAAGCCAACGATAGATTGTATTGCGGTGTATTTCTCTGTGTAGATGTAGAGACCTATATTCGCCACACCGAATAAGGACCAAGTCAGCCAGCTAACGCCTTGGGTTGATCGATCTTTGAGGATAGTGGCCAATTGGATGATGGTGGCAGTCGGAATAATGACAGCGGGTAACCATCCCGCCAGTTTAATGAGTGTTGGTGTCATAAGACCTTATTCTTAGATGTTGTTTGTCTGTTAGGTATCACGGTAATAATTATCGATTAACTGATTAATAGTTGCTTGGGGGACTGTTGTTGATGCTTTTTTATCCAGGGCTTCTACCAATGTAATCAGACTTTTCCACAAGGCCCAACCGCGGCTTCGTGCCCAGGTTGCATCATCCACTGCTAGCGCTGACTGAAATGCTGTGCGGCTCTCACCAGAGAAGAATGTCCAGGCAATGGCGTAGTCACAAGCTGGATCACCCACTCCTAGACAACCAAAGTCGATGACTGCATGTAAGCGCTGCTGATGTACCAGTAGATTGCTATAGAACTTAGCTTGCGACAATTTCTACCGATGATGTCAGTTCCTTTAGCTCATCTGCCGACAAGTCAGACACGATCGCATAGTGAAACTCACCATCACTCCAAAACACTCCACCCGGTCCATCTTGGATGGCCAGATAGAGCTTCTCTAGCGTTAACTGAGGCAGTTCGGGCTTCTGGGTACGGGCAATTTGATAAAACGAGACCTGACCATGCTGGTCCGTATCGTACATGATTCGGACGCCCTTGGACTGCCCAAAGGTGCAAACGCTGCCCCCCAATAATTTAGAACTCACCTGCGACAGAATCGGCATAGCCGAGGGCATGGGAGCCTGCGCCCTTAGCAGCGCAGCCAGCTCGATCGGCTGATTGCTAGGGATATCCACCGCTTTCAGCCCCTTTTTCAAAGACTTGCGATGATCCACAAGGATCTGTTCTACCCCCTGCCAATTCTGGTTAACGAACGTATCGGTGGTGGTAATAACGACATTCCTGGGAGTAGCCTGTGATGTTGTTGAAGAGGGCAGTGCGGCCATGCGACTTTTTTGCTCCGCTAACTCCTGTTGAACCTGAGCCAATTGGTGCTGAAAATGAACCGTCTGCATGCCAAGGGTGATCGTGGTGACTGCCGCAATACTGCCAAAGATTTTAGCCCAGGGACGTTGAGTCTGGGGACGAGCGGTGGGTTGTTGGGCGGTGGCCGACGCAGCCTGGGCCGCAGATTGCATGATGTGGTCCCGAGCTGAGCATTGAGGTTGGGATTCAGCCAGGGCAAAGGGCAATAGATCTAGCGTCTCTTGTAGCCCGGTCACTTCGTCCCAGAGGGCGGGATGCTCTACCGCTAGCTGCTGAAACTCAGCCATCTCATCGGAGTCGAGGTTGCCGAGCACGTAGCCCGCCGCTAATTCTTCAAATCGGTTGTGGGGAGTGGGATCGACCATGAGATTAAAGCTCCATTTGCGCTTGTAGGGACTGGCGAAGTTGAATCAATCCCTTCCTTGACCAGGTTTTGACTGTGCCTAAGGGCTTGCCCAACTGCTCGGCAATTTGAGACTGACTCAATCCCTCGAAATAACTGAGTTCTAGAATCTGTCGATACTCCTCTGGCAGCTCCGTTAAAGCCTGCTGGAGAGCCTGGCGTTTTTCGGACTGACTAGCATGGTCCAAGGGGGTCGGGGAAGGGTTAGGGGACAGACTTTGCTGCCATTGGGATAAAATGCGGCGACGATTGCCCTTCATGCGCAGCCGATCGATGGCTCGCGATCGCGTGACGGTAGCCAAAAAGCTGGATAAGCTGCCCCGACTGGGATTGTATGTGCAGCGTTCCCACAGGCCCAGAAAGATCTCTTGCATTAAGTCTTCTGCTTCTGGAGAATTGCCCAAAATTTTGTAGGCCAGGGTATAGACCAAACTGGAATAGTGATCGAACAGATACTCTAGGGCGTCTAACTCTTGCTGCTGAATCGCAGCAACTAGTTCAGCGGCATCTGCATAGGGGGAAGAAGGAACGGGGTGGTTCTCTTCGGGGGATGGATGGGGTTGGGGAACGTTCAAACGCATTGGCCCATGGTTGCACTCATTCTATATACGAGTTGGGCGTGTGATCGGATGTTCTGATCGCTCATTATTTTTTGACCACATCCAATTTGCCAACTGACGCGTACTGAAATTAAGCACAAAAAAAGGGGCAAAAATGCCCCCAAACATCACTTTATTTCTAGGAACCAGATTATCATGGCAACTTATGTGAAGCTATCCAGATGTCAACAGGCCATAACTAGGATTGGCTTGCTGGTTTCAGCGTTGGGCACCGTAACTGCTGTAGCGCAAAGCAGGGCGATCGCTCAGCCCACGTTGGGTGATCCTGCTCAAGGGTTAAAGAGTCGTTCTAGTTTTGCGACGCGCAATACGCCTACGCAGTACTATTTCACTGTGCATATTCCTGAAACGGCTCAGCCGCTGAAAACGATCAAAATCCAGCAAATTCTCGGTGTGGATACAATTACGTTCCAACAGGATGAGTCTAAGGCCTTTTTGGGGCGGTCCAATCAAGGCACCCCACTTTCCTTGGATGCGGTGGGTGGTGCGGGGGAGGAAGATACTTTGACCGTTGCCTTTGCCCAGCCGATTCAACCGGGTAGTAATGTCACGATAACCGCTCGTCCCCGCTTGAATCCTGACACCGATGGCGTTTATCTGTTTCGCCTCAAGGGATTTACGGCGGATGCATCGGATCCCGGACAAAGTTTGGGGATGGGCCGGATCCATGTCAATAGTGATTAAGTCTCAGGTGGGCTGATGGTCTCTTCTGTTTTCCCCCATATTGTGATTATTGGTGCTGGATTTGGCGGCCTGCAAACAGCGGTTTCCTTGGGGGGAGCGGCAGCTCGGGTGACCTTGATCGACCGTCATAATTACCACACCTTTGTGCCCCTGCTCTATCAAGTGGCAACGGCCACCTTGGAACCGGAGTGGATTGCTTTGCCGATCCACAAACTGCTGCGTCGGTTTAAAAATATTCAGTTTGTTCAGGGCAATGTTGAATCTGTGGATTTAACCGCTCGGCGCGTGCAAACGGCACAAATGACAGTTCAGTACGACTATCTGGTGCTGGCTACGGGCAGTCAAACCCATTTTCAGGGGGTGCCAGGCGCGAACAACTATGCGTTTCCATTGCGAACGCTGGCGGATGCGATCGCCCTCAAGTATCACCTCTTGCAGTGCATTGAACAAGCTGCCCAAACCTCAGATCCAGAGGAACGTCGACAGCTCTTAACGATCGCAGTTGTTGGAGGTGGGGCCACAGGTGTGGAAATAGCGGGAGCCTTAGTGGAACTTTGCCATCAGTCTTGGCCCAAGGATTATTCCTGGCTCCATAATGATCCAGTGCAATTGATTTTGGTGCAGTCAGGGCCAGAGCTGCTCCCTGAGTTTCCGCATCCCTTGCGAACTTACACCTATAAAAAGCTGGTGAATTTAGGTGTAAACATTCAGGTGGAGGCTAAGGTTGCCTCCGTTCATGCGACCCATTTAGAACTGGATAGCGGTACCCTGATTCCCTGCACAACTACTATTTGGACCGCAGGAGTTAAAGCGGCTCTCCCTACCACAGAGACATCCTTGCCTCAAGGGACTCGGGATAAACTCTCTGTTCTGCCCAGCCTACAACTGCAGCAATATCCAGACGTTTATGCCTTGGGTGATACCGCCCAAGTTCCTGGCCAAACACTGGCAGGGGTTGCCCCCGAAGCCTTACAGCAAGGGGTTTGTACGGCTCGAAATCTTCGCCGTCAGCTCAAAGGCCTGACACCTCAGCCTTTTCGATATTTCAATAAAGGTCGGTTGGCAATTATTGGCTGTTTTGCGGGAGTGGGCAAAATTGGCCCACTCCCGATTCGAGGTTTCCTGGGCTGGTTTCTCTGGTTAGCGGTTCATTGGGTTTATTCTCCAGGCTATCGCAATCGTCTAATGATTTTAATGACCTGGCTGCAATCCTTTATTACCCGAGATAAACTAGCGCGGCAATTGTTGATGCTGCCTTCACACTCCCCCGTCAAATTTTGAGGTGTAGTGGCTTTCTCTAAACCCTTATACTCTTTGGACAATCTCAACCGATCCTTCTGGAGTAAAGGTATGTTGATCGCTCTGACCCCAACTCGTTCATTTAATCGAATCTATATTTTTTGTTTTTCATCGTCTTTTGGAGGATAACTATGACCCCGACTTCTACGAATACCAATCTCTCTCTGCAAGAATTTTCCTTATTGCTATTACGCCTAGTGGTGGTGGCCATTTTTCTCTACCACGGCTTTCCTAAAGCGATTTACTGGGGGATGGCCAGCGAGAAATTTATCGGCTTTGGCTTACCGGGATTTTTAGGTCCAATTACGGGCATTGTTGAAGTGATTGCCAGCGTGCTGATTCTGGTTGGCATTCAGAACTTCTGGGCCAATTGGGTGTTGGTGGCCATTATGGCGGGTGCGATCGCAACCGTTCAATTCCCCAAAGCCATTAGCGAAGGTGCTTTTATCGCAGGTTTAGAACGAGACTTGATGATCTTAGCTGCCTGTGCAGTCTCCGCCGCCTTTGGCCCTGGTGCCTTTGCCCTAAAAAAACGCTAAGGTCTAGGTTATGACAATGACGGACATTGGAACCCAGATCAAGTCTCTACACTGCATTACTCAATGTTCAATCGCCTGGTCAACGATCAATATCTTCTGAAAATAGTCCAACAGCTCCTTGGGGCGATGCATTAAGACCTCCGCACCCGCTTGTTCTAACTCCTCTGCACTACCGTAACCCCATAAAACACCCACACATCTGGATAGCCCTCGCCCTGCTGCCATATCACTAGCGCGATCGCCAATCATCCATAGAGCAGTATTTTCCTGCGCTTGAATATCATGCAAAAGTTTAGCTTTAGAGCGATCTAATCCGCAGCCCAAAACATCAATAAAATAGGGGCGCAATCCAAAATAATCAATGACCGCTTGAGCGATGTCCGTCCGTTTGGCCGTGACCACATACAGCCGATGTTGTTGATTGATCAGCTCTTTTAGAAGTTCTAGAATTCCGGGATAAAGCGTATTCTCGGCATAACCATTGGCCAGATATCGTTCTCGATACAGATCAATGGCTTGATGGATCACCGCATCATCTTTTGTGCACAGCAATTCAGAGAATGTCTCTACGAGGGGTGGGCCAATATACTGCGTTAAGTGATGGGGCTCTAGGCTGGAAGCGCCGAGATTCTCTAGAGCGTAGTTGATGGAAGCTGTAATGCCTTGGGCTGGGTCACTCAAGGTGCCATCTAAGTCAAATACAATAATAGCCATTGATTAAGATAGATGCTTCAAATCGTACTGATGGTCAACCTGTCGATCCATGCTCCTCTTTCTGGCGGAATCTTTTCCGTGAGCTGTTAGACTGCACGTTAACTTCGATGGCTCAAGTTTTATGATTCTTCATCCCAATCGCTGATCTGGTAGACCGTATCGTCATTCCGTTCAAGTTTGTCACCCTGCAGAACAATGTCCATATTGGGGTCACTAGTATCGGCATTGCTGATATTGTCTAGAGCAAACCCTACCTGAGTCGCAATTTGGGTAAAGCCTTGAACTTCAAAATCTTGCCAGGTCCGGGGACTATAGCATTGGTGACCAATCAGCAGTCCCACCAGTTCTCCTTGGGTGATCACGGGAGCGACCACAAGGGCCCTGACCTTCAAAATTTCTAGTTGCTCAATATAGCAGGGGGAAAGTCCCGCTTCATAGATATTATCAATAGCCTTAATTCGTCCCCCCTTATACTTTTCAATATATTTGGCCTGAAAGCAGGGGTCATGGATTTTCATACTCATCGCTGCAGGCCAACCTAGACCGATGGATTCAGCAATCACCACCTCTCGTGAGTGCTCGTCTAGACCATAGACAATGACGCGATCAATATTCAAAAACTGACGGACGTTTTGGACGGCAACCTTATAGATCCCGGCAGTATCAGTTTCAGCTCTCAGCGCCTGGACTGTTTTGGTAAAAAACTGCATCCACTTCACTTGAATCATGGATTGCTGTTGCAAATGACTGTGTTCTTCTTGCAGCTGCGCCTTACCAAAGGCAAAGCCGACTTGAGTGGCAATTTGCTTAAACCAATGAATCTCGAAGGGCTGCCACGGACGGGGGGCAGAACAATGGTGAGCAATTAACAGTCCGATCAGCTGGTTTCCAGTAGCAATTGGAGCCACGAGCAAAGCCTTGACCTTGAGGCTCTCGAGCTGCTCAATATAGCAGGGAGACAGATTTGCCTCATTAATATTCTCAATCGCTTTGATGCGACCGTTTCGATATTTCTCGATATACCTAGCCTTAAAGCAGGGGTCGGGAATAAATGCTCCCAGCGATTGAGGCCAGATGGGGCTTACTGATTCGGCAATCACGATTTCTTGAGCCTCATCATTTAAGCCATAGATAATGACGCGATCAACTTTCAAAACCTTACGAATATCAGTCACCGTAGTGGCAAAAATATCATTGCGATCAAGCGTTTCATTAATCGTTTGAAACGCGTTGGTCAGGGACTGAATTTGCGCTGTCATCGCAGTCTGTGTTTCGTGCTCGATGGTGGGCGCGGCTGCCTTCATTACGGAATACAAGGAGCGATAAGCCAAATAAGCCACAATTGTTCCAGTGCCAATAGCCAATCCCCCTGTCCCGAGTAACAGTGCTGTCAACAATTGGTTTTTTTGTTGTTCGGTGGCTCTAATTTCAGGCAAGGACTGCTTGCCCATCTGTTGTGATTGGAGAGCGTTACGGGTGATAGCTTGAGACCCAAAGTAATAGATGCCTGTGCCGATCACAACAATAGGTAACATACTTGCAATGGCTAACCCTATCACTTTGGCCCATAATCCTGCTTTGAAGGATGGAGGGGAGTCCAAGGGCAGGATCACAGGCTGAGCAGTCGGAGGGGTAGGCATTAGAGGGGACGCTGGTTCTGGCAGCTTAGGGTTTTCATCGGGGTTAGGGTTAGCCGATGAAGGGACTATAGGATTAGCACTCCTTGACATGGGATTGCACTGAATGATCACTCAACCTTTAAAGCAAAGCATATTTTTCAGTTTCTAGAGTGAAAAGCTTTTTTGCTATCGCCCAGAAACGGGCCGAACAAGCCCTTAGACCCAATCCATCGCATCACCACCCGTCCAGACTGGTGTTTTTTCGTCTCAGAGAGCACGGCTTTGGGTTAGAGTCGAGATATCGTTCTGAAAAACGCTGTACGCTTGCGCAGAAAAAGCAAAAAGGCGAATAATAGCAAAATGACTAAAACATCCTTTCAAAGTGAAATTTTTACCCTCATGACACAATAGTGAGTAGGTGTAATTCAGACAGCATATAGAGGCATACTACTCTCAAACGAAACGTTCACCCCATCGCGACTGATATTCCACATCGTGAGTAATCTTGAGCAGGATCAAAGACAGCGCTTCAGACATCTATTCATCATTGATGATGCTGAAGGTCGTCGAACCATTTCCTTAGAAGCTGCTACCTATTCCATTGGCCGAGACGTCACCAATTCAATTGTGTTGCATTCTAAAATGGTGTCTCGTCAACATGCGATTTTATTGCGCGTCACTGCACCCGAAACGTCTAATTTTCTGTTCCGGATTATTGATGGTGACTTGCAGGGTAAACGTAGTACGAATGGTTTGATTGTCAACGGTCGTCGCCTCTTCTCCCATGACCTCAAACATGGTGATGTGGTCATTTTTGGGGGCGATGTCAAAACCAAATATTTTGTGGTCTCCAACTTATCTGATGCCGATTTTGATAAGTTCTGCAAGGCCACAGATCTATCCATGATTCTGTCTCAGGCTGCGAACCCTTTTCAAACCTTAGTCCCGGATGACGCTGACTTACAGAATATGAGTGAGGCGTCTTTGGTCCGGATGGCGTCTTTCCCGGAATTGACCCCGAGTCCCATTCTGGAAATGGATTTGCAAGGAACGGTCACTTATCTGAACCCCGCTGCGGTGATGCAGTTTCCTGATATTTCTAAAGAAGGGGATACTCACCCGATGTTGCAGGGACTGCTGAAGATGGTGCAGACAGAGCATTCTTCGAAGAGCAACTTCTTTGTCCGGGAAGTGGAAATTGCTGAAAAGATCTACGAGCAATCTATCCACTACATTGTCGAAAGCGATCTCGTGCGGAGCTATGTCACTGATATTACGGAGCGGAAGCAAGCAGAGGAGAAACTTCGCCACACTGCTCAGCGAGAATCGATCATCAATCGCATTGTTCAGGCGATGCGAGGGACGATGGTCACCGCTGAGGTCCTGCAAATTACGGTGGGGCTTTTAACGGAGGCACTGGGTGCCAGCCACTGCCTGATTGTGCAAATGAATGCCGATGGCGAACTGGCAGATCATTATGTGAGTGATACTGCAATTGGTCGGCAAGACTTAATTCAAGCGAATGAGCGGTTTCTGCGACATTCCCAAGAGACACTAGCCCAGGGGCAACAAGTTATTGTCTCGGATACCAATGATTTAGATTTGGAATTGGTCTCGATTTGCGATCAGTGCCAAATCCAAACCTTGCTGATTTCGCCGCTGCTGTATTTGCAAAATTATTTGGGAAGTATCAGCCTCTTTTTCTGCCACGAACAGTCTGAGAATAGCCCCCCAGCCAAAACTCGCACCTGGAATGCGGATGAGCGCGGCTTGGTGAAAACGATTGCGGATCAATGTGCGATCGCAATTCATCAAGCCCAGCTGCACCAACATGTCCAAGACTTGAATACTAACCTAGCTCATCAGGTGGAAGAACGCACCGCCCAACTCCAGCAGAAAATGCGAGAGTTAGAGCGCCTCAATAGTCTCAAGGATGATTTTCTGAGCACCGTCTCCCATGAATTGCGGACCCCCATGTCCAATATCAAAATGGCGATTCATATGCTCAGCCAATTCCCTCTGGAGCCCCGACAGCGCCGCTATATCAAAATTCTAGATGCCGAATGTAGTCGGGAAACAGAGCTGATTAATGATTTGCTGGATCTACAGCGACTGGAAGCTGGCGGCAATCAAATTAAGTCAGAACCGATCAAAATCCCAGTGTGGCTCCCTCGTGCCTTGGAACCGTTTCAATCACGAATTAAAGATCGGGAACTGAACCTGCGCGTTAATTGCGATCAAAGTATCCCCACCTTCCACTCTGATCGGGTGAGTTTAGATCGGATTTTGGCAGAGTTGCTCAATAATGCCTGTAAATACACACCTCAAAGTGGCGAAGTGTCCCTGACCCTTCAGTACCTGGAATTCCCCAAACCCATGCTGCGTTTGCAGGTCACCAATGAAGCTGAAATTCCAGAGCAGGAACTGCCCCGGATCTTCGATAAATTTTATCGGGTCCCCAATGCCGACCCTTGGAAACAGGGCGGGACAGGCTTAGGGTTAGCCTTAGTGCAAAAGCTGATCGAGCAGCTCGAAGGCGAAATCTCTGTGTCCAGTCGTGAAGGAACGACCACATTTATCGTCAAATTGCCCTACAAATCGTCCTTCACCCCCGCTGCCGACGTCAATTAGGTATCTTCAAAATAGATGTCTCTTGGTGTCTTCTGAATGCCCTCGACTGCCGATTTACTCGCCACCCTCCCTGCCCCCTTTCTCACTAATTTGCAACAGGCCGATCGCCGCTGGAGCCAACTGCGCCAAGGACCGCCTGCCCAGATTCCCACCGTCGTCCAAGAAAGTACCGAGCAACTAGGAACCATTGATTGGGATGCGGTGATTTGTGGCGGCACCCTCGGCGTGATGATTGGCACCACTCTGGCTTTGCGGGGCTGGCGGGTCTTAATTTTAGAGCGGGGTATTCTCAAGGGGCGTGAGCAGGAATGGAATATCTCTAGAGCTGAACTGTCGGTATTGGTTGAGCTAGAGTTACTGACGGACGCCCAGCTCGAAACAGCCATTGCTAGCGAGTTTAATCCGAATCGCATTCAATTTATGGGCGGACCTGCCGTTTGGGTCAAAGATGTCCTCAATGTTGGGGTTGACCCCGTTTATTTATTGGATGCGCTTAAAGCTCGGTTTTTAGAGGCGGGCGGCCACCTACAAGAACAGACAGCCTTCTCTAATGTGGTGGTTCATCCCGATGGTGTTGCGATTCAAACCGACACCACCCTGACTGCTCGACTGATGTTGGATGTGATGGGACATTTTTCGCCCGTGGCGGCCCAGGCCCGGCAGGGACAGACGCCTGCTGGTATTTGCCTAGTGGTGGGCACCTGTGCAGAAGGATTACCAGAACGGGACACCGGGGATTTATTGGTTTCTTTTACACCCATCGAAGATCGATGCCAGTATTTTTGGGAAGCGTTTCCGGCTCGGGATGGTCGAACGACCTATATGTTCACCTATGCCGATCTGCATCCCCAGCGCCCTAGTTTGGAGCAGGTGTTTAATTATTACCTGGAACGGCTCCCTGAGTATCAAGATACGGATTTAGCCCATGTCAAGATTCTGCGGGCTTTATTTGGCATGTTCCCCAGCTATGAACAAAGCCCACTTCAGTACCCTTGGGACCGGATGATGCCATTGGGCGATAGCAGCGGTAGCCAATCGCCCCTGAGCTTTGGTGGATTTGGGGCTATGATTCGTCATCTGCGCCGCTTAGATGCAGGGATTCATGAGGCTCTGAGTGCAGATGCTTTAGAAGCGAATGATCTCAACCTATTGCAGCCCTACCAGCCGAATCTATCTGTCACCTGGCTGTTTCAGCAATCCATGCGGGCTCCTGCCGATCGCGATCTGCATCCCCAACAAATTAATCAGCTGCTCAAAATCGTTTTCCAGGAAATGGAGAAACTCGGCGATCCTGTGCTGAAGCCTTTTCTCCAAGATATTGTCCAGTTTCCGGCGCTCTCTCAAACCCTATTACAGATCTCTCTGCGCCATCCCCAACTGACTCCCAAGATTTTGGGACATGTGGGGATAGGGGCATTGTTAAAGTGGATGCCTCATTACCTGAGCTTGGGCCTCTACAATGAGCTGCACCGCTTGATTCCCGCCCTCCAGAGATGGAGGCAAACCCTGAGTCCGAAACAACAATACTATTGGCAACGTCGGTTTGATGAATGGACCTATGGGACTGGGCATGATTATGAGTAAGTTTGCCTTTTTGTCAAGGCATCAATCAACTCTTTTTCACTGAATCCATAAAAAAGTGTTAAATTTAGGTAAAGATATATTACTGACTCCTAGTCAGTCTTGCTCATGATGGGTGTGCCAACCTTAACCTTTTCGGGATTGAATGCTAACAGTGCTCAACCAGCAGTTGGAGAGCACTGGCCTAAATCTCAAGGAACGTCTCAACTCACGATCTTTTGTGATTTAGATGGCCCTCTGATTGATGTTTCTCAACGGTATTACAAGACCTACCAGCTTGCTCTCGCGGAAACTCAAGCTTATATTTCGGCTCAAGAGGAAACAGTCTCCCTCATACCCCTGAGCCTTGATCAGTTTTGGACCATGAAGCAATCAAAGCGGCCTGATGTTGAGATTGCCCACTTGTCTGGGCTCTCTGGTCACTGGATCGATTTCTTTATGCAGCAGGTTCAAGCGATTGTGAACCAACCTCTGTTGCTCCAAGAAGACCGTCTCCAACCTGGTGTTCATCAAGCCCTAGAACACCTACTCAATCAAGGGGCACAACTAGTGGTTGTTACCCTCCGCTGCCAAGATCAAGTTGAACATGTTTTATATCAGCACCAGCTAGCCCGCTACTTCCGCCTGGTTCGAGGAACGGATGATACTCAAGCCGCCTACAAAAACTATGCTGCCTGCAAACAAGCCCTGATCCAGGACGCCATCAATGCCATGGGACTGACTCATTATGAGCAAATCTGGATGATTGGCGATACTGAGGCGGATGTCTTGGCTGCCCAAGCCATGAAGATTAAGACGATTGCTTTAACCTGTGGTATGCGCAATTATGCCTTTCTAGAGAGTCTGAGACCGACCAGAATTCAAAGTAATTTACCCACAGCGGTGCGCGAGCTAACCGTAGCGCCTTAGCTACAGCTACTATATCCACACACCACACAAGCCCCCCCAGAACAGCCGTTGACCTGATGGAGTTCTGCTCCACACTCTGGGCAAATAGAGGCAGCATGGTCATGGTCTGCAATCGTCGTCCATACTTCTGCTGGCATTAGCGCCGTTTGGCTGCCATTGCCGTTATGACCATTGCCATTCCCGTTGTGGCCATGCTTTGGAGGGGCGGCCTGTTCTTGGCTAGGCTGGGTTGGTGTCAAGGTGGTCGGGGCTTCCTGCAAGACCTTACCGATTAAATCGGCTAACCCTAAGAAACGGTTGGGACCTAATCCCTCCGAATCAGCCCCTCGAATCCCCCGGATTTGACGAGCGATGTCAGGGATAGGAATTTGGTTCGTGAGTGATAGGTTGATCAGGCGTGCGATCGCTTCACACAGCGACTGAACTTCAGTTCCCGATTTACCAACCGTAGCCCAAACAGATTGCAATCCACTCTCTCCGTAAGTCAGGTGGACCTCAATCTGTCCCCAGGTAAACGTAGAGATCGTTCGGGTAAGGGCATGGGAGTAAGCCCCTGGCTGAGCGATAGGTAGAGGATTAGAGGCAGTTTTAGGTTCAACGGTAGGAGATGCCGCCTCTTCAGCCTCACTGGTTGCCAGGGATGAGTCTTCATCAGTGGGGTCAGAGGGGCTCTCCTCTCCCGCCACAGTAGCTGGATCCATAAAAGCACTGGGAAATTCGGCGATCAGCTGTTGTAACTGAGAATCAAGTGCCGGGTCGATATGGGGCGTTGGTGCCGTGTTGCTAGCCTCTCCCTCAGTAGCCGATACCTGTTGAAAGGCTTCGGGGAAGCTATCCATTAAACCTAATAAGTCATCCGTTTGAGCCATGCCAGTTCCTTCTACTGCATCGTGCTGAGCTATTAGACTAGGAGTCCTTTTCACTATTGCCCACCTTGATAGGTTCAGAATCCAAGGTGCCAGACCGATAGATGGTGACGCCCTTTAATCCTGCTTTTTCGGCCAATCGATAAATCTGCTTAATTTCTTCCACCGTGGCATGGGCCGGGAGATTGATCGTTTTAGAAATCGAAGAATCGATCCAGCTCTGCCATTTGGACTGCACTAAGATGTGCCAGCCGGGTGGAATCTCTCGGGCAATCTTAAAGCTGCGGGCGATATCTGGATGCTGTTTGCCATAGTCGGTATCCGCAAGGGAACCCGTTTGTTTGACAATTTCAGCATCTGCTTCCGGTAGATTCAACTCATCTAAGTAAGGGTTGAGGATTTGCACCCAATTTTGCTGGCTGCGAGAGGCATCCACAAACACTTGCTTCCATAGGGTTAAGCCAAAGTCAGGTTCAAAGGCCCAGGAACAGGCTGCCAACTGCGCGATACTGCCTGTCGGTGCAATGGAGAGAACCGTAGAATTGCGGCGAGGGACTTGGGTCAAATCCTGGCGGTCACTATTTTGGGCTTCGATGCCGTTATAGTTATTCCCTTCACTATCGACCCAGCGCTCAAACGGATTGCCGGTTCGAATCTCTTTAATCTGCTCCCAAACGCCACAAGCTCCTTTCTCATCGGCAATAGCTTCTGAAGCCCGATAGGCATGATCCGCAATCCAGCCGCCCCAACGATCAATATCTTCTAAGTGCTGGGCGGAATCATAGGGAATTCGTGCCAATTTCAGGTAATCGGCCCACCCCATAATGCCTAAGCCCAACTGGCGGAAGACATGGCGAACATTATGCTTTTGATCGGGGGTGGCGAATTCTGATACATCCAGAACGTTATCAAGGAAGCGAATGGCAATTTTAACCGTTTCGGCTAAATCCTCCCAATCAATCTCCACCTTGCCTTCTGGATTGCGACTCACAAACTTGGTAAGGACCAGAGATCCAAGATTACAAGCCGAGTTAGGGGGCAAGAAAATTTCTCCACAGTTATGGGCCACTAAACCATTGGCATCAAAACAAGCCGGGCCAGGAACCGTACAGTCATAGACGATCTCAGTACCGTCGTTTTCGATAGAGGCGACGGCCACTGCAAAGCGTTCTCGGTTGGGTGTCCGCACATAATTGTCTAGGGCAGCGCCTAATTTTTCGGCTTTCTCTGGATCTTGAAACCCAATTGCTCTAGCAAAGTGATGAATATTGTCCCCGGCGATCACCAATTCATACTGGGCTTTACAGAAGTAAGGGGCAACGCCTCCCTTTCCGTCGGGCAATAAGTCCTCTTCTGCGGGTCGGCGGGTATAAACCGTGGAGGCAATCCCCATACGGAGCAACATTCGCTGCACAGCTTCTAGCAAGGGTAAATCACTCTGGGCCAAGCGCAGGCTCACCCCTTTCGATTGGCTGCCTTGTACACTGCCATCTGCATCAAAGAGGCCCTGCAAAAAGCCTTGGTAAAAGGCATAGCTGGCCTGTTCAATGGCGGGGGTCACGGTTTTATGTCCCGATTCAATGCCAAAGGTCTGAGCTAACCGAGCCAGACGAACCGTTGAAACGACTCCTTTGTGGGCGGTACAAGTTCCCCCGACCTTATAGGAGCGTCCGACAGCACTGGTGCAGTCTATTTGATTCAGCAATTCAACCGCATGGTTCAACATGGAGCGGTGATGTTCACCCCAGAAGGCCAAAATACCTTGCATCGCTCCTGATGCATTCAGGGCAAAGGTACCATCTCCGACTAAGCTCCCTAACAGCCAGCCTTCTTCTGTGCTACCCGCCCCTGCCCATGGAGATAACTCTCGGTGATTATGGAGGAGAATCTGGTCGCCCGGTTGTAAAGATGCCGCTGGCACCCACTCCGTATATTGATGCCGCCGTGTCTGAGCAGACACTTTGAGGACTTGGTGATTTCCCGTTAAACGGAGGTGATACCCTTCTTGAGTCTGTAAGCGGACAACATCCTTGTTACCGGTGACCCAAAAGCCATCACGGGTAGTGCTAAAGAGTTCGCCGTTGACGTAGGTACTATGTTGGACACCGATTAAATCTTTAACCTGCCGAGGACCTTCCCCTGTATGCACCCAAGTTTCTGCGGTTACACAGGGATTCGTGCAGGTGACAAAATCGCGAATCGGGCTGCGACGCTTGGCATTGTCGATCAGAAGTAAGCCAGGGTCTGCGGTGGCATGGGCATTCTCGGCCATGGTCTGCCAGAGTTTGTTGGCTTCCTCATCCCCTTGATCAAGCTTGGCAAAGAACTCATCGTCGAGCTGCACAGAAATGTTGGCATTATGCCATCTGCGATCGCGTTTGCCTTCCGGGTTCAAATGAGTTTCCACCCAAGCCGTACCGACCTCAGTATGCAAGGCTTTGAGCTTCTCCTGCTTGTCCTGAGAGAGGGCATCACTTTGAGCAATTTGGGCCAACTGCTCGATCATCGACTTAGCAAAATTGGCATCAATCGTGGACTGAGTTTTAGCCTGAATAAACTCCCAGATATCCGGGTGCTTCCAGTTCATCGAAAAGAGGAATGCTCCTCGACGGGCCTTGTTGCCAGTGGTAATTTTTTTAGAGTTCTCAGACACCATATCCAAAACAGCGCAGGGACCCAGCGCTTTTCCATCTTGAAACGGTGCGCCTTTGGGGCGAATATATCCTTTAGTGCCTTCAGCGCCAATATTAATGCCCACCCCACCTCTGAACTTAGTGGTGAGCACCGAATCAGACACTAACTTAGTGATGTCGTGGATATGATCTTCAGCGGAGAGGACAAAACAATTGAGCAATCCTAGGGTGCCATGATTACAGTTGGCCAAGATAGACCCACCGGGCACAAACTTCATGGGCTGCAAAATGGAGAAAAACTTGTCTTGCCAATACTGCTGTTGCTCTGGGGTCGCTTCAGCACTGGCAACATATGCTGCTACTCGGCGAACTACGTCTTCCCAAGAGGCTTCACCCTCGATCAGGTATTTTTGCAAAACCGCTTTCTGCGATTCGCTGAGTTCAGTGGTTCGAGATTGAGTGGCAACCATAGTAGTTGACGTTTAATCCATACAAAATTGTCTAGGGACACTATATATAGTGTTCCTGTGCTTGACAAGGACTATATGTGACTATTTGTGAATTAAGATTCTGGAATTAGGAAACCTTTACTTCCAGCTAAATGGGGCTATAACGCTTTCCTAAACCGATTTATGGTGGGCCTACCCTCAACATGGCCCATTCTCAAACCTCAATTTTTTCTTAAGCCTTTCTTCCATAAGGGATGAACCTCAGGCTTCGGCTAATTGAGCCAGTGGATAGTATTCGTGGAGGGAGGGACAGCATCCTCTCCATCATTGCCAGCTCTAGAGAGAGGTTGAGCTTGCTGGTCGTCATTATCAAACACAATGAAAGGTTCGTTGTGGGTGAAGTTAACATTATCCGGATCAACCACCATATAAGGGGATTCTCCAATATGGTCTGGGAAAAACTGCTCAATAAAAAAATTTAGCGTCGCCTGCTGAATATAGCCATTCAGAATAGCAATCGCTCCAAACCTTAGCCCTGTTTTCTTTTGAGATAGTAAGATCGTCTCAATCTGATTCCGATCGATTAAGCCCGCTCGATGTAAGTAACCGCCAATCAGCATGCTCTCTGCTTGTTCAGCAATACTGGGCCATTGATCACCAAAAAAATCTGCTGTTTGCTGGCAGACCCAGCCATGCAAAACCATGATTTCGCCTAAGCGCATCATTTCATACAATTCTTGCTCATATAGTGCCGTTTGCAGTTGATGCATGGAGATGAGGTCAGAGGCACAAAGTCGTTCGCCAATTCTGAGGGAATTTTGGATCAGAGTGGGACTAATCGTCATCGCTCAGCCTACAGAAAACTTCCCTCTAAACTAGCAAAATTTCATTCTGCGAGCAGGATATTAAGAAATGAGTTGTTCATGTGAAGTTCCCAGTGTGATTCACAGATAATCCAAGAGACGCTACAGTATGCTGACAGGACCATTCGTTCCCTCACTTTCCATATGCTAGATGGGTAACCTAGTCCATAGATCTGTAAATAGTTCATCAGTTATCCGTATGGAGTGAATCCCTTAAATTGCCACTGGAAAGGTTTGGCCATTGTGTGATTGCAATATT
>NZ_JANQOP010000191.1 GCF_028285745.1 Acaryochloris sp. IP29b_bin.137 | reverse complement strand
TGCTTACGCAAAACAGGTCATCAGTTCGAAAATTTTTGGGATGCGGTGGATCATGCCTTCAGAAAAGTGTCCTAACCCAATCTTTGATTGCTATATGTGTTGTCCTGGCTGGAAAAGCAACCCCTTCACCAAGGGTTAATGCCACTGATCTTTCCCCATGCCCTGCGTCATGTTGGCTTAGCCTTCCTCGTCCCCGGATTAGTGGTTCAACCCTTACCCAGCTTTTTTGCCACCTCCGTGGCCTATGGAGATTTTGTCAGTGGCGTACTCGCGCTGTTGTCTCTCGTTGCCCTACGTGCCCGTTGGGGTTTGGCATTAGCGTTAGTCTGGCTGTTTAACATCGTTGGCACGATGGATCTGTTGAATGCGCTGCGTCAAGCCGAGGCAGTCCCGGATTTAGGCACAACCTGGTACATCCCCACCTTTTGGGTACCCATTCTTCTGGTGACCCATGGGATGATTTTTGCCCGGATAATCAAAGAATGGAGACGCTCTTCGAACTCCCTCAAAGACCAAGCCGCTTCAGTTTGATAAACCAAGTTCAATGAATAAGGAGTTTCTTATGGCTACCTCGACTGCTCAAGGCATTGCTCAACGGCAACCTACATCGCACTCTGGCGAGTCAATTCCTCGGGAACCTGCCAGCCTTAGAGATGGTATTGATTGGACTTTCGATGGCACTTGGCCCCATGAACCCTGCTGGTTCAGGAGTTTAGATGGCTGGATGCACTATATCGACGAAGGACCACAAGATGCTCCTGCTGTCGTGTTGGTCCATGGTAATCCTACTTGGGGATATTTGTACCGCAACTTCATTCCGCCATTATTGGAAGCTGGCTATCGGGTCGTGGTTCCTGATCATCTAGGTTTTGGCCGCTCCGATAAGCCCAACAACCCTGAATTGTATCGGATTCCCAATCATGCTCAGCGCTTTGAGGCCCTGCTAGAATCTCTGGATTTACATGAGGTGACCTTTGTGCCCCAGGATTGGGGTGGCCCTATTGGGTTAGCTTGGGCAGGACGCCATCCTGAGCGAATAGCGCGTTTATTTATCCTCAACACCTTTGCTCACAAAATTGTTGGCACTTACCATCCCCCACTGCCTCTGAAGCTCTTCCGAACACCGATCATCGGTGAGTTTTTGGTTAAAGGACTCCATGTCTTCGTTCGGAAACTGTTATTCGGTGGGGGTGTGCTTCACCAAGAACGTCTAACGGCCACGGTACGTCAGGCATATCTAGCTCCCCACCTTACCTGGGCCTCTCGAACCGGGGTGCTCGTTTTTCCTAGAGAGATCCCTGCCACCACTGATGCTCCTCTAAACCCATTCCTGGAGAGGGTTGAAGCGAACTTGCAGACATTAAAGGAGAAGCCAGTTTTCCTGGGATGGGCCATGCAAGATCTAGTATTCAGACCAGAGTTCATTGAGACGTATTGGAAGCGCAGTTTCCCAGATGCAGAGATCTTGCGATTACCCAATGCCAGTCACTATTTGCAGGAAGATGTCTACGAACATCTTGTCCCTGCGCTACTGAATTTTATGAAGTAACCAGACAAATTTGATAGGAGGTATCACCATGACAACGAACAACTCAGCAACATCACTCTGGGCGCGAGTCTGGAACTGGCTGTTACTCCTCGATGCTGCTTTGAACTACGACAGCACACAATATACCTTCGATCGCATAAAGGGGCTACAAGATCAAATCGACTTGCTGACACTGCGAATCGAACAACTAGAGCAAGACTCTGAATCTATGCGATCGACCAATACTCCCTTGTTATCAGCTCAGAAGCATTGATACTTCATCTTGCCTGTGGATTCTGATCGATGGGAGGATATGGTCCTGTATTTAGCTGGCGATCGCAAAGAAACTGTTTGCTCTTAGCACTGACAGTCCTATCAACCAGAATTCTGAAGCTCAAATTCTGTAAGAACGTCCATCTGACAGAGAGGAGACTTTGTATGATGAGTGTCCGAAAAATCTATGAGCAGTTCCGCTCTCTCATTGTCTTGTTAGGTCTAGTGGAACTAGCATGGCTTTCCTATTGGTTGCTCAACTTCGGTGAGAACACCGCTGGGTATTTGGTAATTGTTGTAATGTGGATTCTCGGGATGCTGGGTTGGATGGTGTTGGCCATCTCTCTGGGAAAACGGGGCATCTATCTGAGATATACGCGCTGGTTTTCAAATCTGATTGGCTTGGGTCTTATGCTAACGTTCACCGTCATTCTGTTCGGAGCGTTGGATGTGGGTAGAGAAGGACTTCTGGCAGCAGCATCCCAGGTTCCTGTTCATCAGTTGGTGTTGTTTCATATTCTGCGTTTACTGGCGATTGGGACGATTCTTAAATATTTACAAGGTCAGTTGCCATTTCACTTTTTGCTCTTAGGATCGGTTCCCGATTTTCTGTTTGCGGTAAGTGCTGTGGCCGTTAGCTTACAGGTATCTCCAGGACAAAGCTTTTTGATCATTTGGCACCTTGTCGGTCTTACCTTATTCTTTGGCCCTGGGCTGTCGATGTTCTTTTCTGTTCCCTCGCCCCTGCGCCTTTATCGCTCAAAGCCAGATACATCACTGGTGTTTCAGTTCCCAATGCTGCTGGCCCACAGCTTTGCCCTAGTGCAACTGCTAACCTAGCAAAATCGCTCCAAAGATAAAAGCGCTGCCCTCTATAATGCCTCTATGGTTGATGTGCCAGGACAAGAGATCGCAGAAATCCCCCTACTGAAGACCAAGCTTTACTGCCCCAAATGGCGTCCTGGCCTGGTCTCACGTCCAAGGCTGCTTGAACGGATTCATAAGGAGCACAAGCTGACGCTCGTTTCGGCCCCTGCTGGTTTCGGCAAAACAACGCTGTTGGCGGAGTGGGTGGCGGCTGTCCCGGATCAGCTTGTTACTTGGGTTTCACTAGATCAGGGTGACAATGATTCTGCATTTTTCTGGGCCTACCTGATCACCGCC
>NZ_JANQOP010000159.1 GCF_028285745.1 Acaryochloris sp. IP29b_bin.137 | reverse complement strand
GACCATTCCCTTTACGTTCAAGTCTTCTAAAGCGATCACTTGGTTGTCGTTGACCAATCTAGAAGACAACTTATGCAAAAAGTCTTTGCGAGTATCTCTGAGTTTTGCTTTAACCTTAGCCACCTGTAATCGAGCTAATTCTCTGCGCTTGGACCCTTTCACCCGCTTAGATAATCGCCGTTGAAACCGCTTGATTTTACGGCTAAATTTTTGATAACTGGGGCTATCAATCTTTTCTCCCGTACTCAAAACCGCAAAGGTTTTGATACCCAAGTCCACCCCAACGGCATCATTGGCAGCAGGTGAGTGCTGCACCTGTGTTTCAACCACAAAGCTCAGGAAATAGCGATTCCTGCGGTCTTTGATAATCGTGACTGAGCTAGGTTCACTCGGTAAAGGTCTAGACCACTTCGTCTTTAAGTGACCGATCTTTGCCAAATACACCTTGCCATTTTTGATGGAGAATCCACCTATACGAAATCGGGCGGATTGGCGATTATCCTTTTTCTTAAACCGAGGGAAGCCCATTGCTGCCCCTTTGCGTTTGCCCTTACGAGAATCAAAATAGTTTTTGATGGCAACGCCTAAATCGGCAATAGACTGCTGCAAAGGGATGTTGGAAACCTCCTTTAGCCATGAGCGCTGTTCAGTACGCTTAGCCTGAGTAATGCAAATCTTTTGGAGGTCCGAGTTTTTAGGAAACTGTTCTGACTGCTTCACGAATGCCAAAGCATCATTCCAAACAACGCGACAACAACCAAATAGCTGAGCTAATTTGGTCTGCTGATTTTTTGATGGATATACTCTGTATTGATAGCGGAGCCTCATATCTTAATCATAGTACTCACGTACTAAATTTTCAAGGACAAAAACACTGTGTTTCTGACCTGAAAATTCAATTGATTTGTGTGACTAAATTCAGGAAGGAAGATTATCAGGCAAAAGGTCTTCCTGTGGTTGAGGGTGCCTCTAGATCCAATGCTCAGAAAACGAATTTCCAGGTTCTAGAGTTCAATGGTGAGGCCGATCATGTTCATACGTTGATTGAGTATCCACCTAAGTAAACGATGTCTCAGATCGTAAATTCAATCAGGGAAGTGTCTAGGAGCCGATATGGCAAATCTGAATTACCAAAGCTTCTATGGAGTCCGAGTTATTTCGTCTCCTCTGCAGGTGGGGCACCATTTAGAGGTGTTGATTGAATATACCTAGAATCAGGAACAGCCGTCCTAAAAAGATTAGGACTTTATCCTAGAATATCGACCGTAGGTGATCACAAAAATGTAGACACGGGGATGCTCTCCCGGCTTTGCGATCGCATCAGTGATAAAATTTCGATTCATTCCTATGACAATTAATTTCGTCAACATCACAATTTAATCTAGGCATCCATTTATTAATAGCCTTGTTTACTAACGTTTATAAGTCGTCTGTATCATCCGAGACTGTGACCCATATTCCCCAGACAGTTAATCTAAAATGGCCAAAGTCCACTGAGTTACTTGGTCTTAAATTGACCCTGAAACCTGAAGAAGACAGCTTGCTACTTCCTAAATATTCAGTGGGTCTCCATGCATGGTTCTTAGATCAGGTCCGCGAGAGCAATCCAGACCTGTCTGAAGTGATGCATGACAACCAAACAGAAAAGAACTTTACCTTGTCAAGATTACAAGGTTCCCTCACTTCAAAGCGTTCGAAAATCTTTGTCCAAGCTAATCAGAGTTATCAAATTTCTATCACTGCCCTTTCTCAACCTCTGGCGACGTGGTTAGGAACCTGGGTCAAGAATTTACCTGATCATCTCCAGTTATTCGATACGGTATTTTGCATCAGTGATCCAGGTATTGAACTTGCACCACTCACATATTCGAAGCTGACGAAAACTCCTCTGATGGACAAACTGGCCTTGAACTTTCTAAGCCCCACAAGCTTCAGAAGTAGGGGCCATCATCTCCCCTTACCCATCCCTCGCAATCTCTTCCATAGCTATTTACGACGGTGGAATACCTTTAGTAACCAAGAAGTGAATATGGAAAACTTCTTGGACTGGGTTGATGATAATGTTTTTTTGCTGCGTCACCAGCTCAGCAGTGTTAAAACGGTTGCAGGTAAGCGGGGCAGCATCACTGGATTTATCGGTACAATTGAACTGGGATGTTTAAAACAACCCCCTGAAAAAAGTGAGTTTGCTAAACTTTTTTCAACGCTTGCGAATTTAGCTCCCTATTGTGGGACTGGCCACAAAACTGCATTTGGACTGGGTGTTACTAGAATCGGCTGGGAACCCCATTGGCAAGACCATATTCCCACCCATTCAGAACTATTATTGAGTGAGAGAATAGATGAACTCACCCACCTCTTTCGTTCTCAAAGAAAACGCCAAGGTAAGGAGCGGGCGTTGCATACGGCCCAAACATGGGCAACAATCCTAGCCCGCAGAGAAATGGGTCATGCATTATCAGACATTGCAGATGATCTTGAAATTCCATATCTTACAGTAAAAACTTACTGCAAACTTGCAAGACGTGCCTACAAAAATGGGTAGTCTCAATTGCCACTTCTTAGTTGGCATTCCTGGTTCTGGCAAAACTACATTTGCCCACCAATTAAGGGAGCTGATTCCTCATTCAATTGTGATATCGCCTGATCAGATTCGGGAACAACTATTCGGTGCTGAAATAATACAGGGAGACTGGCAGGAGATCAGCCAATGTATTTCTCATCAGATTGGTGAGGCTGTTCAGAGCAAGAGTTCCATTATTTATGATGCTACGAATATAAGGGCTTCTTGGAGACGGGACTTTTTAGAAGAGTATTCAACCTTGCGGTTAAAGTGGCTTTGCTGGCACTTAAGTACTCCAATCAAAGTTTGTATTCACAGAAATCAAAGTCGCTCTCGAAATGTACCCATAGATGTGATTATTCAATATGCAAAGTATCTAAATGAAACTCCACCTACTGAATCAGAAGGTTTTATTAGGTTAGTTCAAGTGAATCCAGACTCACAGGACAATTTTAGCAGGGATGAGTTATCAAGTATTCTTGCCACGTTAGATTAACCATTATTGGCTTGGCTAAATCTGAAGATAAAATATTCGACCCATATCTTATATACACGAAATCTTAGACAAAAATTGGTGGTTCAACAGACAGTCAGGTTTTGTGTGTGTGTGTCGTGGGTAAGGTCTTTCTACTGGACTGTGCTAACTCAACATGGGTTCAGGTAAATTGGAGTCCTACGGGATGGATAGGTCAGAACTGCAAGGATTAATACTGACAGGTCGAATATGACTTGCAGGGAAACTGCTACCAGACTCTTCAACATCACGAAGAAACCCATCAATAATATTTTCAGGAGATGACATCCCGCTTGAGCTGATGATGGGGTCTTAAACGTAATCAGCTTCCCTGGTACAAACAAAAACAAGGATAACGCCACCGCATTGACCAACAATACGCCTAACAGTAGGTAACCACCCACACCCGCCAGTATTGAACCCTTTTGGATAGAGGGTAGCAACCTTATAAATGCGGCAAGGAGGCCCAACATACTCAAAGGAGCTAACCAAGTGGGTAATTCAATCCCTAAGACAAAATGCTCCAGCATCTGAAAGGCTTTGTTCAGAATTACCTGAAACAGTTCATCCCTGCGATCAAACATTACCCATACCCAAAGACGTTGCAGACATGATAGTCATACTTTTGGTTTTGTCAATTGTTTTGCTGTATCTACCCAATAGACCTCTGGCTCTATGAGTAAGAGAGGGTAGGTACGTTCAGGCTTTTGGGTTAGTGAACGATCACTGATATGAACATAATTGCAACTAGAAATAGTTGCAATTGCTGATAAACCTTTAGATAATGATAATAGCGCTGGTATTGAGCATGACCCGGAAAGAAAAGCTCATCAAACGCTTCCTCACACGCCCAAAAGACTTTACTTGGGATGAGTTGGTTGTTCTACTGTCCATCTTTCAATTTTCTGAAGTCTCCACTGGTAAAACTGGCGGGTCTAGGAGACGTTTCATTAATTCAGACGGCCTTGTCATCAGTCTTCATAAACCTCATCCGCGCAACCTATTGAAGAAATATCAAATTGAACAAGTCATCGACATTTTAGAGGAGGAAGGGCTGATATGAAAAATATGATGGAATATCAAGGTTATTTTGGATCGGTCCATTTCAGCAACGAAGACGAAGTGTTTTATGGCAAGGTTGAGTTCATCCGCAGTCTGATTAGCTATGAAGGGACTGATATTCAATCACTCAAAGCAGCTTTTCAAGAAGCCATTGATGAGTATCTAACCGATTGTGCTGAAAACGCAATAGAGCCTGAGCACTCCTTCAAGGGGAGCTTCAATATTCGACCTGGAACTCAACTTCATAGACAAGCTGCGATCGCAGCTCAGCAACGGGGGATCAATCTCAATGCTCTCGTGACTGAAGCGCTAGAGAACTATCTACAGACATCGAAGTAGCTCTCGCGATCATCCCCAAGATAAGGCCACTCGCTCCCGATCCTGAAAGTCTCCAACCATCTCCCCGATCCGCTCCATCGCTTCTGGTGGCCGCAGCTCGATCACTTGTTGTACATCAAACGTTGCCTCAAGCTCCAAGGCACATTCCCAACAAAATTTGGAGGTGTTGAACGCCGCTCTCAAAAAAGGTTTTCGTGAACCTCTCTCGATGATCCAGAATTGCCCAGAACCTTTCTTTGTAACTCTCACATGCTCAAGTCTAACTCGTTTCCTGGCCTTTTGAGCAATGCGCTTCTGACTAAGATCTAGTCTTTGGAATCGCCTTTCGAGGCTGGTTGATGGTTTCAGGGATCTCTGCTGGCTGGCTCGGGGTTGAGGGGTGGCCAGGGCCACGGATTTATAATTCTTTGATGGGATCTGG
>NZ_JANQOP010000145.1 GCF_028285745.1 Acaryochloris sp. IP29b_bin.137 | reverse complement strand
AGCTTAGAGTTGGGGAGAATCTTCGATTTTTATCCATTTTGGACAATCTGGATCGCTGAAACCTCCTCCCAGCAAAGATCGATTCATGCAACAACGCCGAGATAACTTCATCACTTCTGTTTCGATATTGTGCTCCGCACGCACACGATCAGCCCCAACTTGACCCATTTCCAGGAGTTGAGCTGTACTAGTTGCTAGACTTACTCGGATCGCCTCCTTAAGAGCCGAAATCGAGCCTGCTGGAATGAGCCAGCCATTTTTGGGGTCTACTAATTCAGGGATGCCTGCAATGTAAGTGGAAATGACGGGACGTCCAAGGGCCAAGGCCTCCATCAAGACAACGGGTAGACCTTCTGCAAAGCTGGGTAATACTTTAACTTTTGCTTTAAGTAAATAGTCCCGAATATGACTACTACCCACCCATCCAGTAATGGTGATCACCTCTTCTAATTGCGCAGTTGCAATGGCTGATTCTATAGCAGTACGAGACTCACCATCTCCGACCAGCGTCAGCGTTAGAGCAATCCCTTCCTGGACCAATTGAGACACTGCCTCAACCAGCAGAAGTTGTCCCTTGGCGGGACAAAGACGGCCAATGCACACAATCTGAGGTGCTTCTGGCAGTGCTATCTGGGGTTGGTCTAGGAATAAACGATCTAACCCACAGTGGACGATATGAATTTTGGGCCAATGCTGGGGGTGGCTCCAACGATAGAGTTGGCTTTTGCCAAAGGAGCTGACCGCCACCACGAACTTGGCATGGGCAACTTTGGTTGCTAAATGAAGCATTTGGGGTTTGTCAAATTCGTCTGGCCCATGCACGGTAAAGCTATAGGAAGGTCCACCCAGTGCATGACACAACATGGCGACGGCGGCGGGGTTGGTGCCGAAATGGGCATGAACATGATCAACCCCTGCCTCTCCCAACCAAAAGAGGAGAACGCTAGCTTCCGCTAAATAGATAAAGTGTCGCCCCAACCCGCGATCCGAGTGCCAGCCAATCTGAATAGCTAAACCCAAAGCTTTGACAAAAGCTAGCGGGCGGCTAAACATTACCTCAATAAATGCTAAACCAAGTCCCAAGACGCCAACAGAGAGCAGGACTTGAGTTTTGTCTAGCTCTGCTAAGTCATCTGGATCAACCAGTTGATCGGGGCAGGGGCGGATGGAATAACGACAAATATTCACCCCCTGTGCTTCTAGGGCCAAAATTTCACGACGAATAAAGCTATGGCTGACCTTGGGATATTGATTAACTAGATAAGCAACCGTCGTCATAATGGGGTCGGCAAGGGTAGTTATAGGCTACCCTGGAGAGCTGGTTTGCTTGCGTTATATCCTAAACAGGATACAGTCTTGGACAGTGCACGATCAGGATTTCCCCATGGCGATGCCCCGTATTCTTCTGCTTGGTGCTAAAGGACAAGTGGGACATGAATTACAGAAGACTTTGCCTACTATTGGAGAGCTGGTTGCTGCGGGCAAAGAGACGGTTAATTTAGCTGTCCCTGAACAATTACACGAAGTGATCTTGTCCGTTCAGCCAGACATTATCGTTAATGCCGCCGCTTATACGGCGGTTGACCGGGCTGAATCAGATGCTGAATTAGCTTATATCGTGAATCAAAAAGCCCCAACGGTCTTAGCCGAAATCGCCAAGACATTAGGGGCTTTACTTGTCCATATTTCGACCGACTATGTGTTTGATGGTACCCACAGCCATCCTTACACTGAATCCGATGTGCCCACTCCTCAAAGTGTCTATGGTCATTCAAAATGGCAAGGGGAAGAAGGGATTCGCCAAACTTGGGATCAGCATATTATTCTACGAACGGCCTGGGTCTACGGTTCCCAAGGCAAAAGTAATTTTGTCAAGACCATGTTGCGACTGGGCGCAGAACGCCCCGAAGTTCGAGTCGTTGATGATCAGATAGGCGCACCGACTTGGGCCAAAGATATTGGAGATGCGATCGCATCCCTAATCCAACATTGGTCCATCTCAGATCCTGCCACCCAAGCAGATGTTTATGGCACTTACCATTTCACCAATCGCGGGGTCGCCAGCTGGTATGATTTCGCCGTCGCCATCTTTGCCGAAGCTCAGGCGCTTGGGTTCCCGCTCCAGATTGAACGGGTTATCCCTATCTCCACACCGGAATATCCGTTACCTGCCCCAAGGCCAGCCTATTCCGTTTTGAGTAATCGCAAAATCACCCCTATCCTGGGCCAACTGGCTCCCCACTGGCGACAGTCTTTACGCCACATGCTGCAGGAGTATTTACAAAACACCTCCATATAATGGAGCCACTTCTGGGTAACCGTTATAGATTAAAGTGGGTTGTCGTTTCCATACCGCTGGATGCGCCCCCGTGCCAATCAAGCGTTCCTCCGCCTGGGACCAGCGAGGATGGGGAATATTCGGGTTGACGTTGGCTTCAAACCCATACTCATTGGGAGCCAGGGTATTCCAAAAGGTGGGGGGCTGAAAATTCATAAACTCAATTTTGACAATGGATTTCGCCCCCTTAAATCCGTACTTCCAAGGGGTAACCATTCGAATCGGTGCCCCATGCTGTTTCGGTAGCAGATGTCCATAAATCCCCACTGCAAAAAAGGCTAAGTCATGGGCCATTTCATCAATCCGCAAGCTTTCGGTATAAGGCCAGGGCAAATTGCTGGAATCCGTAAAGCCGCCGGGGCCTGGAGTGACCTGTGGATCGTAGTAAGAGGTAAAGCGAACAAACTTGGCATTGGTCTTGGGGTCGACGTCTTGGATGAGCGATCGCATTGGGAATCCCAACCACGGCACCACCATCGCCCAGGCTTCCACACATCGAAATCGATAGATGCGTTCTTCTAAAGGAAATTTCTGGGTCAAATCATCTAAATCATAGGTTTGAGGTCGGTTCACTAGCCCCGTCACTTCCACTGTCCAGGGATCTGTCGGTAACGCTTGTGCCGCTTGCCAAATATCTTTCGTACCGCCAAATTCATAGAAATTGTTATAGCGACTCGTATGGGCTTCTGGGGTGATCGTCAATCCTTGCCCTGAATAGATCGGCGACCGTTTGACCTTCGGCAGCTTTCCTTTGGGTAACGTTGCTTGCAAATCGGGGTCAATCTCATTCCCAGACCGAGAACAGCTAAGACTGGGAAATACGGTGGCGCCAATCCCAAAGCCAATCATATTTTTTAGAAACCGACGCCGATGCCAATAAGCGGTTTCAGAGGTCATCGGTTGCGACTCTTTCTGCCACGGCTTAGGAATACGAATAAACACCATAAAATAAACCCGATAACGCAAGGTCAATGTCTGTATATTGCCCGTTTGCGGCCATGCTTCCACAGCCTGAACCAAGGATCAAACCCAAAGCGAGAAGGATGTCTAGCTTAGCGAAGTCGATAGGCCTCTCCAATCGCTCAGCTCTTGCCAGCCGTAATCAGGCAGTTTTTAATTGAGTAGACGCCCATAGCATCTGTATTTTCGCCGAATGATTCTGATAGAGACTCTACTTCTCCAAGAGTCTAGCCAATCTAGCCTTTGCCCGACATGACTGACTCAACACCAGAGCCTCAAATCGTCAATATTAGAGATCGACAACAGCAGCTTATCCGCCAGCGCAAACAGCGGTTTCGGCGAAACGCTTGGCGGACATTCGTGACCTTGGGAATGACGATTGGGTTGGGCTGGGCGGTCTGTCAACCCGAATGGCAAATTCGACAATCCAACCAAATTACCCTCACTGGAAATGAGCAAATTGATAGCCAAACTCTTGAACATCTGATGGTGTTGGAATTTCCGACTTCTCTGATTCGCTTTCACCCCCAGACCGTCATCTCGCAGCTTAAAAATAATGCCCATATTGGCCAGGTCATTGTGACTCGAAAGCTTTTTCCCCCGAGGGTGAATGTGGTGGTTCGGGAATTACCGCCGATTGCCATGACCGAGTGTAATGGCTGCACCCTAGTGCTTCGCCCCGGTCAAACCGATGCCCTCACCCTCGGCCCAGCCAATGTTTGGTTATTAGATCGTCGAGGGGTCGTTTTACCTGCCGATAGTTATCCTAAGCTGGAACAGGCCCATCAACTCCCCAAACTCACCCTCCAAGGCTATTTACAATCCGAAACTAAAGCGGCAACCCCTGAAAATACGCCTGCCGATTCAGCCCAACAACTTGTTTCGATTGATCCTCAAAAACAACAGCAATGGCAACAGATGTATGCCTTGATGGAGACCAGTCCCGTTCAAATTAAGCATCTAAACTGGGACGATCCCAATAAGCTCACTTTGCAAACGAAGTTGGGACAGATCCATATTGGCCCCTTCAGTGATCATTTTGATCGTCAACTTCAAGCATTGGATGAGATGCGCACGTTGCCTAAATCCGTTGATCCGAAGCAAATTGTTTATATTGATGTCGAGAACCCCGAAAGTCCCGTTCTAGAATTACGGAATCAGTCCCGACCCAACCCTTAACCTTAAGAAAAAATTCTGTTTTTCCAGTTTGCTGAGAAATAGGTTTTTCTTCGCCAGAATCAAGGGATTTGTCGCTAATATCGCTCAATTGGTTTTTGGGGGAACTTGTCCTATAGTTGAGTAACAAAGATCGCCAATCCATTTTTAGCTGTTCATAATTTGTCAAAATGCCGCCTGCAGATCAAACCTTTACTGATTCCTTTTTTATCGATGAGAGCAATGATAGTCAGAATTCTAGTCCTATCGATCAATTGGGTGGGACGGGAGAAGGTTCTGAATCAGTTTCACAGGATAATTTTGAGAATATTTTCGATTTTGAATCAGACAGCACGCCTGCAGCCGTGCCCCATAAAGATGTGAATATGGAAGATGACAATATCGTCCGCCATGGTGCAGCCACCATCAAAGTGATTGGTGTGGGTGGAGGTGGCGGTAACGCTGTCAATCGCATGATTGCCAGCAACGTTTCTGGGGTTGAGTTTTGGTCTATCAATACAGATGCGCAATCCTTAACTCAATCCTCTGCTCCTAAGCGTTTGCAAGTCGGGCAAAAGCTAACTCGAGGTCTGGGGGCTGGAGGAAATCCTGCCATTGGCCAGAAGGCAGCGGAAGAATCCCGGGATGATATTGCGGCTGCTTTGGCTGGGTCTGATTTAGTCTTTATCACCTGTGGCATGGGGGGTGGTACGGGGACAGGTGCTGCGCCTATTATTGCCGAAATTGCCAAGGAAATGGGGGCTTTGACCGTGGGCGTTGTGACCCGCCCATTTACGTTTGAGGGTCGTCGCCGGAGTCATCAAGCCGAGGAAGGGATTTCGGCGCTGCAAACTCGGGTGGATACCCTGATTATGATTCCCAATGACAAGATATTGTCAGTGATTGCCGAGCAAACCCCTGTTCAAGAAGCATTCCAGACGGCAGATGATGTGTTGCGACAAGGGGTCCAGGGCATCTCAGATATTATCAATGTGCCCGGGTTAGTCAATGTCGACTTTGCTGATGTTAAAGCCGTGATGGCAGATGCGGGGTCGGCCATGATGGGGATTGGCGTGGGATCAGGCAAGTCCAGAGCAAAAGAAGCTGCGATCGCAGCGATTGATTCCCCCCTGCTTGACGCCTCTATTCGCGGTGCCAAAGGGGTTGTCTTTAACATCACCGGTGGCCATGATTTGTCGCTTCATGAGGTTAATACTGCCGCAGAAACGATCTATGAAGTCGTTGATGCAAGCGCCAATATTATCTTTGGGGCCGTTATTGATGAATCCCTTCAGGGGGAAATCAAAATGACGGTTATTGCCACAGGGTTCACGTCTGATGGCGGTTCGCCACCCCCCCGAAAATCGGAGGCGAAACCCAAAGCCTCCTCGGCTTCCCCTCAATCCAAGCCCGCAGCCAAGCCCGTGACGCCTCGCCCCCCTGTCCGAGGGGCTAATTTGGATATTCCAGACTTCCTGCAAAAGCGTCGTCCAGGCCGCTCTTAAGTTTTTTTACCTAGTATTTTAGGTATATTAGGATCCCTCAGAGGAATTTAATTAAAACTCACAATTTTCAGCCGCGTTAAGGGCAATTATGAATGCTAAGATTGCCTAGAATGTGTTTTGGGGACTCGTAGTGATCCGTCCTGCAACTCTAACGCTGCAACCTCCTTTGCCTTTGGTTGCTGAGAATAACCGCTTAAAAATTTTCTCTGGTTCTGCCAACGTTGCTTTGGCCCAAGAAGTTGCTCGCTACCTGGGTGTTGACTTAGGCCCCATGGTTCGCAAGCGCTTTGCAGATGGTGAACTCTACGTTCAAATTCAAGAATCGATTCGGGGTTGTGATGTTTATCTGATTCAGCCCACCTGTCACCCCGTCAACGATAATCTGATGGAGTTGCTGATTATTATTGATGCCTGTCGCCGGGCTTCAGCTCGCCAAATTACGGCAGTGTTGCCTTACTACGGATATGCGAGGGCCGATCGCAAGACGGCGGGTCGAGAATCCATTACCGCTAAATTAGTCGCCAACCTGATTACCCAAGCCGGGGCCAGTCGCATCCTGGCGATGGATTTACATTCCGCTCAAATTCAAGGCTACTTCGACATTCCAGTCGACCATGTTTATGGTTCGCCGGTGCTCTTGGATTACTTGGCCCGGAAAGAGTTACCGGACCTAGTTGTGGTTTCCCCTGATGTGGGGGGTGTTGCCAGAGCCCGCGCCTTTGCCAAAAAGCTAGATGATGCGCCATTAGCCATTATTGATAAGCGCCGTCAGGCCCATAATGTTGCCGAAGTCATGAATGTTGTCGGTGATGTCAAAGGGAAAACGGCTGTGTTAGTGGATGACATGATTGATACGGCGGGTACCATCTCTGCTGCCGCTCGGTTACTCCGGGAAGAGGGCGCACGTCAGGTTTATGCTTGTGCAACCCATGCCATTTTCTCGCCTCCCGCTGTGGAACGTCTATCGGCAACCGGGTTGTTCGAAGAGGTTTTGGTCACCAATACCACTCCTATCCCGCCTGAACGCCATTTCCCACAATTGCGGGTGTTATCGGTGGCGAGCTTGCTGGGTGAGACGATTTGGCGGGTGCATGAAGATAGCTCAGTGAGCAGTATGTTTCGCTAGCTAGATTGCTTGGAATTTTCTTAAGGCTTTGGGTAGAACCGATCTCGATGTTCTGGCAGGGGCCAATCTTCATTTTCACCCCCGATCAAAAGCTGCTGAATTTCGATATATTCTTGGTTGAATTGCTGCAGGGCATTGAGCAGGACATCCAGTGCGATCGCATCACTGGTCCCGAGATCAAACCAGCAGCGTGCCCAGCACCCCTCATACTCAATGTCCCCCATATTATGCATCAGCGCCATTAGATTGCCTGCTTTGGCCTCGACCTCATATTGGAGATAGCTCAGCTCATACCCCGCATCTTGCACCTGTAAATTCTCAGCATTAAATCCCCCTAATTTCCCCAGAAAAAACCAGGAATCAAAGACTTCTTCTAAGTATTGCTTTTCTTGTTCCGACAGCACGGTTTCAAATTCTAACCAGAGCCATAAATCAAAAGAATTAAATTCACGAAACTGAATGTTCATAGAGAGTCAACGACACAACAAGACCAGGTCAGAAGATTAAAGAGAGCTGCCGCTTTCCCTTCAAGCCTCAGCGCGCTTCCCAGTTGGGCATGCTGAGAGAAGGGGGATGCAACCCTTAAACCTGCTCCTGATTGTAGTGGATTGCATTACGCTTAAAGAATGCTTCGATTAAAACAACTCCTCTATCATCCAGCCGCAACTTCAACTGCCATTCTCAAGCAAGTTAATCTGGAACTGCCGCCTCAACAGCTCGGGCTTGTGATTGGCCCCAGTGGATCCGGGAAAAGCACTCTGCTGGAAATTGTGGCTGGCTTGGCAGCACCGACTTCTGGAGCACTCTATTGGCGTCAACAAGAACTCAAACCCAATAATTTACAGCAACTGGCCGGTTTAGTCTTTCAATTCCCCGAACGGCATTTCTGTGGCGGCACCATTCTGGAAGAATTGCGCATTGGTCATCCAGAACTGGGGTCGGAACAGGTTTATCAAGCGTTATCAGAAGTAGGGTTGGGAGATTTATCCCTGTTTACGTCTCCCCAATCCTTGAGTGGAGGACAACAACGACGTTTGGCCCTGGCTGTGCAGTTAATTCGCCAGCCTCATCTTCTACTCTTGGACGAGCCCACAGCTGGGCTAGATTGGTCTATGCGCCAACAATTGGTAACGCTGTTAGAGAAACTCAAACAGCATTGGAGTTTGTTGATTGTCACCCATGACCCTGCGGAGCTGGTGAGTATCGCGGATCGATGCTGGACTTTAAATCATGGACAATTGGCTACCGTTGATCCAGCTTTATTACAAAAGCAGGCATCTGTCATTTCTCTATAGTTTTTCTGCTCTTAGAGCTTAATCTGTTCACAACCCTAAATTTACCTTTGCTTTAGCCGCACCTTTTAGGCTGTAGTCAGATCACTACACCTCATTCCTTCCATCTGATGCTGCAATCATCTGTTGCGCCAGTCCCTACCGATTGGCGTCGAGTTTTCGAAGAAGCGTATCAGGGCCGTCATACCCATGCCTTTAAAAGCGGTCGTTCTATTCCCATGGGTTCTCAGGATCTGTGGATTGTCTGTCGGGGGATTGTCCAGCTTGGGACGTTGTTCCCGTCGGGCGATGAAGCTGTTTTGGGCTTTGTTTACCCCGCGATGCCCTTCGGGTTACCTCTCACTCAGCTCGAACCTTACGAAGCCGTTGCCCTCTCCGATGTGGTGTTGATGCGGTTAAATCAGGTTGAGTTAGAAAGTTCGCCCCTGTTGGCTCAAGGGGTATTACAACAGAGTTGATTCGGCGCTTGCAACAAACGGAAGCCATCCTATCCATGATTAGCCAACGCCGAGTCTACGACCGCTTGCTGCAGCTGCTGCTTATGCTTAAGCAGGAAGTGGGGCAGGTCACGCCTGATGGGGTGCGCCTAGAGGTTCGTTTGACCCATCAACAGCTCGCCAACTTACTGGGCACCACACGCGTGACAATTACTCGCCTTTTAGGGGATCTGCGTCAAGAAGGATGGTTATCTATCGACCGAACCCGGCATTTTGTGATCGCGGAGGCTCCCTCGGGATGTCTATAAATCGCTACATTCCCTGCCAGGTAGTTTGACTCAATCTTTACTTGAGGTTCCTGGTTTCTGATCAAGCCGAGTAGCTTGTTCTAGAGCTGCCTTTTCTTTTGCCCGTTGATCATAGGGCTCGAGCTGTTCTAACGTCCAACCCGTTAACAAGCTCAAATTCTTGAGGGTTACCCCGCGCATCAGCATATCGATACACCAAGTTTGCTGGGCCTGTTCCAACTGCGGAGGATCTCCTGCTAAAGTGGTCATCCCTGCCGTCCAGTTCTTCCATCGATGGGCAAGCGCTGTTGAGGTTAGGGGCTGTTGCTGATCGTCCATAAACATTGTCGGTTCATCATCTTTGCGAGATTTTAGCCATTTGGTCAGGGGATTGGCGGTATAAGACCCCAGACGTTTCCCCATCACCCACTGATTGACGGCCACCTGGCGGCTGCCCGCTGGAGTTTGGATTTGAAGTAAATGCTGTTGGTTATTGCTGATCTGTTGCGATCGCAATAGCCCGATCACTTCTGACGATGATAAACCAGCCCCGAATAAAACATAGGCCAGGGCATAATCCTGGGTACTCAGCTTCTTTGCTTGACGGAGAATCAGATGAACGGTTTCAGCAGGTAAATCGGCTACGACCGCAGTCGTTGGGGGCGCAAAGCTAACGCCAGTGTCACTTGCAATGCTGCCGAACAAGATCATTTGCACCGCATGCTCCAAAAAGTCATCTTGGTGATGCCACAGTTGATGGTACTCACTGGTGAACTCAATAACGGCATACCCAAGTAGCACGCATTCAAATAAGCTGGCAAGTTTCTCCAGCGGAAATTGAGGGGTGAGTTGTCGCTGGGCCATAAAAGACTCAAGATACTGGGCCATATACTGGGTGACTTCCGTCATTCGTTTCCCGATAGCCAGGCGATTGTCCGCAGGATATTGGTTGGCTTCTCCCACTAAAGATCGAATGAGATCGGGAACTTGCTCTAATGCATGCAAGCAGTAACTTGCATATTCCTGAAAGGCTTGTTCTGTGGATGCAGAAGAGGGGGGTTGACGGATCAGAGCCTGGCCCAGACTCTGAAAAGCCGTTGACTCTTCTAAGACGCCTAATAAAAGGCCATGTTTACTACCGAAATGCCGAAACAGCGTCACTTCATTCACTTCTGCGGCTTCGGCAATTTGGCGGGTGGTCGTCCCACTAATTCCTTGAGTAATAAAGAGCTGAAGCGCTGACCGAATCAAGCGTTGACGAGTTGAAGGCTGGGAAGACATAGGCAAAATGTAAGTATCACTTGCAAGACTTGAGAAGGGGTGCTAGCATAACAGCATGCAAGTAAAACTTGCATTATTACTTTAACCAGTATTTCCGTAAAAAGCGAGGCCCACCTCTGCAGATATGGGCTAGTGCTGTTCATTCTTTTTCAATAGGACGGTTATGACTACGAATTCTGTTGTCACTGCCCCCATGGGCAGAAAAACGCCTGCGCTGAGCTGGATTAATGTTGGCTTCTTTAGCGCGTTTCACCTGTTAGCCCTTGGCTTAGCCCCCCACTACTTCTCATGGTCAGCGCTCGGGGCCGCCCTGTTTCTACATTGGCTGCTCGGCGGGATCGGAATTTGTTTGGGGTATCACCGTCTCCTGAGTCATCGGAGTTTCCGAGTGCCAAGGGTTTTGGAATATGCGATCGCAACCCTCGGGTCTCTGGCGATTCAGGGCGGGCCGATCTTTTGGGTCAGTGGTCATCGTCAACACCATGCCCATACCGAGCACATCAATGATGATCCTTACTCTGCCCAGCGGGGATTCTGGTGGAGCCATATTCTCTGGATTTTCTACCCACGCCCCGAATATTTTGACGCGAAACACTACCGAAAAAATGCCCCTGACTTAGCCCGTCAACCCTTTTATCGGTGGCTCGATCGGTACTTTTTGATGCTCCAAATCCCTTTGGCTGTTGTGTTATATGCGCTTGGGGGATGGTCCTTTGTCGTCTACGGTATCTTTGTCCGGGCCGTTATCCTGTGGCATTCCACTTGGCTGGTGAATTCTGCCTCTCATCTGTGGGGCTATCGCACCTTCGAATCCGATGATGGTGCTCAAAACCTTTGGTGGGTTTCTCTATTAACCTATGGCGAAGGTTGGCATAACAACCATCACTCCTATCCCCACGTGGCCAAATCTGGCTACCGTTGGTGGGAAATCGATGTCACCTGGTGGGCCATTTGCACCTTAAAGCACATGGGACTGGCCAAGAAAATCGTCACCTACCCTAAATCCCTGCAATATGTGAGGAAGTAATGGCTTAAGAATAAGCATCTTAAACTCCCAGAAAATGTCCTGGTAGTTGATCATAGAGGTGGTTCTTCTAACTGGTAGCCGGTTGAGATAATAAATCGTCCAACTGGCCCGTTGTATCCAGTTGATAAAGGTCATCACAGCCGCCAATATGCTGATCGTTAATAAAAATTTGGGGAACCGATCTGCGATTATTGGCGCGCTCAGCCATTTTTGCTCGGGCAGTCTCATTCCCATCAATCTTGTATTCGGTGTATTTCACCCCTTTCCAAAACAGCAAGAGCTTCGCTCGAATACAAAACGGGCAGGTCTGCCAAGTATAGATTTCTGTGTTGGCTTTAATCTGTTCAGGATGGCGTCCCAAAAGGGAGTTTAAGAAATTTGGCATGGGAAAGTCCTATTCAACAGCAGATATGAACTCACCCTATTATTGTGACGCAACACTATGGTGACGCAACGGATTGATCGACAATGCTGAGTGTGGCACAATCTCGATTTGCATCCAAGTCGAGATGATCGGGTAACTTAGTCCGACACAGTTTACATTCTGCTAACTGATCCACTTCTAAGAAAATGGCGCCTCGCAGATCGGCCCCACTTAAATCAGTCTCTTGAAATTGAGTTCGTTGGAAAGAGACATCTCTGAGATTGGCATCTGTAAAATCAGCCCCCACCAGATTGGCATCACTCAGATCAGCCCCCGTCAGGTTGGCTTCGCCTAGGTCTGTATCCGTGAGTTGAGCACCGATAAGCTTTGCACTCCTTAAATTAGCCCCAATCAATTTGGCTTGACTGAGATTGGCATCACTGAGATAAACACCAATCAGGTCTGCACTATTCAGATTGGTTTCCAACAGGTTGGCGCTTCCGAGATAGGCGCCTCGCAAATTAGCCCCCGTCAAGTCGGCCGCCTGAAAATTAGCGCTATTTAGATTCGCCCCCAAGAGGTTGGCACTGCTCAGATTGGCTTGGGTCAGATTGGCCCCACTCAAATTTGCACTTAATAAATCGGCACTGCGAAGATTGGCTGCCTGTAGATCGGCATCTCGGAGATTGGTTCCAATCAAATAGGTGCGCTGAAAATTGGCCCCACTCAAATTTGCATTAATCAAATTGGCTTGAATCAGGTAGGCATCTTGGAAATCTAAGTGGTTTGTGCCCGATTGAGGGTGACATCGGGAGATCACCGTTAAAGCTGCTTGAATATCGGTTGGCACCCGCAAAGTATTGACTTCATTAGACCCCAACTGCCGAGTATCTCCTGCCTTAGGACTATTTTCTCGAATATATGCTGTGAGAACTTCCAGCACAATCGCCTGTTGGGAGGGGGAATCAGTGGCAATATGTTCCAATAAGTAGATTCCTCCCAGACGCACCTCGATCTTTCCCTTCTCAGCTAACAGTTCTACCGCCTTCCGAAAATCATCGGTATCATGCCGCAGAAACCGTCTAAGACGATTTTTCCAAGAAAAATAGGCAACACTCCCTCCTCCCAATCCCCCTAAAATAGTTAGAAGTAGGGTATTGCGCTGCTCGCCTTCTAGTTGTGCGCGCAGATAGGTTTCTTCAAGCTCAAGTTTAAGCTGTTCCGTAATCGGTAATTGCTGCAACCGATTGCGATCTAAGGGAGTGAGCTGGTCCACCTGCCATTGGGGAACTAGCCACAGGATAAGCAGCAAGCTAAGTCCTGCTGAAGCCAAAAATAGAATCAGCCTCTGGGTCAGATAACGATCTTGTGAGGTCTGCCTATTCACCTTGCGTTTCAAAATTTCAACTGTTGACGATGGGCAAAGACTGAAGGCAAAAATATATTCTTAGCCGATATCCTCACCCTTGATCCAGGCCCCGTCTTCCATTGGGATCTAGTGTAGCGGTAGACGTCTTGTTCAGGGAAAGGGAACACTCAGTTTCTCACCCGTTGGTGAATCCCGATGGGTGCAGGCAAATCAAGGGGTGCGTTAAACTGCCGTTGATAGCGACTGACCACAGCCCTGTTTCTCCGAGAGAGAAAGATTTATGAGTCCGACTGTAGCGCACCCTCCCACCCAACAGTTACCAGCAGGTCCTTCATCTTCGGCACTTTGGCAAATGTTGCAATGGATTGGGCGGCCATTGGAATTTATGGAAGCCTGTACTCAAACCTATGGCGATGTATTTACGGTCCAGTTAGGGAAGTTGGGACAAATTGTTTTTTGTAGCAACCCCCAAGGCATCGAAGAAATTCTTATCGCAGATCCACTCCAAATGGATGCGGGCCGCAATAATTCGGTATTGCTTCCTCTGTTAGGGAATACATCTTTGCTGATGCTAGATGGCAATGCCCACCAACGCCAGCGCCAGCTGTTGATGCCGCCTTTCCATGGCGAACGGATGCGGGCCTATGGCTCATCCATTATTCAGGTCACGGAGGACATCGCCACCCCCTGGCAGATCGGCCAACCGTTTGATGTGCGGGGGGCTATGCAAGCGATTTCTCTCAATGTGATCCTAAAAACAGTGTTTGGGATTTCCAATTCACAACGATACCAAGCCCTGCAAAATCTCTTACCTCGTTTTCTGGACTTAACAGGATCACCAGCGGGGGCAAGTTTGCTGTTTCTGCGAGGATTACAGAAAGATTGGGGCGCTTGGAGTCCTTGGGGGCGGTTTTTACGGGTGCGATCGCAACTTGATCACCTGATCTACCAACAGATAGCCGAACATCGTAATCAATCAGAACTGGGCACAGATATCCTTTCTCTGATGTTGGCAACTCAAGATGAAGCGGGCAATCCCATGACTGACTTGGAACTACGCGATGAGTTAGTCACTTTATTGTTAGCAGGACACGAGACAACTGCGTCCGCTTTAGCTTGGGCCTTATTTTGGATTCATTTCCTACCCGAAGTCAGGGAAAAACTAATTGCTGAGCTAGCGACTGTCGATCTCAATGACGCTAAAGGTATCCAGCGCCTCCCCTATCTCAATGCGGTCTGTTCTGAGACCCTGAGAATATATCCGATTGCCCCCATTACCTCCCCACGAACAACGAGAAGGTCACTGTCCCTAATGGGATACAATCTGCCCGTCGGTTCAACTGTGGCCCCCTGCATCTACCTCACCCATCGACGTCCTGAGCTATACCCTAATCCGCAAGCCTTTCAGCCAGAGCGATTTCTAGATCGACAATTCTCTCCCTATGAGTATTTGCCCTTTGGCGGCAGCAATCGCCGTTGTTTGGGCATGACCTTTGCCTTATTCGAGATGAAACTTGTGCTCATGACCCTCTTGACTCGATATCAATTCCAGCTAGAACAGCCCCAACCCCTAAAACCCGTTCGTAGAGGTGTGACCTTAGCACCTCCCTCTCACTTCAAAATGATCTTGACCCAACGATGTTAAGGGAACATAAAGTCCCGTTGTTGCCATTCTCAACCTGGTTGAGCTTCAGTACAATGACCTCATGTCTGGCCATAACCACTACCAAACCCTAGAAGTTGATCCAGCTGCAACGCCAGCTGAGATCAAATCTGCCTATCGACGTTTGGCCAAGTTATTTCATCCCGATAGCCATCATCAAATGGCGAATCATGAGCGCATTGCTCAGGTAAATGAAGCTTACGAAGTCTTAAAAGATCCCCATCGACGGTTGGCCTATGATCAACATCGCCATACTGCTAATGCTGAGAATGCACAGGCTGGAGTTACTCGCAGTCATGCCTACAGAAAGCCAACCCAAACTGTTCGTACAACTGAAATCCATCTCCAGCAATGGCTAAAGCAGGTGTACACTCCCGTCAATCGACACCTGGCTAATATTCTTAACTCCCTAGCTGATGAAATCCAAAGTTTATCTGCCGATCCCTATGACGATGATTTAATGGCAGATTTTCAGGATTATCTTGCCGATTGTCGAACCCGGCTTGAATCTGCTCAAGCAGTCTTCCAATCCTTTCCAAATCCCGGTAATATTGCCAGCGTTGCAGCCCACTTATATTACTGCCTCAATCATATTGAAGATGGCATCGAGGATCTGGAACGATTTACCTATTGCTATGACGATCAATACCTCACCACAGGTCGAGAACTGTTCCGCATTTCGAAAAAACTCCGAAATGAAGCCCAGGAAGCCATCAAGTCAGTGCTTTAATCGACTAAATTTGCAACACAACTTTGCCCTGCATGGACCCCCGTCCGAGCAAATAATGGGCATCTGCAGCCGCATCCAAAGGGAAGGTTGTATGAACTTCAATCTGTAACTGGCCCTGATCAAACCATCGCGCACATTGTTTAAGGATCTGGGCTTGATGCTGCTGAGCGTCGATCAATTCTTCAAGCGCAGGCGTCAACATTAATTCGTAGCAAACCCTTAAGTTGCGTTTGCGGGCAACGCCCCAATCTGTTTCCGAGGCCGGTGCCAATAACGTCACCACAGTTCCATAGATACGAGTAGCAGCAAAACTCTGGGATAGAACAGGGCCGCCAACGGTATCAAAGACTAGATCAACGCCTTGACCATTGGTCCAATTCGTCAAAGCCGCCTCTACGTCCGTTTGGGCATAGAGAATGGTGAGGTCAGCTCCTAGCTGCTCCACAAAAGCCGCTTTCTCGACAGAGCTAACCGTCGTCGCCACCCGAGCGCCCTTGAGCCTGGCCAATTGCACAGCCACATGTCCAACTCCGCCAGCCCCGGCATGGATCAACACTTGATTTCCGGCCTGGAGTTGTCCTCGATCAAACAATGCTTCCCAGGCAGTGATCAAAACCAACGGAGCGGCAGCCGCTTCCACAAAGCTGAGGGAGGTGGGCTTATGGGCCACGAATCGTTCATCCACCACTGCATACTCGGCATAGGTGCCGGGACTATCCCCTAAACCCCCCTGGCAAAAATAGACTTCATCTCCGGTGCGAAACTGTTGGACTTGTTGACCGACCGCAGTGACAATCCCAGCCCCATCACATCCCAGAACAGCAGGCATGTTATCGGGGTAGAAGGTTCCCCGCTGTCGTAACTTCGTATCAATGGGATTGACCCCTGCAGCTTTGAGCTCAATCAGCAGATCACGATCCGTTTGCAGTCGAGGCTGCGAGATTTGGCTCACTCGTAAAACGTCTGGACTACCAGGACTGTGGAATTGAATAGCTCTCATAATCGGGGTTGAACGTTAATGGATTAACGATAAGCATCAAGGCGGAAACCAGGTAAACCTATGCGCTGTAAAGCATGCAGAAATTTATCTATTTGACCAATATTTATATTTCGCTAAGGTTGCACATGAAAGTCAATTGGTTTCATGAGTAATGTGTAACTTTTATGTCATCTTCCGACAGATCCCTTACACCTCAAAATTTCTCGTGTAACCTGATGAATATAAAGAAAATCTTAAAGGCCGGATTCATGTCTCCTGAAGCAATCCGTAAGTTTTGGTCGCTAATTGAAGAGACACAAACCAATATTTTATTGACCCTAGACAATGATGCGTTGGTGATCTGGTTATCTCGGCAACTCCGCCGAGAAGAGTTTCTAAAGAGGATTGATACGAGGGACTTGCATGCTTATATCAGCGCGCGATTGCCTTTGATCCGGGATTTAGCCCAGGAGCGCCTAGCTTATCAGTCTCATTCCACGAGTTAGCCCAAGAAGAGGCGAGGACTAGATAGACCACCCCAAGACCTGGGCAATTTGGCTAGCTAGGGTGAGTGAATTAAACGGCTTTGTAATCACTCCTGCAACCCCCAAACGCTGAAATTGCAGCTGTTCCGCTGCTTGGGCTTTAGCGGTCAGTAAAATAACCGGGATATTACGGGTTAATGGACCTTGTTGCAACTGTTTGAAGGTTTCGATCCCGTCTAACATCGGCATCATCACATCCAGCAAAATAGCATCGGGTTGTTCTTGACCAGCCATGGTAATCCCTTCAGCCCCTGAATTTGCGGTAATGACCTGCCAGTCAGCTTCCATTTTCAAACTTAGACTGGCGACCGCTTGAATGGCTTGTTCGTCATCAATAATCAGGATGCGTTTTTCTGCCATAGATTAGGACAAAGTAGGGGGGACCACCGATTCACTGACCTCAGCTTTTTCCACTAACCAACAAGACATCGGCAAGGCCACAAAAAAACAGCTCCCTTGCCCCAAAACACTCTCAGCCCAGATTTTGCCACCATGTTGCTCCACAATTTTGCGGCAGATGGCTAAGCCCAGACCGGTGCCCCCTTTTTCCCGCGCGTCTGAAGCATCTACTTGCTGAAAGCGTTCGAAAACGCATTCCAGTTTATCAGCTGGAATGCCTTGACCTTGGTCAATCACCTGAAACCACAATTCAGTGTGTTTAATGCTAAAGGGCAAACGGGTGTCGGGACGGTTTGGCTGAGAGAGGTTATCTTTGACACGGCGTTCCTCAATCCGAAGTTCAGCCGCTAACTCTACCGTTCCGCCGGGCTGGGAAAACTTGATGGCATTGCTCAGCAAATTGGTTAGGGTTTGCACCATATAGTCCGGGTTAGCCCACACCATGGTTAAGAGTGGTGTACTTTTTAAGGTGACATTGTGATGGTAAGCCATACTGCGCATTGCGTCTGTGGCATGGGTCATCAGATCTGCAGCATCGCATAGTTGCTTGCAAATCTTGGCCTGTCCCGATTCGATCCGCTGCAGGTCTAAGACATCACTGACGAGACGAACGAGACGATCGGTATTTTGATCGGCAATATCGAGCATTTGCTGGCCATCATCCGATAAATTCCCCAATTGACCGGTAGCCAATAGCTTGATTGATCCGTGGATGGAAGTTAGCGGCGTTCGTAATTCGTGGCTGACCACGGAAATAAATTCGTCTTTGATGCGTTCTAAGGCTTTGCGATCGCTAATGTCGCGTTGCACAACCAAAATAGACGTTTGTCCAAGTCGATCTTTAACGACTTTGAAGGAACAATCCACCGTCAAAATTTTGCCGTTTTTGCCCACAAACTCCAGCTCTTGGCGATGGCTTCCCTGGGCCAATAGATCGGCAAAGTGTTGCTGGCAGAGAACCTGAGATTTGGGGGCAAACAGATGGATGAACGGATGACCTTCGAGTTCGGATTTTCGATAGCCCGAACGTTCAATCACCACGGGGTTGACATGCTGGATCACCCCTTTGGTGTTTAAAACATAAATAAAATCTGGGGCAGCCTCGAACAAAGAACGAAATCGCTGCTCACTCTCCTGTAAGGCTGCTGTGCGTTGTTCAACCCGCATCTCTAACTCTCGGTTGAGCTGTTGCAAAGCGGCTTCAGCCTGCTGGCGAGCGCTAACGTCTTGGGCCATGGAGAGGATAGATACTAAGTTGCTCTCCTCATCAAACAGGGCGGAGCTGTACCACTCGCAATCAATCAGATCGCCTGCTTTCGTGTAGTTGCGAGTTAGTTGTTCGATGTCTGGATTGGCCTCATTGGGAAAGGGATGTCCGGTCAGATTCAACACATGCTCTCGAAAGAGATGGAGGTCATCGGTATGAATAAACCAATGATCGGGGCCACGACCGATGACCTCCGCTGCAGACCAACCAAAAATTCGTTCAGCCTGGGCTGACCAGCGCTGAATTCGGCAAGCATGATCCCATTCGATCACCGCTAGGGGAGAGTTCTCCACATGAAATCTGAGCTGTTGATGAGCTTGGTCCAGATCGGCCAAGAGTTTGGCCTGGGCTAGGGCAATTCCCGCTTGATCGGCAAGCTGCTTGAGCAAATCTACTTCAAAGGCCTGCCATTCCCGAGGGGCTGAACACTGGTGGGCGATCAGCAAACCCCAAAGCTGTCCCTGGCTGATGATCGGGATCACAAGATTGGCCTTAACTTCAAACTGCCGCAGTAAATCCGCATGGCAAGGGGTAATACATGCTTTCTCTACATCGCTGATGGCGGATACGCGACCATTCTGATAGGAATCAATAAAGCGGGTGCCAAAACAGGTATCTACGATATTTTGATTGATGGATTTCGACCAGCCTGGTAATACCGCTTCTTGGACAACAGTTCCCGCTCCATCGGGATGAATTTGAAACATAACCACCCGGTCCGCATCTAACAGTTGTCGGACTTCAGTCACGGTAGTTTGCAGAATTTCGTGGAGATCCAGCGATTGCCTAATTTTGTAGGTAACATCCGCTAACAACTGCATCCGTTGGTTGTGCTTCTCTAAGTTCATTGCGGATAACGGCAGACTCATGGACAAACGGCTGGGATCACTGTTTGGGTTGCGACGGTCAATTCTTCACTCTAGGAATGAGAATCTGCCCCCATCATAAAGGTCAAACGTGGGGTCTGGGCGTCTGTGAGCAAACTGAAACAGATTCGTTAAAAGTCTACACCGCGTTTCAGATCAACTCCTTTTTCCGCGTAGTGCTTATGACAAACCATCTCTGAATGAGTGCTAGCGAGTTCAAAATAGGCGGGGGGATTTTGGCAGCGCCCGGTGATGATAATTTCGGTATCGCGAGGCTTCCGTAAAAAGGCCTGGGTAATCGGTTCTTCGGGCAGCAGTTCTAGATCCACGGTGGGATTGAGTTCATCGAGAATGATGGTTTTGTAGAGACCCGATGCGATCGCAGCTCGGGCAATCTCCCAACCCCGCTCTGCTTCAACATAATCAATCTCCTGCTGTTGACCCCGCCATACAATGGCATCCCGCCCACAACGCTGATGATCCACTAGATTAGGATAACTTTGCTGCATCGCGGAAATTGCAGCATCTTCGGTGTACCCTAACCCTCCCTTGAGCCACTGCATAATCAAGACCCGATGAGATTGATCCTGGCTAATGCCCCGACCAATAGCCTGAAGCGCTTTACCCAGAGCGCTGGTGGATTTGCCTTTACCGGAGCCCGTATAAATTTCGATGCCTTCAATGCCTTGGCGGGTCCCTTCATGAGAGTGGGGTTTCATCTCGGAATGGAGATCGACAATATTGAGCAGTTCTTGGGGAGTACCACGGCCCGTGGAGATCACCTCTAAATGGTCCGGTTTTTTGCGGAGGCTTTGAACCACGTCATTAATATCCAATAGCCCCAAATCCAAGACTGGATTGAGTTCATCCAGGACAACGACGGAGTAGAGACCGGATGCGATCGCACCTTTAGCAATATCCCATCCTCGTTGCGCTTCTTGGCGGTCAAACTTGGTGATGTCATCGGCCCCAAAAAACTCAGCTCTTCCCGTTCGCACCTGATCAATTAAATGGGGAAAAGCACGCTGTAGGGCTTCAATCGCCGCATCCTCTGCATAAGGACGTCCCGGCCCCTTTAAAAACCGCAATAACAACACGCGAGAAGGAAACGCAGACGCAATCCCCAAACCAATAGAACGTAAAACCACGCCCAAAGCGGCTTGCGATTTGCCCTTCCCAGCTCCGTCATACACATGAATTTGGCCAACAATCCGTTCTGAGCGATCTTGGGCTGTATTGATACCAATCCCGTTCCTGGCCATATCTACCGTGTATCTTCCTTACAAATCGACTGAGCGAATGGATTCAATCTCAATATCCACCTTACTAGGTCAAACTTTACATCTCACCGAGCTGATCACAAATAATGGCTCAAATTTATGGTGGAATCATGACCGAATCCTAACGGAGCAAACACAGCGACGCCAAGGATACCCATTCGCGTTCTGCCCCCCCGCTTGAACCCGGTTGTTGAAATAACCTGGATTGGGCCGCAAAAGTCATCCATGCCCCCAAAGAGAAAAATTCCCCATGTAGCTATTCCGATGCTCGAGTGAATATTGTGCAAGCGTCATTGGAGCTAAGACTGGACTGAACGCTATTATTCTGAGCTAACCAAGCATGATGGAACGCTTACCCAGACCCATTTATCTTCGAGATAGCCGTGCGTCAACCGTTACAAATAGTTATATTGGTTGGGTTATCCTCTGCAGTCACAAATATTAAAATATAAAGGGCGAGTTCACTGCTTCTCCACCTTGTGGAGCCCAAGAAACTGACTAAAGAAAGACCCTTTTTATCCAAGAAGTTGAGTTTTTTTTTGATGGGAACTGTCTCTAAAGGTTCATATTAATATTTCTAGGGGTTTTGTCTTCTCTATTCATAAACTGGATCTTCATGGCTTTTAAAACTTATTTCTAATTCCTTGTTTCATTATTTGAATCAACATTCTTTATTTCTAAATATGATTTTAGAGAAATACTAGAAATCGAATTTCCTCCTTTTTTAGAAGAGTGCCTAAACTCAAATGGACTTTGAAGAAGTTTTAGATCAAACGATTAGTATCCTGTACCGTCGCGGTCAAGTTTCCTATCGGGCAATCAAGCGGCAATTTAATATCGATGACCCATTTCTAGACGATATTAAGTATGAACTGATCGATGTCTTGCAACTTGCCACTGACCGGGATCAAAAAATGTTGGTGTTACAAGCAGCAGGCCCCCTGAAAACGGACTGGCAACATAAAAACTTTCAGCATCTCAAGACCAATATCAATGCCCAATCGGATGAGAGTTGGGGACGGGAAACAGAACGGCGTCAACTCACGGTTATGTTTTGCGATCTGGTAGAGTCTGCTCCCCTTGCTGAAAGGCTGGACCCGGAAGATTTACGCGATGTGTTTCTGGCCTATCAGGAACTCTGTGCTAAGGCCATTGCGAATGCCGAAGGATATATTGCTCGGTACTTAGGGGATGGGGTACTCATCTACTTCGGCTACCCCCAGGCCCATGAAGATGATGCTAGAAGAGCGGTCAGTAGCGGCCTACGAATACTAGAAGCCCTTCAGCGTCTTAATCCTCAAATGATGAAGAAATGGGGGGAGCGTCTGTCGGTGCGGATTGGGATTCACACCGGATTGGTGGTCATTGGTGAGATGGGCGTGAAAGAAGCACCTGACCCGATGGCGATTGTGGGAGCCACGCCGAATATTGCTGCCCGTTTGCAGTCTCTTGCTCAGCCCAATTCGCTGATTATCAGTTCTGCCACGCATCGCCTGGTAGATGGTTTTTTTGAGTGTCAGCAGTTAGAGCCACAAAAACTGAAAGGGATTACAGATCCCATTACTATTTTTCAAGTTCTGCGGGAAAGCAAAGCAAAAAGTCGGTTTGCGGTGGCTGAAAAGTCAGGTTTGACCCCATTTGTGAACCGCAGTACCGAAACCGAGCTGCTGTTGAAGCGTTGGCAAGCCGTGATGGCTGGCCACACCCATGCTGTTTTGCTGCAGGGGGAAGCAGGTATGGGCAAATCAAGATTGGTATGGGAAATTAAGAAAAAGATTGCTACCACTCAAGAAGTTTGGATTACAGAAATCCAAGGCTCACCTTACTACCAAAACAGTGCGTTTTACCCCATCACTGAGTTTCTCAAACAACATACCTTTGGCTTTTCTCAGGACGATACTGCTGATGAAAAGCTGGCCAAAATGGAACAGTTTCTTGAGCAATGTTCTTTGCCACCCACAGATTATGTCCCCTTATTTGCCAGTTTGCTAGCCATTCCAGCGACCGATCAATATCCGCCCTTAAATCTGACCCCTGAGCGGCAAAAACAGAAAACAATTGAGGTAATGACTGCGGTCTGTTTAGCGATCGCAAACATTCAGCCAGTTTTGCTAGTAATCGAAGACCTGCATTGGATGGATGCATCAACCCTCGATGCCATCACTTATTTTCTAGAGCAGATTCACGATCATCGTCTCCTGATGCTGTTGACCTGCCGCCCTGAGTTTAAATCGCCTTGGCATGAGCAGACTCATTTACATCATCTGCAGCTCAACAGCTTAGGGGGGCAGGAAATTCAAATGATGGTGGAGCAGACGGTACAAGAAAAATGGTTGCCCCAGCCGCTGATTCAGCAAATCGTTCAGAAAACAGACGGTATTCCTTTATTTGTTGAAGAGTTGACTAAAACCGTTTTAGAGGCAGATGAAAATCCTGCTGAACAACGTTCTAGGGATGAATATGTATCACTTACTATTCCCACAACTCTGCATGATTCTTTGATTGAGCGTCTAGATCGCTTGTCGGTTGTGAAAGAAGTGGCCCAATTGGGCTCTACATTGGGTCGCGAATTTGACTACGAGTTATTGGAAGAGGTTTCGCAGTGGAATCAGGCCACTCTGCGCAATGGCCTCAATCAATTGGTTGAAGCTGGATTACTCTACCAAGAGGGTTCTCCGCCGTTTGCCACGTATCAATTCAAGCATGCGCTGATTCAGGATGCTGCTTATCAATCTTTGGTAAAAATACGTCGGCAATCTTATCATCAGCGGATTGCTCATACCCTTGAACGACGAGGGGATGAGCAAGAATCTATCCGACCCGAGTTGTTAGCGTATCATTTCACTGAAGCGGGACTGTTACACACTGCGATTCGGTATTGGTTACAGGCAGGCCAAAGGGACTTAGAACAAGCGGCTAATTCGGAAGCGATAGCACATTTGAAACAAGGGATCGAGTTACTCAACGGGCTTTCGGAAGGGACCGAACGAGATCGGCTGGAATTGCAAATGCAGCTTGGTCTTGCTCCCGCTTTTATGGCAATTAAAGGCTGGGCATCCATAGAAGTTGAACAAACCTGTATTCGAGCAAAAGCACTCAGTCTAAAAACTGAGAACCAACACAGTCTATCCAAAGCTTTATGGGGGCTATGGACCAATTACTTTCTTCGAGGTCAAATGGATGAAGCGATTGAGGCTGCAGAAGAGGTATTGAAGAGCGCTCAGCTAGTTGATCAACCCATTATGTATGAGATGGCCTGCCATGCAGTGGGTTATACCCAGTTCTATCGAGGTGAATATGTCGATGCTAGAGAGGTCGCTACTAGGGGATTAACCCAGTTTGAGTTTGAATCCGAACAACATTTAGTCTACGAAACCCAGCTCTCTTCAGCGGTATGTATACAAATGTTTCTTGCTGGCAGTCTCTGGATGTTGGGCTATCCAGAACAATTACCCAAACATGTGGAAGCTGCAATGGAACTTGCCCAAAACCTGCATCACCTTCCCAATAGAGCTTATGCATTGGGCGCTAGCTTACATCAATATCAACTGACTCGTAACTTGCCTTTGGTGGAAGACAAAGCGGAAGAATTGCTGGATATTTCCCAGGCAGAAGGCTTTCTATTATGGATTCCTGTGGCGATGCTCTTTCATGGATGGTCAATTGCGTTGCAAGGAAGAACTCAAGATGGCCTTCAGGAAATGGTCGAAGGTTTAGACTTATTTAAGCAAACTGGAACCTCCGTTATTTTCCCACAAGTTATGGGTATGATGGCGGAAGTTTACTGGTTGTCTGAACGTTTTGAAGAAGCCTTTCACACTTTAGAAGTGGGAATTCAAGAGGCGAAAACCCGTAACGAGCATCATATGGAGCCTGAGTTATATCGCTTGAAAGCTGAATTTTTGTGGCACCAATTTAGTCAAACTCAACGAATTCTTCAAGCTGCTGATGTATGCATTGTGGAAGACTGCTTTAAAGAAGCAACATCCCTTGCCCATCAACAGAATGCAATCATGTTGGAGCTTAGAGCGGCTCTTAGCTTAAGTCGTTTTTGGTGTTCCCAAGGGAGCACAAATGCAGCTCGGGAATGTACCTCCGAAATTTATAATCAGTTTACAGAAGGCCTGGGCACCCCTGATCTTAGGCAAGTACGCCTTTTTCTAGATGAATTAGAAAGTTCTGCTTTTTTAGAGGGATGATGGATTTCAGTGGAAGTTAGCCATGATGGGTTAAAGCTCTGGTATGGAACAGAAGATGCTCCTGCACCTGAGAGCTTTGTAGCAGCTCGGCAAGATATCTCCATTACAATTGGTGTTTATCCACTGCATCCAGCAAATAAGGTGACAGTCTATTATCGTTCAGATAAGAATAGGCTTGTGCAATCGATTTCTGGTGTACTTCAGCACTCTGACTATGCTGCTTCAACGCAATATTTCTCAGTTCATTTCCCGCCTTTATTGGAGCCCCAAAAAGTTAAGTATTTGGTGACCCTATCTTGTGCAGGGCGGCAAGTCCCAAATGTTCTCAGCACTCAGAAATTTCCTTCCTCCTTTACGATCAATGATTCATCATCATTGTCTTCTCCCCAACTGGCATCAACGTCCCCAGCTGATGAGTCTATACTGTTGCATCGATTCCCATTCCAGTTAAATTATCTTGCTACCGTGCAAGTGCAATTACTGAAGACTCCTGAAATCATTGGGCAAACGCCAGAAGGACTAAAGATAAACTGGTTCGTCAAAATAGGTCAGGTGAGTGGTCCAAAATTGAATGCCATTTTTAGCCCATACGGGTCTGATCATATGACGATTCGCCCGGATGGAATTGGTATTTTGGATGCTGATGTCACACTTACCACTGCTGAAGGCGCTCTTATTCAAACAAGATACTCAGGGGTTTTTGAACTAGGACAACAGGGGTATCAAAATTTTCTGAGGCGACAATGGCCTAATGCTCCTCCGCTGAGAATAGCACCACGTTTCTTAACAGAGCATCCAAAGTATCAGTGGTTGAATCGGCTCCAATGCATTGGGATTGGGGAAGTGCAAATGTCAAATTTGCTAGTCATTTATGATTTGTATGCCCTCTAGTTTGTTGTAAACTTTTGGCAATCCCTTTTGTTTTTACGATCTGATTTTCTGCATTGAGTTTTTTTATTTATGACTACTGCCACAAGCAGTTAGCTTATCTTCCAATATTTAGGATATTCAGACTCTATGAACTCACAAATTGACTGGTCTTCGGAGCAGTGGGATCAGATTCAACAGATTGTTGCTGATGAGGTAAATAAGGTTAGTGTTGCGGGATCGTTTCTGGCTTGTTGTGGCCCATTGGAACGAAGCGCAACAGTAGTCCGCAGTCAACAACTGTCAGAGGAATCTAACTCAATTACTGTTGACGATGTAAATACACTGAAACTCTGGACTTTAGCCGTCCATGTTGAATTAAAACAACGACAATTGGCTGAAGAACATTTAACTGGAGCAATGTCTGCTTTTCGTCGAGCTGCCAATATATTAGCTCGGGCAGAAGATGCCATTGTCTTTAATGGTTTGCCTCGGGAGGATCCCGAAACGGCAGACCTTGAGACTGCTAAAGTACCCACTCAATGCAAGGTAACGGGTGGCGATACCACTCATGGTCTGGACGGAGCAGGGAGGAATCATCCACCCATTCTTAACCCTAATCAGCGCAATCTTGTCGCAGATATCGCCAGAGCTATTGCCACATTGGAGTCAAGCGGACATTTAGGGCCTTTTGCATGCATTCTGGGTCATAGCGCTTTTATTGCAGCTAACACTCCTTCTGGTGATGCTTTCGTCTTACCCAAAGATCGGATTGAACCGATGTTAGGGACTCAGCTTTTACGTTCCAGTACTCTAGATGATGAGCAGGTTGTGGTTGTCTCTCTAGCGGGTGATCCAATTGATTTAGTGGTCGCAACATCCCCCACCGTACAATTTTTGAATGTCAGTAATGAGGCTCGTTATCGGTTCCGAGTTTATGAAAAATTTGTGTTGAGAATTAAGGAAGAAGGGGCAGTAACTGCCTTTACCCTCTCCTAACACATAAATTCAAATGATCCAGCACCCCCTCACAGCAGATAGGAAACATCATGCAAAAGAAGGTTGTGATTCTCGGTGGAGGCGTTGCAGGCCTGAGTGCCGCCCATGAGTTGATTGAACGGGGATTTGCCGTAGAGGTATACGAAGCCAAAAAGATCCCCGGTGGCAAGGCTCGCAGTATTCCTGTGCCCAATACGGGCAGTATGGGGCCGAATGGTCCCCGTAAACCGCTGCCAGGTGAGCATGGCTTTCGGTTTTTTCCCCGCTTTTATAAGCATATTGTCGATACCATGGCGCGGATTCCCTATGGCAAAGACAAGACCGTTGCCGATAATCTGGTGGATACGACACGAGTCGAAATGGCCCGCTACGGTCAGCGCCCCATTGTTTTTCCCTCTCGTTCCCCCCGCACCTTCGCAGATGTCCAAGAAATTCTCAATGAATTTCCGACGATATTTGGACCTGACTTTGGTGTCTCTCCCGAAGAGATTGCCTTTTTCGCCACAAAAGTCTGGCAAATTGTCACCTCCTGTGAAGAACGACGCCTTGCCGAGTATGAAAAAGAAGACTGGTGGGAGTTTGTAGGAGCCGATCAGCGTTCCCCGGCCTATCAGAAAATCTTTGGCCATGGCATCACTCGCTCCTTGGTCGCCGCCAAAGCCCACCTCGCTAGTACCAAAACCATCGGCGATATTTTTGTCCAGCTTTTATTTGATTTGGTAGAGCCGGGACCCAGTAGCGATCGCGTGCTCAATGCCCCCACTAATGATGCCTGGATCAATCCTTGGATCGCCTATTTAACTCAGCAAGGGGTGCAATACCATCTGGAAGCCAAGGTCTTAGAAATTCACTGCACGAATGGTCAGATTCAAGGGGCCACCATTGAGCACAACGGACACACCTTTACAGTTCAGGGAGACTACTATATCGCTGCAGTCCCTGTGGAACGGATGGCGGAGTTAATTACCGAGAGTATCAAAGCAGCCGATCCAGGCTTAGGCATTCTCCAAAAGTTGAGTGAAGGCGGAGTGTCTTGGATGAATGGCATCCAGTTGTACTTAACGGAAGATGTGCCCTTATCCCATGGACATGCGATTTATGTAGATTCGCCCTGGGCACTCACCTCTATTTCCCAACGGCAGTTTTGGCCTGGCGTCGATTTTAGCCAATATGCCGATGGTCGGATTAAAGGCATCATCTCCGTTGATATTTCCGAGTGGGATGAAAAAGCGCTTAATGGCAAAACTGCCAAGGAATGTACGCGGGAAGAAGTCAAAAATGAGGTGTGGGCACAGCTTAAAAAAAGCATCAATATCCACGGTCAAGACATTCTCAAAGATGAATATTTAGACCATTGGTTTTTGGACCCCGCGATTTACCTTGTGGAAGGCGAAGGCGACACCAATGAAGAGCCGTTGCTCGTCAATTTAATTAATACTTGGGCTAAACGCCCGGAAGCGGTAACGGCGATTCCCAATCTATTTCTGGCCTCTGATTACGTTCGCACCTATACGGATTTAGCGACGATGGAAGGGGCGAATGAAGCCGCTCGCCGGGCCGTCAATGGCATTATTGCCGCGGCTCAAGCAGATGTCCCCCAGTGTAAGCTCTGGAAACTGCATGAACAAGAAATTTTTGAGCCCTGGCGGGTGATCGATCGCATTCGGTTTCACCAAGGATTACCCTGGGATGACAGTTTAGTGCGATGGGGCTTATCTGCCCTGAAGCTGGCCCACCAAGGAGGCCGTATTCTGGAACAGTTGCTGGGGGTCACCATTGATCAGCCCTTAGAGAAATTTGGGAACCCCCTATACACCATTGGCACGCAAGGTTTTGACAATATCGAATTGCGGCAAGAGCTGATGGAGGTGGTGCAAAAGTCGGTGTTGGACATCGTGGTCCAAATGGCAGAGTCCCAAACGATGCCGGAGATGATCCCCGATTTATCTGCGCTCCAAACTCTATCTCAGCCATCCCCACCTGCTGCAACCCAAACCTCAACTCGTACCGGAAAGGTCCATATTATTCCATCGCCATGAACGACCGCCTACCCCATGCTCTAGAGGTGTCTTGTGCCCCTGGCTGCCCTTGCATCTAAGGATTTAGAGACTTTGCAGGCTCATCTCGGTCATTACCGGGATGTCACTTTGGCTGCCTTATTAGCCGTTGTTCCCACTGGAGAACCCCAACAATATCTATATCAGCCTTTAAAGCAACATCTCTCCCATATGGGGAAAGGGTTGCGGCCAGCCCTGTGCATAGCGACCTGCCAGACTTTTGGGGGAACGGAAGAACAGGCCCTCAAATCAGCTGTTGCTCTAGAAATGATTCACAATGCCTTCCTAGTCCATGATGACGTGGAAGATAACAGCGAATGCCGCCACCGCAGGCCAACGATGCAGGCCGAACATGGGGTGCCCATTGCTGTCAACGTGGGCGATGCCATGAATGCCCTCAGTCTAAGACTCGTGCGGGAGAACATCCCGCTGCTCGGCCATTCCCTCACCCAACGCATCTATGAAGAGTTTGAGCATTTGATGTTGAAATCCCTAGAAGGGCAAGCCCTTGAATTGGGTTGGGTACGGGATAATCGCTGTGATGTCAGTGAAGCAGATTATCTGCAACTGATTTTGCATAAAACCTGTTGGTATAGCTTTATGCATCCCTGCCGTATTGGGGGGTTGATTGCGGCCCAGGACACCCTGGACTTAGACCGCTTTAATAAGTTTGGATATTTTATGGGGGCCGCTTTTCAGATTCAGGATGATGTGCTCAATCTGGTGGGGGATGCCCAACGGTATGGCAAAGAAATTGGCGGTGATATTTGGGAAGGGAAGCGGACGTTGATGCTGGTCCATCTGTTCAAGCACAGTACTCCCTCGGAGTTAGAGGTGCTCCAAGGGTTTATGGGTAAGCCCCGGACCGAACGCTCTGCAGATGAAGTGAGTTGGGTGATTCAACAGATGCAGGATTACGGCAGTATTGACTATGCGATCGCAGTTGCGAACCAGTTTGCCCAAGCGGCCCTAGACGAATTCTCGATTGCCTATGGTGATACCCCCGACTCGGAGGCAAAATCGTTTATCCCCAAATTGATTCACTATATGATTAGTCGCAGCCAGTAGTACAAGAACAGACGTTGGTGTCTGAATCAGAAGTAGAGGACAGTCAAGATGAAACACTATCGACGCAAACCCCTTCAGCTCCTCGAACAGGGCCTGCCAGAATCGGTCGCTGACCTTGTGGATCAAGTTGAAACGCTTTCGTCCAGGGACACCCCATCTGCGGACTTACCTACAGCTCCCGATGCGCTAGCAGAAACCCTTGCCAAGGGTATCCAGCCCGGCGACACTGAGGTCATTCCCAGTCCTGATGCCCTAGTGCAGCAAGCTGCCGCTATTCTGGACAGCGATCGGTTAACGCCCCTACCTTCTGCTCAAACTGTGGCCTCTCCTTTTAACCTAGGCACGCCCGCGCCTTCTGCCCCCTCTAGCTATTCTGTTCAAAGCTTAGCGGGGGAAATGCACGAATTTGTGAATGAGTTGGCTAACCTGATTGCCCTCAAATCTGATCTGATGGAAGGGGGAACAGGGAATACACCATCCAAGGATGCCACTGTGCCGTTACTCCAACCCGCTTATCCGAGCCATGCAGGGGAGACGGTCCAGATCTCGTTTAAAGCTCATAATGACAGTACAGAAACTATTCAAGCCAAATTCTTCTGTACAGATTTGTACAATGGCCAAGGGGATCGGATTCCTGAGGAGGCCATCTCCATCACACCCAAGACCCTCAGTTTGGCCCCGGATGCAGTGGATTCCATTGGGATTTCGATTCAACTGCCCCAATCTCTCCCCCATGGCGAATACTCAGGGGTGTTAATGGCACCGGAACTGTCGTATCTAAAAGCGATGATTGCTGTAACGGTCACTTAAATGTGCATACGCTATAGTATGTAGCGCTTGCGATCACAGCCACGGGTTTATTCCGAACATGCCAGAATACAGTTGAAGTCTGTGCGAAGGTTCCTATGCAAACCACTCTTGGATGAACCTACTGAGTTGGAGCAATACGTCCCTCAAAATGTGCTGATATTTGGGTGGCTCTCCAAGCAGGCTTTTTTGTTTGACTGAACTCTATTGACAAACTGTAGGAAATTCAAAAAAACGTGCAGTTTTTGAATCGCATAGTTGCATTTTTTGCATAGCTTAGAAGTCGGTAACCTAAAACCGTAAGAACGGTTACAGAATCCCTCTGCAAAGAATTGCTAATTTTAGTTAACTAAACAGACTAGCGTGCAGCTAGCCATGCGGTCGAGCAGGTCCCCCATGCATTTCTATAGCCCAAGAATGAGTGGTGGTGATGGTTCAATCCATAGAATTTTCTGCTTAGTTTTTTCACCTCTTTTCATTAAGCATGAATAGCAAATCACCTCTAATTTTCGCTGCTTTCATTGGATTGATCGCTGGTATTGGCCATGGTTTTGTTTCCCATAGCGCTGGCCTACCGATGTCGTTAACGGATCAGTTCTTCCAGCCTTTTAAGATTAGTCAAGTTCCCAAAGACTAAAACTTTTATGAAGGGTATCGATTTATACGGAATAAGCTGAGAAAATCAGGATTGAAACATTCAATCTTGGGCTCTATAGAGATGTATTCGCATACCCAATCACCAACATCTGATCGTATTCTTGGTGCCTCGCTAGCTGCCTTCTCAATCTTGGCAGTGGGCTTTTCTGCCTTTGTCGTTGGCTATACCTTAACTCGCACCTCTCTTCAGGAAAACACCACCAACGCTAACGCGGTTCATGACGATGTTATCCCTCATCAGGCCACTCTCTGGCAGCCTGTAGGTGAATAATTAGGCTTGATCGACTTTCTTCTCCACTCTGCTAATCCTTGTGCTGAACCCACCGTGAACCGCATAAGGATTAGCGTGAGCGGAGATGCTGTGATAAGTACCGTGGACAGATATCAACTGGCAAATTGACGCTGTTTCCTAGGCTTGCTAGACTCAAGCCCTATGGAGTTTGTAGTTGACAAAATTAATCCTTGTAGCGCCTGCCGCTGAACTATACGAGGCGTTTCGCGAATCCTTCGATCATTTACCCAACGTTGAAGTCGTTCATAATTATTTCGAGTGGTTAACTGAGTTTGACTGTTTGGTGAGTCCTGCCAATTCCTTCGGCATGATGGATGGCGGTATGGACGCCGCGATCACGAAATTTTTCGGCGTGGATCTGGAATGGAAAGTCAAATCCCAAATCCTGGAGACATATTTGGGAGAACAGCCCATTGGCACCTCCATGATCGTCGAGACTGGACATCCCCAACATCCCTACCTAGCCCACACCCCAACCATGCGGGTGCCCATGATTATCAAAGGCACAGATATTCCTTACAGCGCTATGTGGGCCATGTTGTTAGCGGTCCGACAGCATAATCAGCAGTCCCCAAATCCGATACGGAGTGTTGCCTGTCCCGGTTTAGGAACAGGAATTGGCCGAGTTCCTTATGCCGAAGCCGCTCGGCAGATGGCTGTTGCCTATGACCACTTTCTCTATCCCCCCAAAGCTTTGAATTGCTTCGTTGCCGCATCCAGGCAACTGCAAATTTGGGAAGGTTAAGGGCGTCCATTCCGTTAGAGATTCATCCATCTCCATATACGACAGACTGTCGTTTGACTTTTTCAGAACGCTTCACCCAGGATAGGTGTGGCAAATGGTTTGCCAGTCAAATTTGAAGTTGTTTTTGACTTGCGATCGCATCTCACTCCACTGGGGTATATGGTTATGACTTCTGTTCGAAAATGGGCTTTACTAGCGGTTTATATCGGGGTTGGAGCATTAGTAGCACCCCGCATTGTGCAATCCCACCATACTCAGCCCCAAACCGTCTCATCCGTCGATCAGAAAACCAAACATCATCACCACAATCACCATAAACAACTCGAAATTTCCGCCAATCAAGCCCCACCCACGGTTGAGTTAGTCGCTCATCCTGATCAGGTCCAAGGCTGGAATCTAGAATTAAAAGTCACTAACTTTAACTTTGCCCCCACCCGAGTCAATACCCCAAGTAAAGCCTCCGAAGGCCATGCTCACCTGTATATCAATAACAAAAAAGTAACTCGTCTTTACGGCAATTGGTACTACCTTTCTGAGTTACCCACAGGCACGAACACCCTCAAGGTCACCCTCAACAGCAACGGCCATGAAGCCCTCGTGCATCGAGGCCAACCGATTAGCGACACCGCAGTGATTCAGGTTGCGCCCCAACCCTAAAATGTTAGACCTGTTGCTCGTCACCGTCCTGGGATTTGTCGGCAGCTTTGGCCATTGCGTCGGTATGTGTGGACCCTTAGCGGCCAGCTTTGCCCTGACCTCCGGTGAATCCAGAACGTGGCGACAACAACTAACCTTTCATTTTCTGCTCAATCTGGGACGCATTCTAAGTTATGGCCTGATCGGAGCAGCCATTGGTGCCCTCAGTTCTGTCCTGGTTGCGGGGGGAGAGCTGGCGGGCATCGATAGTGTTCTACGTCGTAGCATTGCCTTTTTGATGGGGGGCTTGTTGATCTGGCTGGGAATTCGGCAAATTCGCCCTGGCTGGTTACCTAAACTGCCTCTGCCGCACCCGTTACTGAAATTGGGGCTGCATGAGCGTTTCAATCGAGCTATGGCAGGGTTGGCCCATCAACCCCACTGGTGGACTCCTGCGTTACTAGGGATGGTCTGGGGACTCATTCCCTGTGGCTTTCTGTATGCAGCCCAAATTAAAGCCGCAGCCACAGGGGACTGGTTATTCGGAAGTGCCACAATGCTGTGTTTCGGGTTGGGAACGATGCCAACCTTATTAGGGGTGGGGCTTTCCACTGCCGTTCTCAGCCAAGATCAACGCAGCCAACTCTTTCAGCTAGGGGGCTGGCTAATGCTGATCATTGGTGTGCTGACCGTCCTCAGAACAGGGGAAATGCAGGACTACAGCAGCCATACCGCCTTGCTGTTATTGATGTTGGCCCTACTGGCCCGTCCTATTCAGCCTGTGTGGTCAGCACCACTGCACTATCGACGACTGTTAGGGGTTGGGGCTTTTGTCCTCTCACTCATCCATGTATTGCGGGTGCTCGACCACTCCTTTCAGTGGTCTCTCACAGCGATTCCCTTTATGCTGCCCCTCCATCAAGCAGGTCTCTGGGCAGGTATCGCGGCGTTGATCTTGCTTATTCCGTTAGCCACAACCAGTACCAATGGGATGGTGCAACGATTAGGCCCCCATTGGCGGCGACTTCATCTATTAAGTATCCCTGCTCTCCTGTTAGCAGGCAGCCATACGGTGATGATTGGATCCCATTATTTAGGAGGGCTGGAATGGACAGGGGTGCCTTTGGGGAGGACGGTTGCGATCACAACGGCAATCCTCCTGGTTTTACTGATCCGCTGCCGTTGGGTATGGGCCTTGTTCTCACTGGAGAAATTTTATGGTGCGTCTTCTCCATTGCGGTAGTTTAGCCTTCTTAGCAGTTGGATTATGGGGCGGCCCCAGCCAGGCCCATACGGTCAAAGCATCCGACTCAGTTGCCGTCACCTTTCATTTAGAACCTGATCACAATCCAAGGGCAGGAGACCCTGCTCAAGTCTGGTTCGTCCTTACCCAAAAGGGGGGCAGTACCATCCCTCTCTCCCAATGCGACTGCCATCTGCAGGTGATTGCAGAGGAAAATGGACAGACAATTGCCCAACCGCCTTTAACCGCCGTCTCCGCAGAGCAATACCAAAATATTCCTGGCGCTGATGTGACGTTCCCAAAACCGGGGGCATACCAATTGAGCATTCAAGGCCAGCCACAAACAGGCGATGCATTCCAACCGTTTCAGTTTAGTTTTCCCGTCACTGTCGCTAAAGGCAGTAGCCCAAAACCCTCTCCGCCTTTCCAGTCAATAGATACACCCTTATCTTCGTCGAAATCAGATCTACCCAAGGTTGCATGGATCAGCATCAGTATTGGCGCAGGACTCAGTTTGGTGATGCTAGTTCTTCGGCTTCGCAAAAACAGTAAATAGCCCATTGAGAGCATCCCACTTCCAGAGTCCTCAAACCGGATGAGGACAACACTTACCCTTCTTTCAAGTAAAACCGATCGTTGGTCTGGACAGCATCACGCAGAATTAATTCTAGAGCCCTCAGATCCCATAAAATCCAATGGACCCCCTCCGGACTTTTATCTACTTCTGGATAAGCCAGTAGATAATTCAAAAGCTTTTGAACGGTGTCCAGCCCTTGGTTAGGGTCATACCATTCAGGACTAGTTTCTAATGCTTCTCCGCCATCGTTTTCTTCAAGCATAAAGGCACTGAGAGGTGTAATGTTTAAGTCTTCTGCAATATCTTCCAACAAAAGACTCGCAGCAGGCAGATTGCCCCCAAACATCAGCTCTTCACCTTTGAGATCCATCTCAGCAGGTAAAGCACAGAATCCAGTGTTTTCTAGAACGATATCTAGGCATCTAGACATGGACTGATTTTCTCCGAAAATTTAGCGACATCAATTTTTTATCGCCCGCTCACCCAGCATTTTGAGCAGTAAGGACCGCAAGACGCCTGAATCGCGCTGGTGCCTAACCAACACAATGGGCTTTGCATCGGTTTGATTCTGCGATCGCAACCGCTTTTACCAACCTCCGTCTATTCCCCAAGATTCCCAAAACATCAGTGGCCTCTAACGACGTAGGAGGAAGATTGCACACTAGCTATGCTCAACAACACTCTACGGGAAAAAGCGCTTCAGGTGTTCACGCGATGTGTTGTCGATTTTCGCTAGATTCATTTCAGCACCAGTCACTTTTTGCCTTTGGAGCAGTACAACTGGCATTCATCATCCTCTAGAAGGGCATGCTAAGAACACCCTTCATGCGCCTTTGCTTTATGCCTAGCCCTCCTCAGAGACGAAACTTATTTCGTAAGTGGCTGACCCACACCATGTTGGGATTAATCGGTGGGGGAATCCTTTGTCTCCTGACCGTACCCGCCGGATTTTTGTTACTGGGGGATCTGCTCATCAGGGTGAAGTTCTGTGGTTACGGGCAAAGTGCCATCGGCTGTTTGTTCTTTGGTGCAATCTTTGCAGGCGGACTGACAGTTGGATTTAGCGTGGGCCTAGCGCAGTGGTTCGTCCTAAAACGATTCCTTCTGCGGGCACGATGGTGGATTCTGGCGTCAACCCTAGGTTGGATGGGTATCTTTTTCACCTTGTGTAACCTGTTTTATACGCCCATCCTCAACAATGGCACGGTATTGCAAACTACGATCGACGCAGACGCCCTCTCCGGAGTAGCAGGACTACTGGGAGCTGGAGCGTTAATGGGACTCTTTCAATGGCTGCTGATGGATCTCCCGTTAGTTCGCTCCTGGTCATGGATTGCACTACACGTATGTCTGGCACTTTTAGCAGCTTTAGGCATGGTTTAAAAACAGGGGATTTTGGGTTACACTTCCACGGCAAAATAAGCCATCAATGATTGATGGCTTGAGGTCTACTTCTTCCCTATCAGGTCAGACTATGCTCTTTGGAATCGCTTGAATCCCAATAGCTCCAGCCAATGAGGATGGGGTTTTCCCGTCAGCAGTTCTTTGGGGCTTTTACCCTCGCGCTCAGGAACCTCACTGCGCATGAAGCAGCGGTGATTCAGAAAGTACTGTAACAGTCCCAAATAAGAGTTTCCCAGGGTACGGCGTAGAAAAAAGTAGTTGCGCAGTCGGGAGTTGAGATTCTCTACTAACGAACTCGCTCTAGGTGTCTGTTTGAGGGCTTCAGTGACTGCCTCCATGAGGACATGGAATTTTCCAGAAAGTCCCCGA
>NZ_JANQOP010000143.1 GCF_028285745.1 Acaryochloris sp. IP29b_bin.137 | reverse complement strand
CTGGCTAGAACTGCTAGGATTCAAACTCTTCAAAAGAGCTTAGGCAATGGAATAAATCTTGGATGGGTCATTTCTAGAGATGGCCTGCTTTGTCGTGCGCGTGTTACCCATTTTCGGCCAGATCTGAACAAAGCCCAACTTCCTGAGTAGTAACGGAAACTTTCTCTACAATCACTCTAAATTCGTAATCCATCTCTCACCGTTACTTGCAAATCCCTGCAAGAGATAGAGTAACATGAAAAATCTAGAAAATATAGAATATTAACGCTTACAGGAATTGCTAACCGGAGAACCTCATCCCCACTGGCTGGAGCTGTTGGGATTCAAGCGATTCCAAAGGGCATAGTCTGACCTGATTGGGTAGAAGTAGACCTCAAGCCATCGATAATTGATGGTTTATTTTGCCGTGGAAGTGTAACCCAAAATCCCCTGTTTTTAAACCATGCCGGTTAATCTTTGCTTCGCAGCGATTGCGTCCTGCTCAGCATTAGGGAATAGAGGCTGCATTCTCTGGCTCTTGGTTCACGGGGTGAGATGCAGATTTCTTGGAACCGCCCAGACTAGCAATCAGGACGCCAACAAGCACCACGCCGAGCATTGACACTTGCAAATCCGAGGGTCTCTCTCCATTCAATAAAAAAGCATAGGTAACGCCAAAGATGGGGGAAAGTACCGTTAAGCGTCCGATTGTCCGGGAGTCCAAATGCGCAATTGCTCCGTACCAAAGGAACTGAGCACAGACAATCACAATAAGGGCGTAGATGGACATAATCATCCACAGCTTGCCGCTAAAGGCATCTCCAAAGTGATGAGGGCCAAACATCCGTAGGGCAATTAAGAAAAAGATCAGTGAAGACAAAATATTGCGAGAGAACACCACCACTTGTAGGGAAGCTGCCTTGGCAATCATCAGTTTGTTCACCAAAGATGACGCTGCGAACACAACTGTTGAGAGGAGGATAAAAATGTCACCGCGATTTACTTGGTATTGACTCGTTCTGAATGCGATCGCAACTACCCCCACAGCAATCATAGAAAACCCAAACCATTCCATCGGTTGGATCTGTTTTTTGAGCATGATGGCTCCCGCCAGGGCAAACAGAACAGGGCCTAATCGTCCCAATAAAACGGCATTGGTAACTGAAGTCTCTTGCAGCCCCAGGAAAATCAGGGTAGAGAGAAGGGTGGCTAAACCACCATTGAGCAACAGCCCCAGTCGCACCTTGGATTTGACGGTCTTTAATTCCGCAAGCATGGGACTAAACCCAAACCAACCCCCCACAACCAGAGCAGCACAGAAATTACCGATAAAAAGAATATTGCAAAAGGAAATGGGATGACTGACGCCGTCACTCAACTCAGCCCCTTTGGCGATTAGGAACGCAATCAAAGCGGGGCGGGCAGCAGAAAGGGCACGAGAGACCACTAACATGGCAGGCGGATTAAAAAGTTTAGATGAGTGGTTACAAAGCTCGTTCATTCCAGGCAATCAGAGTCGTTTCTGACACCTTACTGAATTAGACTGGGTCAAAGATGAGGCAGGACTGATAATTTAGTGAAGGACCGCCTCAGCCCTTATTGAGAAAGGAGGCCCGATGGGTACAATCATGGTGGAGCCCGCCGTATCCGAGCCGCTAAATGCTGGGCCACAGAATATAACCATCGTTAACGAAGCCGACGGAAACAATCCATCGGCTCGCAACCGCCGCAATCCTCTACCCGGCAATGGTTCAATTAAATGACCGCCACTCGTTTCAGGTGAGCCTAATCCCATTACATTTAATAAAATAGTGACGGTAGAAAAATGTTGAGCTATCTTGGATAAATCAAACTAAATTATCTTGGGTTTTTAAGTTGGACGCGGGGAATGCAAACAGTTTGTTTGTCACGTTAGCGATATCGCCTAGACAAACGGGTTGCTTTGCTGTCACTTAAAAACAAATATAAACAAGCCATTCTCTAGACTGGAGCCTATAGTTCTAATTGGAGAATTGGCTGAATTTGCCATGTCTTCTCGATCTAAAGAGTTGACCCAATGGTGTGGGGGGGAATGTTACCGCATCGCAGGAGAAGTTGCATGGAATGCACGGTCAATTTGACCCATCGTGACATCAATAACCTTATTTCTGTTTTGTACCTACAAACTCACTTAGAGGATGAAACGGCCCTTAGTCTTATTGATAAGCTGAATAGCGAATTAGAGCGCTGTATTACGGAACAGTGTGGAAGCCGAGTCGGGTCGTCTCACGACTATTTACAAGCCAGACAACGACTGACCCGTCAACTGTATTACCAACACCGTTCGCTTGACCCAGAGCCTTAAGGTGTCAAGATAAGACTGATGCTGTCGATGATTCATCCATGCTGGGGAAATTTGTGGTTTTTGAAGGAGGGGAAGGCGCTGGCAAAACGACACAGCTAATCCGGCTTCAAGAGTGGTTAGCCGTCTCGGGTTGGCTAGACCGTATTCAATCCGCTATGGCGGGCGATTCTTCTCCTATTGTGGTGACGAGAGAGCCCGGCGGCACCCTTTTAGGCAAAGGGATTCGCAAGTTGTTATTGGATGTCTCAGCCACAGGAGATGAATCGATTGATAAACGAGCGGAACTCTTGCTGTTTGCGGCGGATCGGGCTCAGCATGTTGCGGGGTTTCTAGGACCTCATCTGCAGCAAGGGGCTTTGGTCCTGTGCGATCGCTACACGGATTCGACGATTGCCTATCAGGGGTATGGCCGGAACTTAGATCTCAATTTAATCCACCAACTCGATCAGATTGCTACGCAAGGGCTAGAGAGCGACCTTACCCTATGGTTAGACCTAGACGTAGAAATAGGACTGGCCCGCACCCGACAACGGGGGCAAGATCCTGAAATCAAGGTCGATCGAATGGAGGCCACCGAAATTGCCTTTCACCAACGGTTACGGCAGGGATTTACAGCGTTAGCTCAACAGCATCCTGATCGGATGATTCGCATTGACGCCCACCAATCTGAATCTGCGATCGCCCAGCAGATTCAAGGCCTTCTTGAACAGCGTCTACGACAATGGTATCCCTAATGTTCTCAGATGTTGTGGGCCAGTCGGCAGCCATTGAGTACTTGAGTCGAGGGATCGCCACCCAGCGGATTGCTCCAGCTTACCTATTTGCCGGACCCGAAGGCGTCGGTCGCAGCCGGGTTGCAGCACAATTTATCAGCCACCTGCTCGATCCGACCCAATCGCAGCAGCGCACGCTGCAAAACCATCCCGATTTTCTGTGGATAGCCCCGACCTACAAATACAAAAACCAGTTGATGACTGTGGCTCAAATGCAGGAGCAAGATATCTCTTTACCCCGCAGCCACCCCCAAATCCGACTCGCCCAGATTCGGGCAATGACGCAATTTCTCAGCCAAGCCCCCCTGGAAGCTACTCGTTTGGCGGTGGTGATTGAAGGGGCGGAAACCATGGGTGAAGCGGCTGCAAATGCGCTGCTCAAGAGCTTAGAAGAACCGGGAAATGCCACGTTAATCCTTCTTGCACCTAATATTGATGCTTTAATCCCAACTTTGGTATCGCGGTGTCAGCGGATCCCTTTTCGCCGACTGACGTCTACACAAGTGGCTCAGGTACTAGAACAATCTGGCTATGGGGAAATTTTGGACCATCCTCAGTTGTTAGAGATGGCTCAAGGGAGTCCTGGAAGTGCGATCTCCCATTGGCAGCGGCAACAAGCTATTGCTCCTGATCTGTTGGAAGCCGATTTAAACCACCTTCAGTCTCCCCATGATTGTCTCCGTTTGGCCCAAAGTATTAACCAAGCCTTGGATCTGCCTTCTCAACTGTGGCTTCTAGACTTCTACCAGCAGTACTTTTGGCAAACCTATGGCAACTCAGCGCTACTCCATCCTCTAGAAAAGGCAAAGGAACAACTCCGCCACTATGCTCAGCCTCGATTAGTCTGGGAAGTTACCCTTCTATCGTTGGCAGAACAGCAAGATCATCCACTCTTTGAATAGCAACTAAATCAAGGGATTTGAGTGGTGACTTGCCCTGGATAGGTAATCTGAATAACCCCTCCCCAGGTGCAAAAACATTTAGACGAGTTATTTAATGCCGGGAAATTATTGATCAGCACCGTTGGTGAACCCGGTGTCCACGGGGCTGGAATAACGGGGATACAGGGCATCGGGGTAAGCACACCCATTGCTGCGGAAGTTGCTGAGGCGACGGTCGGATTCGCTAGGGAAGAACACATGCCAAAGGGCGGAATATTAGCAATGGGGGCATAATCCATAATGGTGGCGGCAGCAGGTCCTCCCGTCAGATCCGGTGGGCCTTTGGGAATCACGATCAATGAACTAGGCGTTGCCCCAAACGAACATTGTAATGACGCCCCCATGACGACTTGTTGTCCCATTGACTACTCCTTCCTGTCACTATCAATTGATCTTTACGATTGAGCCCTTGAGGGTATTCACCCCAGAGGCCTGAACGGTCACCAAAGCTCCATCAATTTTGGTTTGGGCAGTTCCTTTCATCGCAGCCTGAACCCCCTGAATCGTGACGCCAGAATTGCTGAGTTCAATCGATGAGCTTCCCACTTTTAAAGTAATTTTGGTTGTTGCCGTCAAGGTGATTTCCCCTGCATTCAGGCTAATCTTCCGCGAACTCCCACTGGTCCCGGATTTTACATTGATATCTCCCGTCGAAACCATATCGATCTTGGCGGAGCCATTATCATCCAGTAAGACTTTATGCCCCCCCTTGGATTTAATTTCTAGCTTTTTGCCTTGATCATCCAGCCGAGCATAATGCCCCTCTTTCGTTTTTAATTCCGCGAATTTTTCACTGTCATTCAGATACAAATGATGGCCATACACCGTATCTAAGTAGATCCCTTTCTTTTTGGCATCTTTATCTGCTTCTACAAATTGAAGGGTATGGCCCGTGCGAGTTTTCACCGTTCGGAGATTGACCTTGCCATCGACAATGGAACTCTCCACCTTCTCCGGGGGACTATCCTTTCCATTCCACACCCCACCCACAATATAGGGGCGGTGGATATCACCATGCTCAAACCCGACCAACACTTCATCATCCACTTCGGGTAAACAGTCAAAACCCCGATCTTTTCCGGCTCCACTGGCCACGACTCTGGCCCAGTTGCTCTCATGCTCCTCTGTCAGGGTGGGAAACTTGACTCGAACTCGTCCCCAGCCTTTTGGGTCTTTGTTATTCGTGACTTTGCCGACCAACAGGGTTTGGCCTGCCTGCAGCCGTTGAGAGGGAGCTAAGGTTGAGAGTAAATCTCCTCCCCGTAACCCGCGCACACTAAACTCTGTGGAATAAACCCGATCTTGAAATAAATGGCGCGTTTCAGTGATGTAATACTTGCCGCTGTATTTGCCCATATCTTTGAGTTGAACCACCTGTCCTGTTCTCAAATCAGGATTACCCTCAGCTCTAGCATCCGCCACCACAAACTCTCCCCCCAGTTCATCAATCAGAGCCTGGGCAATGGTATCGGCTTCCTTGGCACTAAAGACGGGTTGATCCACCACAATCATTTTGGGCGTTGTGGGTTTGCCATTAAAGACGGTGCTTTGCTTCTGGCCGGAGCCATGATCCGTGGAGGTTAGCAGTTTCTCAACATTTTTAGTGGAGACGATGGCTTGTTTCCGTTCATAATCCCAACCCCGTACTTCAACACTTTTAACCTGTTCTGCGCTGGTGACCCGCACTCGAAAGCTATGCAGATCCTTGAGCCAGGTCAGGGAAATATTGGAATTGGCTTTGGGCTTCCGGAAATTCATCTTGCCGTCTTGAACATAGAGTTCAAACCCATTCCGGGCTGCCCGCTCCCGTAAAAACTCCATATTGGTCTGATTCTCTTGAAAAATATAGTCATGGGGAGACCCACTGTTATCGATGGTGCCAGCGGGGATTCCGACTTCTCCAATCACTTTCTTGATTACATCCGTGTCGGTCATATTCTGGAAGGACCGATTGTAGCGACCTCGATGGAGTCGGTGGGACGTGTCGTAGCCCCGAATCACGATAGGGGCTTGGGAACTCGCGGTAAAGTTCGTTTCCATGCCGGTGATTTCTCCATCCAGCACATAGCCCTGATTCTCTTCGTCAAAGTCCTGGGCTTCGGTGGTGCTGCCGCTAAAGCCGATTTTGATGGTTTTACCAATCTGAAAGAGATCGTCATATTGCCAGGGAGCATCAACGGACCGACCAGAAAAGTAGTCGTTCTTGATCACCAGGACAAACATGCCAGGTAGGTGCAAGCTTTCTTCCACAGAAATCTGGAGAATATCTTCCATCAACTCGTTAGACGCTTTTTTGCCATCAATTTCTAAAAGTGGCTCGGCAATATAAGTAGTTACAGGCATGGGCAGTTAGCTTATTTTCTGTACTTTAGCGACCAAAGGTGGTTCGGTTGGAACGGCTATCCTGGGAGCGATTGGGAGAGGCAGACTGGCTTCCCCCTGCTAAGCTTGATTCGTCAATTTCCTTCAAGGACATATCCACTCGGGCTTGGACAGGTGTACCATCCGGTAAAAATAAGGTGAGTTTGTAAGTAATTTGCTCGACAAAACAGCGTAGGTATTGCTGGTCTCCCCAAGTGAAGATATAGATGGGCGGTCGTTTGTTGGCAGCGTCACCACTGTCATCAAAATCCAAGGCTTTGATCAATTTACTGACATAGGCATCTATAACGCTGGTCCCTTGCTCATAGGTATCAAATAAGATATTGCTCAAGGACAGAGAGCAGGCTTCTGGATAGGCAAAGGTGACCTTGGGTAATCCCTTAGCCGTTCGTGCCCCTTGGCTTTCATTTAGACGCATCGACTGCTGAAAAACCAACTCTGTGGGATTGAACATAAATTCAATATCTTTACTCTTGTCCGTGGGTTGGTGGACTAAAGTTGC
>NZ_JANQOP010000101.1 GCF_028285745.1 Acaryochloris sp. IP29b_bin.137 | reverse complement strand
TGTTGGCCAGTTTCGCAGCTTTAAGGTGCCCTTGATTATTCTGGGCAGCATTCCTCTCGCCTTAATTGGCATCTTGATTGGCTTTTCTCTCAATGGTGTTTATTTCAGTGCCACAGCTATGATTGGGGTGATTGCCTTGGCAGGAATCGTCGTGCGCAACGCCATTGTCTTACTAGAGTTCGTAGGCGACAAATTACGGGATGGGACTGACTTAAAGCTGGCCATTCTTGAAGCAGGGGCGACTCGCTTCCGACCCATCCTTCTTACTAGCGTCACCACAATGTTGGGTACCCTCTCCATCCTCAGCGACCCGGTCTGGTCGGGGCTAGCCTGGACGCTGCTCAGCGGCATGTTAGCATCATCCCTGCTGACCCTAGTTGTGATTCCACTTATGTATTACGGTGAACGTCGAAATCCTGATAAGTCTCACCAACCCCTAGCAACAGAAGTCAAGCTGCTTAGTGAGCAAACACTGCCATAGCTGAAGTCTAGGTGAGAATCGTTCGGTATGGTTCAAACAAGGGTAACACTTTTGAAATAACAGAATTAATTGAAACTATTATCAGACATAGGCTTTGAGAATTTATCTGCTTCAGAAAATGTCACCCTAATCTTTTTGATGTTGAACCTTGCCATTTTGGTACAGGAACTTATCTATGGCAAAATGCTTTCTTCCAGCAAGTTGACGAAAGTGGTTTTTAAGTCAATGCGTCTGAGGGAGATATATCTACCACTTCTACGCCCTTAAGTTGGTCGCCGTGTTGCAACTTTTCTAGAACCTCTTGACCAGAAACCACATAGCCGAAGACGGCATAACGACCATCTAGAAGATTTAATCCTGCTGGAGTTAAATCTGGCTCAAATAAGTGAAAGAAAAACTGAGACGAACCCTGATTGGGTTCTCCAGGCGGATGGCCCATGGCAACAGTACCGTAAGCCGAAAAGGGCAGAATGGGTTCAGACAGGGATAAACCTAACTCCTCTAAGGTGAAGCCATAGACTGGCTCAGAGTCTCCTTTGACCAGCACTTCCAAGGGGATAGACCGATAATTACCTGTATCAGGATCAACAAAACCAGCATCTGGTCCGTCTGGATCACCCGTCTGTACCACATAGGCTTCATCTGCTCGGGTAAACGTTTGATTATCGTAGAATCCCCGCTGCACTAGATCAAGAAAATTGCCTGCAGTAATGGGAGCACTGTAACCATCTACCATGATAGTGATGGGTCCCTTGCTAGTATCCATGGCAACAACTGAACGCCCTTTGAGCTGCGGGAGGGTTTGGTAGTCGTCAGGAATATCCACCGGAAATTGTTTGATCATAGAAGCAGCCAGCAGATCGACAGTATTCCAGACTTGAGTGAGTTTGGCGGCAAATGCTTCTTCATCTTTCTGATCAGCTAGCACCCTTAGATCTGCCAGACCAGAATTAATTTGTTCAATGCGGTCCGAAGCTTGAGACCGATAGGGGGTAGGAACCATAGCAAGAAGGTCTGATTCTGCTCTTTTAAACGTTTGTACTGCTTTGGATACTTGGTTCTCCACCTCAGGCCATTGTTTGGTTTGCATCTGTGCTGCTGGATCATCTAATTGAGGTGGCATCTCTTCCAGAGATTGCTGAACAGTTTCAAGGGCCTGATTATCTGTAGGGAGTGCAAGTCGCAGCAATGTTCTGGGGTTAGTCACCGCATCACCTGTGGGCAAAGCAGCCCAGCAAAGGGTCAAATGACTAGGGAGCCAGCCTAGAGATAATAAGCCCCAGCACAGCACAGCACTCACAGCTACAGAAGCAAATCTGTGGGCCAATTGCTTCCAGATTTTTAGAATCAGAACTGTCATAGCTACCTCCTTTCACACTCGTTTTCCTACATTGCACTGTTACCTTTAGGCATACTTAGGGGAATGAAAGAACGCTAGAGAGATAACTTTAGAAATCACCAACTTTTATATGCTCTGAGAGCAGTTTCTTCAACTCCGCTATGTTTTCTTGCTCTTGTTGCTTAACCCTTATCCAAAAGGACTTTACTGATTCATGCCCTTCAGCGTTGGCAATATATTGGTCATACCGCCATAAGGCATCTAGCCTACGACTCAGGTCATGAACTAAGTCATGGTCGTGGTCTTTGACACCTTTTGATTCTCCTAGATGTTGTACTTCCTTTTGATAAGTTTCTAAGCTCATTTTTTATTCCTCCCGATATCGACAAAATCGATTTAAATCAACAAAATAGCGAATCAAAATCTCTTACCATTGATAGGTTTTATACTCTAAGAAAATAGAAATAATCTCATTAGCTTTGAATAGTGCCACTCAAAGGTTAGGTATAGCTTGTGAGGAAATTATGAGCAGTAATCCACTGTGACGGAAAATCTGTATTGTCAAACTTGCTCTAAGCTACTGTGTGCACATAATGTATGGCTGTTATCCGGTTCTCAGAATGTCTTCGTAGAAGCAGGCAAATATTACACTAAATCATCAAAAGCTTTAGACCTTTGGGATTCGCTCAAAAGAATACACAGCAAAGCTTTGATGCTCGAATAGCATTTTAATTCCGATTTTTGGATACAAATCTGGAATTAAAATGCCCGATCTAATATAGTGAGCTTGGAATTCATACTCTGTGGTCAAAATTATGTCGCGTTTCTCTCAAACTTCCGACATCCCGCCTGTCCGTCTCATAGAGTTCGGCAAGGAGAAATCGGAGCCGAGTCCAGTCCCTGTGAAACCAGCAGTGGTGAATCTGCGATCTCAACGAATCGAACAGTTCCTCACCCTGAAGAATTTGGCGGCCAACACCCGTCGTAATTATGAACGACATTTACGACAGTTCAGCTTGTGGGTGAATAAGGACTGGCACCAGATTACCATAAATGATTTGAAGCGCTATAAGACCTATCTGGAATCGGGTCGGCAGTTGAAGCAAGGCTCAGTGGGGGCAGTGTTGACGGCACTTAAAAGCTTCTTTACCTGGCTCGAAAAAGCAGGATACATCGAGGACAATCCCGGTGCGGCCATCAGTATTCCCGTAACCCCA
>NZ_JANQOP010000090.1 GCF_028285745.1 Acaryochloris sp. IP29b_bin.137 | reverse complement strand
CATGGTGGTGAGTGACGGTACCCTATCCTTTCCACCAAACTTCTTTGTGCCCAAAGCCGACCCCAAGGCAGTGACAGCGGTACTGAAGGAGCATTTTCTCGGAACCAAAGATGTTTTAGCCCATATCAATGCCCTATACCTTGAAACCGATGAACATAAAGTTCTGATCGATACAGGCGCAGGAGCAGCCTTTGGTCCCACCGCTGGTCATCTGCTGAAAAATCTTGAAGCAGCAGGTATTACGGCCCCAGAGATTGACACAGTCATTTTGACCCACGCCCACCCAGACCATATCGGCGGTATTGTAGACGATAAGGGCCAGCTGCGGTTACCCAATGCCCAGTTCTATATCTCCCAGGTAGAGTCTGACTTTTGGCTGGCGGACACTGTGGAGCTGCCCAAATCCCTATTCGACGAGGAAACAAAGGCTAGGACGATTAAGGGGGCAAAGGAGAGACTAAGCGCTATTCAAGATAGGACGACCCTATTTGCCATGGGCAGTGAGGTCATTCCTCATATTCAAGCCGTTGATTCTAGTGGTCATACCCCCGGACAAGCTTCCTTCCTCATTACGTCTGGCGAAGAAAGTCTACTCACCACCGGAGATGTTTTCTTTAGCGATCCCCTTAACTTGGAAAACCCAGACTGGGAAGTGGCCTTTGATGGTGACCCTGAGCAGGGTGTAATCGCCCGTCGTCAGCTACTGGAAACGGTTACCGCCCAGCGCCGTCTGCTGTTGGTGCCCCATATGCCCTTCCCTGGGCTGGGTCACGTCAGAACTCAAGGGGATGCCTATGGTTGGGAACCGATCATCTGGCGGTTTGCCGTTTAGCTGATCCATTCAAAATCACTTCATTTGCAGATGATAGTCCTGAATCGCTTTCACATCCATTGTTTCTGATTGCAGTGATCGCAAGGCTGCTGCCGTCGCTTTTGCCCCTGCAATCGTCGTAATCAGCGGAATCTTGTAGGCTAGGGCTGACCGTCGAATCAAGCGGCCATCGGCATGGGCATCGCTACCAGAAGGGGTATTGAGAATCAGCTGCACTTGGCGATTTTTAATTAAATCCAGAACATTAGGGCGGCCTTCGTGCAGTTTGAGCACTGGAGCCACCTCAAACCCTTCGGCCTCCAACACCTTCTGGGTTCCAGCGGTAGCCACTAGCTTGAACCCTAGTTCGATTAAATCCCTAGCAATGGGAATCACCGCTTGCTTATCTCGATCGGTCATGGAGACAAACACGGAACCCGACTGAGGCAAATCCTGATGGGCCGAGAACTGGGACTTGGCAAAGGCTTTGCCAAAATCCGTATCAATCCCCATCGCCTCACCTGTGGAGCGCATTTCAGGACCGAGGATGGTGTCAGTACCGGGGAACTTAGCGAAGGGCAATACCGCCTCTTTAACCGAGATATGTCGAGGAATTCGCTCCTCTTTGATACCCAGATCAGCAAGGGTTTGGCCTGACATCAACCGCGCCGCCACCTGGGCCAAAGGCAGCCCAATGGCCTTGGACACAAAGGGAACTGTGCGGGAGGCTCTGGGGTTGGCTTCTAAGATATACACCTGCTCTCCCTGGACCGCGAACTGGAGGTTCATTAACCCAATCACATTCAATTGCTGAGCCAGTTGCTTACTCCACTCTCGGATGGTTGCTAGGGTTTCTTCCCCTAGCGAAAGAGTAGGAATGGCACAGGCAGAATCGCCCGAATGGACCCCCGCCTGTTCGATATGCTCCATAATGCCACCGATCACAACTTCACCAGTACGATCTGCGATCGCATCCACGTCCACTTCAATGGCATCTTCCAAAAACTTGTCGATCAGGATGGGATGATCCGGTTCCACTTGGACCGCAAAGGTCATATAGCGTTCAAGCTCTTCATCGGAATAGACAATCTCCATCGCCCGTCCTCCCAGCACATAGCTAGGCCGAACCACCACGGGATATTGAATGCGCTGGGCTACTTCAATCGCTTCCTGATTACTGCGGGCAATCCCATTCGGTGGTTGGGTGATATTGAGGGTATGGAGAATCTGCTCAAACCGCTCCCGGTCCTCAGCAATATCAATCGAGTCTGGTGACGTGCCCCAAATCTTGGGACCCTCTGGCTTCCCTTGCAAATAGGTTTGCAGGGGCACCGCCAACTTCAGCGGTGTCTGCCCGCCAAACTGGATAATAATCCCTTCTGGATTTTCTGCTTCTAGAATATTGAGCACATCTTCTTTTGTCAGCGGTTCAAAATAGAGGCGATCGCTAGTGTCATAATCCGTGGAGACTGTTTCCGGGTTGGAGTTGACCATAATCGTCTCGAAATCGTCTGCCTGCAAGGCATAGGAGGCATGGCAACAGCAATAGTCAAACTCAATGCCCTGGCCAATCCGGTTTGGTCCCGACCCTAGAATCATCACCTTGCGACGATCCGACGGCAACACCTCCGATTCCTGCTCATAAGTGGAATAGTAATAGGGCGTCAACGCTTCAAATTCTGCCGCACAGGTATCCACAGTTTTATAGGCTGGCACTACCCCCAACTGCTTGCGATAGTTGCGAACTTCATCCTCGTTGGCTTGGGTAGCAAAGGCAATCTGCGGATCACTAAAGCCCTGCTGCTTAATCTGCCACATCAGATCGGCGGTCAAATCATACAGATTGGTTTGCTTAAGATACTCTTCCGTCGTTAGCAGATCCTGGAAATGCCAGAGGAACCAGGGATCGATCCCGGTAATGTCGTAAATTTCTTCAACACTTAGTCCCGCCTGCAACGCATGGCGAACGGTATAGATGCGTTCAGGATTGGGATTCCGTAAACTCGCCCGAATCTGCTCTAGGCTCGGCAGGTTCTCAGCCTGGTCACAGCCCCAGCCAAATCGCCCTGTCTCTAAAGATCGCAACGCTTTTTGAAAGGATTCCTGGAAGGTGCGACCAATGGCCATTGCCTCTCCCACCGACTTCATTTGTGTGGTTAAAGCAGGCTCAGACCCAGGAAACTTCTCAAAGGCAAATCGGGGAATCTTGGTAACCACATAGTCGATGCTGGGTTCAAAGCTGGCTGGGGTCTTACGAGTAATATCATTGGGGATTTCGCTGAGGGTATAGCCCACCGCTAACTTGGCTGCGAACTTTGCGATTGGGAATCCGGTGGCCTTGGACGCCAGAGCCGAGGACCGAGATACTCGGGGGTTCATCTCAATCACGATCACCTCGCCATCGACGGGATTGACCGCAAACTGAATATTCGATCCCCCCGTTTCCACCCCGATTTCGCGGATAATCTTGATGGAAGCATCCCGCAGTCGCTGGTATTCCTTGTCTGTTAGGGTCTGGGCAGGGGCTACGGTGATTGAGTCCCCCGTATGCACCCCCATTGGATCGATATTTTCGATGGAGCAAATAATCACCACATTGTCGGCCAGGTCCCGCATGACCTCTAGTTCATACTCTTTCCAGCCAATCAGGGACTTCTCAATCAAAATCTGAGAAACGGGGCTGGCATCCAGACCGCTCTGGGCAATGGCTTCAAATTCTTCTTGGTTGTAGGCAATGCCTCCACCTGTGCCTCCCAAAGTAAAGGCAGGACGGACAATCAGAGGATAGGTACCAATTTCCTGGGCAATCTGCTGGGATTCCGCCATGGTCTCGGCCAAGCCCGACGGACAAACACCTAAGCCAATCCGCTCCATCGCTTCTTTAAACAATTTGCGGTCTTCCGCCATTTCAATGGCCGGAAGTTTAGCTCCGATCAGCTCCACATTATATTGGCCTAAAACCCCAGTCTTTGCTAGGGTCACCGCCAAGTTCAAAGCGGTTTGGCCTCCCATGGTGGGCAATAGAGCATCTGGTCGCTCCTTAGCAATCACCTTCTCCACCAATTCGGGGGTCAGGGGTTCAATATAGATTCGCTCTGCCGTCTCCGGATCCGTCATAATCGTGGCGGGATTAGAGTTAATCAGCACCACTTCATAGCCTTCGTCTCGCAGAGCTTTGCAGGCTTGGGTGCCAGAATAGTCAAATTCACAGGCTTGCCCAATCACAATTGGCCCAGAACCAATCAGCAGGATTTTGTGCAGATCTTCACGGCGAGGCATAAGCTAGGAACGTCTCAGAAATAGGCAGGTCGGGAGCTTGAGGATGAGTCAGGATAAATCCTGCTCGGGTGTAGTCAGGGACTTCAATTTCCACTTCTAAGGATTGTGACATCCTCTGGTTTTAACCGCTAGTCAATCTTGATGATTCGGTATCCTGAATGGATCCAAAATAACGCCCCCAGTTATGAAACTGATACAACAATCAATCCTATTTAATAGCTATAGCGCTTAAAATTACTTATATACGCTATAGCTATTATTTTTGCATTTAATATCTATAGCAATTAAAATTACTTATATACGCTGTAGCTATTATTTGCACTCACATGATTATTTCTTCACCCACAGTACTGGCTGAATATGCCAGAGATCGCCGCAAAAGGATGGGGCTTAACCAATCTGAAGTGGGGGATCGAACTGGGGTCAGACAAGTAACCGTCTCTGCGTTTGAAAATTGCCCAGCCAGTACCAAATTGGAGACCCTGTTTAAGTTGTTATCGGCATTAGAACTTGAGGTGCAAATCGTCCCGAAAGAGCAGGCTAGCAAAGCAAATCAAGGGTGGGATGAAGAGTGGTAAAGGCCAAAGCCAGTGGGACTCTACATGTATTAATAAATGGTCGTCTGGTCGGTTTTTGGCATCAGTCTACAACAGGAGCGAATACGTTCCAGTATGCAGAAGAATGGCTCGCAACCCCTGGTGCCCGTCCCTTATCCCTATCAATGCCTTTACGCAGCGCAGTTTACGAAGGGCCGCAGGTCTATAACTTTTTCGATAACTTGCTGCCAGATAGCAAAGCCATTCGAGACAGGATGCAAACGAGGTTTCAGACATTCACAAATCAACCCTTTGATTTGTTAAGTGAGGTAGGGAGTGATTGTGTAGGAGCAGTACAACTTTGCCATCAGTTGCCCGGACCAAACGTTAAAACAGTAACCAAGCAGGTTCTCACGAAAGCTGAAATTGCTGAACGTCTACGGAACTATAATATGGAACCTCTGGGTATGACTAGAGAGGTGGACGACTTTCGAATTTCAATTGCGGGTGCTCAGGAAAAAACTGGACTGCTGTGGCACAACCAGAAATGGTGCTTACCCACTGGACCGACACCCACAAGCCATATTTTCAAGCTCCCGATAGGGGTAATTGCTAACCACAATATCGATCTGAGCGAAAGCTGTGAAAATGAATGGCTCTGTTTGAAAATTGCCGAAGCTTTTGGATTGCCTGTAGCAAAGGCTGATATCCAGACGTTTGAAGATGTCAAGGTCTTGGTGGTAGAGCGATTTGACAGAAAGTGGTCAAGGGATAAGAGCTGGTTGATGAGGCTCCCCCAAGAAGACATGTGCCAAGTATTGGGAGTCGCTTCTGGCAACAAATATCAAGCAGACGGGGGACCAAGCATTGTCGAAATTATGAAGGTTCTGATGGGCTCCAAGCAACCCCAAGTCGATAGGGAGCAATTCTTTAAATCACAAATTTTATTTTGGCTATTGGCAGCAATAGACGGCCATGGCAAAAATTTCAGCGTTTACTTAGATCCTAATGCCAGCTATCGATTGACGCCCCTGTATGATGTGCTGTCAGCTTATCCATCAATGCAGATAAAAGAAATTCCTAAGCAAAAAGCAAAGATGGCAATGGCTCTAAAGGGTAAACAGAACCGCTATGAATGGTCGCAAATACAGCTTAGGCATTTTCTATCTACGGCGAAGGCTGCAGCGTTTTCAAAGAAACAAACAATCTCTCTTTTGCTAGAAATGCTGGAGAAGACTGAATTCATTGCCCAACAAGTTCAAGAGCAATTACCGAAAGATTTTCCTACCCATATTAGTCAGCCGATTTTAGAGGGGATGACATCTCTTGCAAAACAACATTTGCCAGCGTTGTACCAACTGATCGCAGATTACGCTGATGAAGGAGATTATGAAAGTGCCACTGCATTCTACAAAAAGGCAATCAGCATCAAAACTGAAGTCGGAGATGAGCAAGGACAGATTGGTCTTCTAAGACGTATCGCTAATCTATGCAATGATGATGGCGATTTCGAGCTAGCTATTAAATATCATTTAGTGGCTCTAGACATTGCAACTGTACATAATGACTTTCAAAATAAAGCAGCCATTCTCCGTGACATAGCGGATGTTTATCACAAACACCGAAGATTTGAGCATGCGATCGCATTCTACCTTCAAGCGCTTGAACTCCTAAAACTCAAAGAGCAAGTTCAAGATGACTCAAGTAGGATCGCTATTCTGAAACAAATAGAGCGAATTTACAAACATCAGGGAAAATCCCAACAAGTCCGCTCACTCTACGAAAAGTATGGCTAAATACGTTCTGCAATTTTGGCTACTCAGGACTGATGCGTTCGGCAAAAAAACACTAAAACGCCCCTATAAGGCTAAATTGATTGTGAAAATCGTTGATCAGTATGAGATCGCAAATAGGTATCAAACACCGCCGCAATATTGCGAATCAGTAAGCGCCCAGTGGGCGTGACCTGAATCTGGTTGGGAGATAACTCTACCAAACCATCCGCCGCCAAAGCTTGTAGAGCAGTCTTTTCCGCTGCAAAATATTGATCAAAATCTGGGTCAATATTCAGGTGGTACTTGTCTTCAAGAGCGGCTTGCGAAATCTGAAACTGGCACATCAGTTCCATAATTACTGCGCGGCGCACCTGATCGTCATCCCTTAACCCTACCCCTTTAGCAATGGGGAATGGGGTGTTGTCTAGGGCTTGGTAATAATCCTTGAGGCGCTTGTGATTTTGGGTATATACATCCTGAAGCATACTGATGGCCGAGAGCCCAAAACCCAGTAAATCCGACTCCGGTTTGGTCGTATATCCCTGAAAATTTCGGTGTAGTTGTCCTGCTTTTTGAGCTAAAGCCAACTCATCATTGGGTTTGGCGAAATGGTCCATCCCAATAAAGCGATATCCATTGCCCTCCAACTGGGTAATGGTCTGCTGCAACATTGCTAGCTTCTCTGCTTTGGGAGGAAGGGCATGGGCCGGCAATTGTCGCTGGACAGGGATTAACTGGGGCATATAGGCAAAGTTAAACACAGCAATCCGGTCAGGATTGAGTTGAATCGTTTTTTGCACCGTGTTGGCAAAGGTGGCCACCGTTTGATGGGGCAAGCCATAGATTAAATCCACATTCACACTGTCAAAGTCAGCTTCTTGAATCCAGCTGATCACGTTAACCAGCAACGCTTCCGGCTGAATGCGGTTGACGGCAATCTGGACCTGCGGATCAAAATCTTGAATGCCAAAGCTGATTCGGTTAAACCCCAGCTCTCGTAGGAAAAATACTGTATTGCGATCGATATAGCAGGGGTTCACCTCAATGGATATTTCTGCCGCCGGATCGAAAGAGAAGGCATCCTGCAAGGCATTCCAGAGCAGCTCAATTTGGGGCCAGCTTAAATAATTAGGTGTTCCTCCCCCCCAGTGGAGTTGGTGAACGTTGCGATCGCCCCCCACTTGCTCAGCCACTTGCTGAATATTCCGAATGAGGTATTGCAGGTAGGGATCAGCCACTTGTTTCCGCTGGGTGATCACCGTATTGCACCCACAAAAAAAGCAAGGGGTTTCACAAAAAGGAATATGGCAGTAGAGAGATAGGGGAATTTGCTGATCACGTCCCCTTGCCAGAGTTTGCTGAAATCGTTCAGCAGTAAATTCGGAGCTAAATTCTGTAGCGGGTGGATAGCTGGTATAGCGAGGCAAGGGTTGATCATACTTATTCAGTAATTCGAGATCACAGCGTACAGAAGACAGTAATTCCATAGGGGACTGACCTTATTCAGTAATAGTGCAGGACGGTAGCCCACCCCTCCAAACAATGGGCGGTGGGTCTGGTATGTCGGGTTTGTTTCCCGTCGATCAGGCAACGGAGGGTCGGGCAGGCTGGAGGGGAGGACGATTCTCTTGAAGAATGGACTGAAACGCTTCTTCTCCCAGAGCTGTTTGCAGATCGACTTCCAGGGATTGCATCAGGTCGCAATTCAGCCGAAAAGCGAGATTCGCTTCCTTCACAATCTGCTGAACCGTCTCTTGGCCAATGGGCAAATGATTTAAAACATCCCGATAGCGCTCTTTAAATCGCTTTTTGGCCTCTACGGAAGGCAAATCCTCAAAATCGTATAAGCGCGTCCCTTGTTTGAGGGGTAACGATAAGGCGGTTCGAGCGATTCTTTGCAGCTGTTGCCCTCCCTATAAATCTCCCATATAGCGAACATAGGCATGAGCAACCAATCGTTCTGGGGCCGTGAGACCTACAACACCAATGCGAGCCGCATATTGCAAGCCTGCTGTTCGAGGGCGGATATGCTGCTGCCAATCCTGGCCGTAGAAATAAGCCAAGTCCTGACGTAGATTATCCCGACGATTCAGAGAAGGCCAGTAAATCCGACCCAAGACTGGATGAGTTTGATGGGAATCGAGCTGCTGCTCCAAACTGTCATAGACAAAGTAGAGGTTCACCAGCAGTTCTCGAAACACGTCTAAACCGACCATGCCCTTCATCCAGGCTTTCATCAGGGCTGTGTTTTCAGCAAGAACGTGGGCATGCTGTGTCCCTTGACGGAGGGCAAAGGCTAAATTACAGCTCATAACGAATTTGATCTCCTGGGCAAATGGGTGTGCACTAGGAACCCCTGTCATTACAAGGGTTTGAGACCTAAATTACTCAAGGAATAGTTCAATAAGAGTAATTCAATAACAACTATATGGTCATTTAATTAAAATAGCAAAAATTTTTACCAAAATATTATGTATCCACACTATAAGTTCTTTCTGAAAGACTTTTAAGCCATATCTCTTTTTATTAAAAAACCGTAATGCAAGGTGTTTCTCACATCTTCTCTTTTAAACTACTCTATAGCTATAAAATTATTTGGCACTCCACTTTAGAGCATAAGAGAGCAGATTCCCATGGTTCAAACCGCCCCTCAGCCCAGCTCACCATCTGTCGTCAAGCAGAATGTTCAAGAGAATATTTTGACTCCTCGCTTTTATGTCACCGATTTTGAAAAGGCCGCAGCGTTAGATTTAACCGCCCAAGCAGACGGTTTGGAAGCGATGTTGGCGGAGATGAAGGCCGACTATAACCGTTTCCACTTTGTTCGGGATGACGCCTTTGAGCAATCTTGGGATCACATCACAGGTGAAGAGCGAGAAGCATTTTTAGACTATCTGGAGCGATCCTGCGTCTCTGAATTTTCAGGGTTTTTACTCTTTAAGGAATTATCCCGGCGACTAAAAGGGAAAAGCCCGTTACTGGCAGAGATTTTTAGCTTAATGGCACGAGATGAAGCCCGCCATGCTGGATTTCTCAATAAGTCCATGGGGGATTTTAAGCTCTCACTGGATTTAGGCAAGCTCACGAAACAGCGGACCTACACCTTATTTTCCCATTGAATGGGTGCTCTATACGGTTTATCTCTCTGAAAAAATTGGTTACTGGCGCTACATCATTATTTATCGGCATTTAGAACATCACCCCGAACATCACTTTTATCCCTTGTTTAACTACTTCGAAAGCTGGTGTCAGGACGAAAATCGTCATGGCGATATCTTTAAGGCCTTGGTGCGATCGCAACCCCAACTTTGGAATACCTGGAAATCGAGATTGTGGAGTCGCTTCTTTCTACTCACGGTATTTGTCACCCATTCTTTGACCGTGCAGGAGCGCCATACCTTCTATGAAATGTTGGGCCTCGACCCCACCGACTTTGATGCAGAGGTGATTCGGAAAACCAATGAAACCGCCGCGCGTGCCTTCCCGGTGTATCTCAACGTGGACCATCCCCAGTTCTTTCCTCGGCTGCATCGTTGTAGCGATCGCAACCTTCAACTCAAAGCCATTGACGCAGCGAATTCACCCAAACTACTCAAGTGGCTCCGTAAAGCCCCTCACCTATTGGGCATCGTTGGGGATTTCCTACGCCTGTATTGGATCACGCCGCTTGATGCAGAACAACTGCGGGGCGAGATTCACTAGCCCTCAGGTTCATTAGACCTCAACAGAAGCTAGCGCTGGGAGGTTGTCACCTTTGCAGAGACACCCAAAAACCTTCATGAGAGAATTTCAGCGTTCTTACGGAGTGATTTTTTTGCAGTTCTGTTTACCCTAGATATATCTGGGAACAACAATATTCGATTGTGACCCTCATCTTTGAGCCATCAATCCTCAAACCTGATCATGATTGCGGACGATATCACGGATTATTATTTAGAACATTCTCAACCGACGTTCACAGCCTCTAGCACGGCCTCGCTCAACCTGCCGATTATCGAATCTTGGCGTTGCATTAACATTAGCAACCATGTGATTATTCGTGGACAGATCTTTAACCATCCCAAGTATCCAGCGGGAAAATCACTGAAATCTTCCTCCATTCAGGGGTGCCTGGCCAAAGCGGGGCGAGTCTACGTGACGACGAAGAACTCTATGTATGAACTGGGTACCCCCCATCCTGATTTTGCAGGAGATGTCCAAGATTGGATGAACAACCCAGACCATCCACCCGTGGAGAAATTGACTTACTGGGGAGAGGCCTAGCCATCTTCTCGCAGCGTCTCCAAATTCTTGGCAGCGCTTAGGGATAAGTCTGCCCATCTGGCATAATGGCTCCCGCAAATTGGGCACCCCCCAAATCCGTCCCCGTTAAATCGGCCTGGCGGAGGTTAGCCTCTTGCAGCCAAGCACCTCGCAGATCGGCATAGCTTAGATCGGCCTGTTGCAGATCAGCTCCCCTTAAATCCGTTGGCACCTGTCCCCCCCATCCTTGCTGACTCAAGTTTGCTCGGCAGAGTTTAGCGCCTACTAAGATGGCATGGGCCAACGTGGCTCCACTCAACTGGGCATAATTCAACGCCGCATGGCTTAGATCGGCCTCCCCTAAATCAGTGCCCTGATCCAAGGAGGGTCTTAAATCTACCTCATATAAAATAGCCCCCGTGAGATTGGCCTGCCTTAAATTGGTTCCACACAAGCTGGCTTTATAGAGGTTGGCATTGGCCAGATTAACCTGGACTAATTTAGCCCCACTCAAATCGGCTTCTCGTAAAGTTGCGCTGCTCAGATCGGCACCGCTTAAATCCGCCCCCCATAGCAGGGCTTCACTAAAATCTGCCTCCCTAAACGTTCCATGACTGAAATTGGTACGTCCAAGCCGAGCTTGCCGTAGATCCGCCCGACTCAGATCAATACCTGCCAAATCAGCCTTCACAATTTCTGCTTCTAGAAGTTGACTGCGGGCAAAGTCTCGCTGTCCGGCGGCATAGGACTGCATCAGCTGGTTAAGAGACTGCATCTTATACGGTTCTCCTGAGCTTCACAAACGGGTCGACAAGAGAAAGCCCTCACAGTTTAAACCGTGAGGGTTAGACGCAGTTAATCTCTTGCGTGTTCAGTACTATGGCGATTTGCTGAAGGATTTGAATTGATTAAATTTCTGTGCCTGCTGCAATAAGCGATCGCTAATGGAATCACACACTGATTCACACAGCTCAAACACCAATGGATCGACAATCTCATAATAAGCACTGACGCCACTGGGGGTGCGGGAGAGGAGGCCCGCCTGGGTCAAAACCTTTAAGTGCTTGGAAAGATTGGCTTGCCCTAGCCCAGTCGCATCCACTAAATCGTTAACCGTCATGGGTCCTGCCCTGAGGTTACTGAGAATCTGTAAGCGACTGACCTCTGAAAGAACCTTAAAATAGTCAGCCACCGCCATCAGAACTTCTGGGGAAACTTGTTTGGTCACCGTATCGGACATGGGGAAATTGAACCAAAAAGAAGGCTATCAACACGATTATATAACTATATAACCTTTTATGGATAAATCTTGTTATAGATAAATCTTGCCTTGGGGACTGGCAAAAACTTGGATCCGTTGAAGATTCTTGATTAGTAGATTTCCCTTCAACTAGACAAAGCGATAGTCATGCCAGTCACAGACGGGTTCGTAGCCAATCGTCTGGTAAATATGGTTAGCTGTTGGATTAGTAATATCAGTAAAGAGGCAACATCGCTGCGCCCCTTTATCCAGCAACATCTGACTGATCGCCGCGACACAGGCCGTTGCATAACCCCGCCGCCGAAACTCGGGTGGTGTATACACAGGGCCAATCCGGCCCCCGCCCGGTTGGGAAAGGCGCCCAGCGACCATAGATACGATCTGACCGTCGCACCATACATAGAGATTTTGGCGCTTAAGCTGCAGATCGAGAATCCGTTCGATATCCCCTTCAATGTCGCCTAAGGCTTCCTGGGAGAATGCTTTCGACCACTGCAAAAGCTGGAGGCGATCGCGCCTCGTTGCCACTCGCAAATAGCCCTGGGCACGGTCTTGACTGCGCACTTGGGTCAACTGGTGAATCCGCAGATGCATCTTTAAAAGACTAGATTGGCCCGTCAGGCTTTGCCACGTTTGAGCAAAGGCCTGAGCTTCGCTGGCAAAGCTATTAATGCCGCTGAGAGCCGTCGAAGCGGCGTGAAAATAGTCTGCCATGAGTTCTAGCGCGGCAAAATCTTCTACCTTCGACAGCACAAAATTATAAGGAGGCGTTCGGGTCCCGACCGCTTGCAGCCTGCCCGCCGATTCAACAACCAACAGATCAGGAGGACTGACAAAAGATTCTGGAGCGCGGATCAGCGCACTCTGAATGCCCAGCAAAAGATTATGTTCAGCTGGATAGTGCAAGAGGTGAGACTGGGTGCGATCGCGAAACGCTACTGCGTCTTCAAATAGGATTAATTTCATGAATTCACATGACCGAAGCGCGAGCGGCTCTGGTGCTATCGCAATAGTGCTCGCACGTCCATTAAAATTTTCCCCAGCCTATTTTTCCCACTCCCATCCCGACCACAGCCCCAGTAGTAATCATTAGGGGCATTTTCTACTAGGTCTTGATTCCCCGTAGATAGCAGAATTTTACGGATGTCTGCATGGGTCTCAAATTTGCAAAGCACCCCTTTACGCATCACATTATCTTTCACCTGTTCCCAGTCTGGACGAAGTGGGCGAGTGCGTTGCCGCCCCAAACGAGCCGCATCTTTGGGCGCTTTCACCTGGCGAATTTGGGCAACATGGGGAGTACCCACAAATTTTTGCGCTTGGAAATAATGTTCACTGGTTGGCCACCAGAAATCATCTAAGGTAAACCCATGAGCTGAAAAATTAGAAAAACAACCATAAGGGTTTTCTCTACTTGAATAGAAGTAAATTGCCATCTTTTTCTACTTATAAATCGCTCTAATTCCCCTAAACTCAGGATAGGCTGAAAAGGAGGGATATTTATCCACTCAAATTATTTTAAATTTCCATCCTGGGGAGCACTGATTAGCTTTTTATCGTCAGTTCTGCCTCAACCCCTAATGGGATGGATACAAGGAGTTACCTGGGCTTTCGAGAAGGAATTAAACGCTTAACAAATAAAAATCTTGAATTCGTTCAATCTGGGTGCCTGAAACACGATTAACTCCAATTTAATCTATTCTTTCGGGAATGATGGCTGATTGGTCCATTTTTCATAACGGCATCTCAGGTCTATGTTTACTGAAGAATTGGATCCATAAAATGGGCGCACTGTTTTTGTATTACAACATACTACAAGCCAGGATTGTCTAGAGGTAATCCGGCCCCCGCAGATGATGTTTTCGACTAAGACGAACAAAATTCGGCATCAAAAACTTTTGTCACAGAAATAATCAATGGTTATCCATTGTTGCGTTAAGATAGATTTGCATTTTTTATTAGAATATTGTGTTCTTGACCTGAAATAGCCATTTTCCATAGCTTTCAAGCGACTTAGAATTGATTCTTCCCCCTGTACATACCCACGTTGAGCTTGCCAATTGCAACTCAGCCAATGCAGCCTCTGGGTGAGAGGCCATCGGTACCGGGTCATGTCTTAGAGTGATGCATAATCATTCTCTATTTAAGTGGGGGGGAGTTGGTGATTCCGCTTTGATTCAGATCTACGGAGTACTAGCGTGTCTTTTCTACCGCCTTTTTATTCAGAGGATTTGTCTGAACCGTCCGATGCCTTTGAGCCATCAAAACAGTCTAAACCGCTTAGAGTGAAGACATTTACGCTGCGATTGTGGCAGACCCTGCAACCGACCCATCTCTATCAACAAACAGTGCAGCGATGGACTCGCAAAAGCGTTGTCCAAGTATCGTTGCGGTCGCACTTTGATGCTCGATTAACCAGCGATTGGCAACGCCTAGAACAAGAGCGACATCCCCTATCTCTATTTCTCTGCGAAATTGATGACTTTGAACAATTGCGCCGACAGTATGGCGATCCGGCTTGTAACACTGCCATTGCACAAGTGATTAAGGTGATTCACGCCAATGTTGATCGCTCTAAAGATATGCTTGCCCGATACCATGGCGATACCTTTGCTGTTTTGCTTCCCCACACCTCTATTGATGAGGCGGCCTGCATTGCTAAGAAGATTCGACTTCGTGTCAAAGCGCTAAAAGAGACTGAATCTTGGTCTCCTCCTTTGCCAGAACAGAGCATTACCCTAAGCTTAGGAATTGCCACGATTGTACCCACTTCAAAATTAACCCCTCTCAACCTAATCGCTGCGGCGGAACAATCCCTCCGTCAAGCCCAAAGGGCTGGAGGCAATCGCATCATCCTCCAAGAAGGGGGAAGGTAAAACGATAGGTTGCTAAACCCCGAACTTACTGATACCAGACCGGTTTAGAGGGCAGTGTAAGATATCGAATCGAATCTCTGTGTTTCACTGGGGTGGTTAGGGTGCTGCTGTAGAAGCAATTCCATTCGCTAGGCAGATACTAGACTTAGGATGAGTAACAGCACTCCAACGACTAAAGTAGAAAGCATTCCATAGAATGCATAGGTGACAGACATTTGTGTGGATTGGGCCAGCGCTCCCTCAGATTTGAGAGAAATCAAAAACCGCTGCCCCTTGGTCGTTGGATTCTCAAGGATTAAGCTTTGGTTAAAATCGCTGACCTGAGCTACCACAAACACCTGATACTGCACGGGCAATACCGATTCTTGATAGCGAAAGCCGATGATCTGCCAGTTGGTCTCTAAGCTGGGCGATAGAGGCAAGCGATCAGAGAACAGTCTGCCAGACGGTTGTTCAGAGCTGAAGTCATCTAGTACGGGGATTGTTTCAATTTGGGCACCCTCAGGGTCGACCCAAATTTCTCCCGTATCATCTTGTAAAAAGAACGGTACGGACTGGCAATGTTGAGACAGGGTTTCTGACCCACTTTGGGTTTTGGTGATCGGATTGTTATCCCCGTCTCGTTCGGTCACGTATTCTTCATATTCCCGAACAACCGTCGTATGATAGTGCACACAAGGCACCTGCTTAAGTTCAGACATTAAGGGTTGGTCACATTGGATGGTGCCCCTTAGTTTGACGTAATCTCGCCAACTACCAACGCCCATTTCTAAGGCAATTTCACTGGCTAAATGGTTTAATTCGGCAATGCTAGCGGGCCGGGCCAGCCTCAAGCTCTCTATTTTGCGCTTAAGGCTGGAATAAACAAAAAACAGAGTGATACCAATCGCGATAAAAATCACGCCAATAATCTTCATGGAGAATCAAACTCCTGTTGGCAACCGTCTGCTTAAAATAGCTGTAATGCCCCCAAAGTTTTACCCTAATGTGTGTCTAGTGGGTATGGATATTCCATGGCGGCCCCAGACCTTTTAGCTAAAAATAGCTAAGCTTGATTTTACACTGCTGAGAGGAAACTCAGTAGATCAAGCGGGTAACCGTTCCTCCATGCTGATGTCAACTCGATGCTGAGCAGTATGGGAAGGGCCAATGAAGGCTTCAGCTGTTTAAATACAATCATCTGAGATTCAATTCAAGAATCAACTACCGTGCCCATCAATCAATGTGCTTTTCTCCTCGCTCAAAAATGAAGGCCCCGATGATTGGACGCATTCTCTCTATGATGTGTTCACTTTTTTATCTTTATTTATGGTTTTTATATATCGATAACCAATCACTCAGTTTTTTAGATAGTTCTTTTTGAAAAACGTTCAAACAGATGAGAACTAGATTTGTATCAGTTTGAAGATTTATGATTTTGCCGCAAAAGGAGGGTGCTGGAAAAGGAATTATTCTACAGTCCCATCGATAGCCCCCGTAAGGAAAGGAACGTTCCAACCATATTGCTCTGCCCCAGCACAAAAAACCTTCTAGACACCCTCCAGGCAGATTGGACTTGGAGGACAAGCTGGAAAACGGTTGACTTCTGGATGAATCCTCTACAATCAAGGATGTATTTGATTAACCCCATCAGTTTGACCATGGAAGTGTTAGAGCTAAAGCGAGAAGTCGAGCAATTGTCTGAGCGCCTGGGTAAAACTCAGGAGTACCTTTGACCTACCTGCTCTGAATGCACAAATTAACGATCTGGAACAACTCGCCGCCCAGCCAGATTTTTGGGATGAACAGGAGAAAGCTCAGAAAGTTTTACAGGATCTCAACGACCTAAAAGCCCACCTCACGCAACTCCAAGGTTGGCAAAGGACATTAGAGGATGCCGAAGCCTTAGTCGAGTTGCTACAGCTCGAAGTAGATACAGCCCTGCTACAAGAAGCTGAGAGTAATCTAGAACAGCTCAATCAACAGCTCGATCAATGGGAATTACAGCAGCTACTATCGGGTCCCTATGACAAAGTCGGGGCTGTCCTCACCATCAATACGGGGGCAGGCGGCACCGATGCTCAAGACTGGGCTGAGATGCTGCTCCGTATGTATACTCGCTGGTCCGAACGTCAAGGGTACAAAGTCCACTTGGCAGAACTGTCAGAAGGGGATGAGGCTGGCATCAAGTCAGCCACGTTGGAAGTAGAAGGGCGCTATGCCTATGGCTACCTGAAGGCGGAGAAAGGAACCCACCGCCTGGTTCGCATTTCCCCCTTTAATGCCAATGGCAAACGCCAAACGAGCTTTGCCGGGGTGGAGGTGATGCCTCAGCTAGATCATGAAGTCGAGCTGGAGATTCCCGATACGGACTTGGAGATTACCACCTCACGATCGGGCGGCAAGGGTGGCCAAAATGTGAACAAAGTGGAAACGGCAGTACGCATCGTCCATATTCCCACGGGATTAGCAGTGCGTTGTACCCAGGAGCGATCGCAACTGCAAAACAAAGACAAGGCGATGGCACTGCTGAAAGCAAAATTGCTGGTCATTGCCCAAGAGCAAAAGGCCCAGGAAATTGCCGATATTCGTGGTGATGCGGTGGAAGCGGCCTGGGGAAACCAGATTCGTAATTATGTGTTTCATCCCTACCAAATGGTGAAGGACTTGAGGACTAATCAAGAGACCACCGCCATTGAAAATGTCATGGATGGTGATTTGGATAATTTTATTGAGGCGTACTTGCGTCAGGAGAATCAGATTGCCTCATGATCTTGACGATTGACGAGGTGCTGACCGCCGAAGAACTCACGGAGATTACAGATTTGCTGGCAACGGCAGAATTTGTGGATGGTAAAACGACAGCAGGCTGGCATGCCAAGTTGGTCAAAAATAATACTCAACTGGCTGGTCAAGCAGATTGCAATTTGGATCTAAAGGAGCGCGTGAAATCAGCGCTTCTGCGTCATCCCCTATTTAAGATCGCCATTCAACCTCGTTCGATTCATACCCTGCTGTTTAGTCGGTATCAGCAAGGCATGTCCTACGGAGATCATGTGGATAATGCCTTTATGGGGGGCGCTCGCTCTGATGTGTCTTTTACGCTATTTCTCAACTCGCCTGATGATTATGAAGGGGGGGAACTCTGTGTGGAGTTGGCCGATGGGGTTCATACCTATAAATTGGCGGCTGGATCTGCGATCGCATATCCTTCTTCCACGATTCATCGGGTAGAGACGGTCACCTCAGGGACACGATTGGTGGCGGTGGGCTGGGTCCAGAGCCTGGTCCGCGACCCTCAACAACGAGAGCTGTTATTTGATTTGGATACGGCACGGCGCTCCCTCTTCGCCAGCCACGGGAAAACGCCTGAATTTGACCTTATTTCTAAAAGCCATGCCAACTTGCTGCGCCAATGGGCTGAGTAAAAGTGGCAGCCAGTGTTCTGGCGGAGTAACAATAAATTTTAATGAGATAAAAACTTATACCCAACCTTATACAAGGTAGACGCCAGCATTAACGCGATCGCAAACTTAGGCCTGAAATACTAATAAGTAAGGTAATGAAATGACTTTAAGTTTCCATATTTAAAGTCGACAATTTAACTCAAAAGACAACTACAACCCATTGGTTCAAATACCGTGGGCCTGAGGGGATCTCCCAATGATCAGAGCAGTACTGCAACGATCGGGGTGTCCTTAGGCTTTGAGATACATTACTCAGGATCTGCTCAAGCTGGACCCTTTAGCAAAAATAATCCTGGGAGATGAATCAACTTTCAATAGGTAGGAAGCAGTCTATGGGGGGAAACAGAGAACGCTTGAGTCGAAAAAGCATAACCACGACCCAGCTTTCTGAGTCATTGATGAGTCATTGATTAGAACAAGAGCTGATATGGAGATCTGATGCCCAATTCTGTTTAACACAGAATCCAGTAATTAAGTTTTAACCTCACAGCAGATACCTATACCCCATCGGTTTTAGCCATAGTACCGATGGGTTTTTTTCTATGTAAGCTCGAATCTATACAGAGGTTAATTTAACCATTGCAAGTCGTCTATCAAGGGCTAGTCTTGACATCCTTCGCCAGAACTAGGAAGTTGCGTACGCTAGAGTAACCCGCGACTTGGGGCCAGGGAATGCTTTTGAGTGCGACTTCACCCTGTTGCCAAGGCTCATTATTTATCAAAGCTTCGAAAATTTGCTGATTGCCAACTTGACAATAAAAAGTGCGGAACCAATGTAACTCTGACGTGAGGGGGGTGTTAAAGATCGCCGTCTCAATTGAGGTAAACGCTGACTTGGGAACGGAAATATTTTGTGCCTGGGAAGCGCGCCGAGAAAAATTACCAACGAAAACTTTCCAATCCGTTCCGCCAATAGACCAGCGCTCAGTTGTGACTTGTTCGGGATCGTTTTTTCCATATAGGCTGGCCAACAAAACGTGAAATGAACCCAGAACAAAATTTTGTACACCATCCATGAGGGCGTGATTTCCTTCCCCCAAGCCTGCAAAACTTTCGATTAGTGTATTGCCATTTGCCAGCAAAACCTCTACATCCAAGCGGCCAGCGCCCTTAGCCGACGGAGGATGCCAAAGACATCGAATGGCAGGCAGTTGACCAGAAGGAAATACCCAATCGTTTTCAACGGTACATGAAATATCATGGGCATTAAACAGGCGAATTAAGACATCTGCAAGAGTTGTCATGTACATACCGCTTTTCATGAGCCTAACCTGACACTCATCCCAAGACGGGATGAGTGCGAGAAAGGATTATTCGTAAATCCAGGCGGTTAAGGTCGGAGACCAATCTGCTAAGTCTTCTGGCTTAAACCACAGGCTGATTTCTCGCTGAGCGGTTTCAACGGCATCGGAACCATGAATGATGTTACGGCCAATATCAATGCCAAAGTCGCCTCGAATAGTTCCGGGCTCTGAGTTGAGCGGATTGGTGGCACCAATAATTTTACGGGCTGCCGCAACAACATCTTTACCTTCCCAAACCATGGCGACAACGGGACCAGAGGTAATGAAATCAACGAGGCCGCTAAAAAAGGGTTTCTCCTTATGCTCACCATAATGTTGCTCTGCTAACTCGCGGCTCACCACCATGAGTTTAAGCCCCACCAACGTAAACCCTTTGGCTTCATAACGGCTGATAATTTCCCCCACCAGACCCCGCTGGACACCGTCTGGTTTTACGGCCAAAAATGTTCGTTCCACAGAATTAATACTCCCTTCAGGGTTTACATCCTTATCTATGCTCAGAAAAGATG
>NZ_JANQOP010000080.1 GCF_028285745.1 Acaryochloris sp. IP29b_bin.137 | reverse complement strand
CAACATGTCCTATTCACAAACTAGAACTCAGTCAAAGGCCGGATATGATGCTGGCGTTAAAGACTATAAACTGACCTATTACACGCCGGACTATACCCCAAAAGATACTGACATCCTTGCTGCCTTTCGGATGACCCCTCAGCCTGGTGTTCCTCCTGAAGAAGCAGGGGCTGCGGTTGCGGCTGAATCCTCAACGGGAACTTGGACCACGGTGTGGACTGACCTGTTGACCGATTTGGATCGATATAAGGGCCGCTGCTATGACATCGAAGCAGTTGCGAACGAAGATAATCAGTACATTGCCTACATCGCCTATCCCCTCGACTTGTTCGAAGAAGGCTCTGTCACTAACCTGCTAACTTCTTTGGTGGGTAACGTGTTTGGCTTTAAGGCACTCCGAGCATTACGTCTAGAAGATATTCGCATTCCGGTGGCCTACCTGAAGACCTTCCAAGGTCCGCCCCACGGGATTACTGTTGAGCGAGACAAGATTAATAAGTATGGTCGTCCACTCTTGGGTTGCACGATTAAGCCCAAGTTAGGTCTATCCGCGAAGAACTACGGTAGAGCCGTATATGAGTGTCTGCGTGGTGGTCTTGACTTCACTAAGGATGATGAGAACATTAACTCTCAGCCGTTTATGCGCTGGCGCGATCGCTTCTTGTTCGTCGCTGAAGCCATCCACAAAGCCCAAGCAGAAACCGGCGAAATTAAGGGTCACTACCTCAACGTCACCGCCGCCACCTGTGAGGAAATGCTCAAGCGGGCCGAGTTCGCTAAAGAACTGGAAATGCCCATCATCATGCATGACTTTATCACCGGTGGTTTTACCGCTAACACCTCGTTGGCCCACTGGTGTCGTGATAACGGAGTGCTGCTCCATATTCACCGAGCCATGCACGCTGTGATTGACCGTCAGAAGAACCACGGTATGCACTTTAGAGTTCTGTCGAAGTGTCTACGGATGTCTGGTGGTGACCACATTCACACCGGTACAGTTGTGGGTAAATTGGAAGGTGAAAAAGGCATCACCATGGGATTTGTGGATCTCTTGCGTGAGAACTATGTCGAGAAAGATCCTTCCCGTGGTATCTACTTCACTCAAGACTGGGCTTCTATGGGCGGCGTTATGGCGGTTGCCTCTGGTGGTATTCACGTTTGGCACATGCCTGCTCTAGTGGAAATCTTTGGTGATGACTCTGTTCTCCAATTTGGTGGTGGAACCTTGGGTCACCCTTGGGGTTGTGCGCCGGGTGCAACGGCTAACCGAGTTGCCCTTGAAGCTTGTGTGCAAGCGCGTAACGAAGGTCGAGACATGACTCGTGAAGGTGGCGACATCCTGCGTGAAGCGGCTAAGTGGAGTCCTGAACTGGCTGTTGCTCTAGAAGTCTGGAAAGAGATTAAGTTCGAATTCGAGGCCATGGATACCGTCTAATTCTCTTGGAGTGAGGGTAAAGGCTGACTTTGCCCTCACTCCATTGAGGAAGATGAGTGTTCTTCCAGCTCACTGTTCAACGCAAGATCGAATCCCAGTTCTACGGGCTGGATTGCATGAAATACAAACGCGTTGCCCAAGATACAGCCCAAGTGCTGATCAGCTATTTGACCTATCAAGCGGCCAAACTAGTGATTACTCAGCTCTATGAAACAAATCCCGGTTTAGGAATTTGGCTGTCGGAATTTTCTTCGACGGATCGAGTTCAAGACGGTGAGCTGTATCTGGACGCACTGATGCAAGAAGATCGAGAGTTAGCGTTGCGACTATTGACCGTTCGAGAGCATCTTGCAGAAGAGGTCGTCGAATTTTTACCAGAGATGGTAAAAACCGGCATTCAAGAATCGAATGTGGGGCACCGACGCCGACTCCTGGAACGGATGACTCAAATGGCACCGCCAGAAGAGTCTAACGCCAACGAAGATATGCTCTCAAACGACAATGTGCTGGAGGCTGAAACGGACGCTGATGAGGAAGAAGAGCGGGATTAGATGTCCCTTCCAAACCTCAGACCCTTTTTGCAGTTTTTGATGGAAATACTACGGACAACAAAATGAGAACTTTACCTATTGAGCAACGTTTCGAGACCTTCTCCTACTTGCCACCGCTCAACGACGATCAAATTCGTCGGCAAATTCAGTACATTCTGGATCAAGGCTATATTGCAGGAATTGAATTCAATGATTCTCCTGCGCCTACCGAATACTATTGGACGATGTGGAAGCTACCGCTCTTCAAAAACCCCTCTGTGCAGGATGTTTTATATGAGATTGGCGAATGCCGTTCTGAGTATTCCGATAAATATATTCGGGTGGTCGGATTTGACAATATCCGCCAATGTCAAGTGATGAGCTTTATTGTTCATAAGCCTGGCAACAATAGTGGGTACCGCCCCTACTAAACTCTAGTGTGAATAGGGCACTAGCTTTCTAAGCTCGGGAGGGGTAGGGTTTCCTGCCTCTCCTCCTTTTTTGGCTGGAAGCTAACCAGACTGAATAGGGCTACCAAAGCAAGGTGAGGGGGGATGCTTGTTAAAGTTTGCTGCCAATACCTTGACAATTGCAGTAAAGCCTATATGACTTAGCAATAGTGATTGGGTATTTGGACCATGCCGAAGGATGACAAGGATCTGCGGATTTGTTTTGTGGGGGATTCATTTGTTAATGGAGTAGGCGATTTAGGGTGCTTGGGATGGACAGGCCGCGTTTGTGCCACCATGTATCGACGAGGCTATGATTTCACTAGCTATAACTTGGGCATTCGTCAAAATACGAGTGCTGATATTGAAGATCGCTGGTTATCAGAAGTGCAAGCTCGTTGCCCAGCTGGAACGAATGGTCGAGTGGTGTTTAGCTTTGGGGTCAACGATACCGCCCAAGAGTACGATCATTGTCGAGTGGATATGCCCCTTTCCCTGGAGAATGCTCGGCGCATCTTTAGAACGGCGAAGCTGCGCTATCCGATTTTGATGATTGGCCCCCCTGCGATCGCAGATCCAGACCATAACGAGCGCGTCAAAGATCTCTCTGAGAACCTCAGCATTCTCAGCCAAGAATTGGACGTGTCCTACCTAGATATTTGGACCCCCCTCTCCCGCTCCAGTATTTGGCTAAACGATATCAAGGCGAGAGATGGCTATCATCCCGGTAGTACGGGCTATACGGAAATGGCCGTGATTATCCAGAAGTGGTCGGCTTGGCTGGACTGGTTTAAACGTGATCGGCCTGAATGACACAGGAGACTAGGTCGACTCGACATGCAGTTAAGAGCTGCCTGCTAGATATCTGCCGCAAACTTTTTAAGGTCTATTATTGGCTCTTTGCGATGACGTTTAGCTAGGAATGAGCTAGACACTCTAGCTCTATTTTTGGTGATTTGCATAATAATCACGTGTCCCCTTAGCCATCACCGCTTCACCAATTCGATCCAATGCATGAACATAAGCTGCAGTTCTCACCGAAATCTCTTTGGTTTGAGTAATTTGCCAAATCATCTCTGTTTCCTCCACCATCTTTTGCTGAAGCTGCTTCTGCACTTCCACCTCCGTCCAGTAGAGCCCACTCCGATTTTGCACCCATTCAAAATAGCTGACCGTCACCCCACCTGCGTTCACTAAAATATCTGGGAAGACCGTCGTACCCGCCTCCACCAAAATTGTATCTGCGGCTGAAGTCACCGGACCATTAGCCACCTCGAAAATATATTTCGCCTTAATCTGCTCCGCATTATCAGCCGTAATTTGATTCTCCAAAGCAGCAGGAATCAGCACATCCACCTCTAAAGCCAGCAACTCTTCATTGGTGATTGTGTCATGCTCAATAATGCTGCAGACACTGCCATCACAATAGACCGCCTTCATCGATCGGCTAGCTTCTTTATGCTTGCGAATACTGGCAATATCCAAGCCCTGAGGGGCATAAATGCCGCCCTGGGAATCGCTAACGGCAACGACTTTATAGCCTGCCTGATTGAGTAGCTCAGCCACGACCGCTCCAGCATTACCAAATCCCTGCACCGCTACTGTGGTTTGCTCAGGAATCAATCCTAACTTCGGTGCCATCGCCTCGATCACAAAAAAGGCTCCCATCCCCGTGGCTGAGTTTCTGCCGAGACTACCACCAATCGCAAGCGGTTTCCCTGTTACCACTCCTCGGCAAATTTGGCGTTTGATAATGCTGTACTGATCCATCATCCAGCCCATAATCATCGGGTTGGTATAGACATCGGGAGCCAGAATATCGATATCCGGGCCAATAAAATCGGCAATGGCATCAATATAGCCCCGACTTAAACGCTCTAGTTCCATCCGGGAGAGGGCTTTGGGGTCTACCGTAATGCCGCCCTTACCACCCCCAAAAGGTAAGTTTAGGGTGGCACATTTAAAGGTCATCCAAAACGCCAGGGATTGAACTTCATCAATGGAGACGCCGGGATGATACCGTACTCCGCCCTTGGCCGGACCTCGTGTATCGTCATAGCGGATGCGATAGCCTTGAAAAATTTTCAGTTCGCCATTATCCATGCGGACGGGAATGGAAACCCCGAGTTGGGCCTTGGGATATTTCAAGGTTTCTAAAACATCTTCAGGTAAGTCCACATGCTCTAAGGCGGTGGTTAAGCGGTGAGTGGCATCGCTAAAGAGTTGATCGTCTGTACCCAAGAGAATATCCTGCTGTGAAGGGCTGATTCCAGCCTACTCTCGACTTTGGGTTTGGGCGTGCGATCGCAGTGTTGATTCAATAAACATAACGAAACGCAACCATTGCCAGAATGTGGACGGTGGGTGAGGTTTGAGTCATTGCTTTGCTGGTGGGTCCAGCCTGATCGGCTGATCTCTTAGTTAGTGACTGACACCAGATGATGATGTGAGGGGCTTGGCTCGGAGCAGTTGTGAGTACGGTAGAGATTTACTTCAGCTCCTTACCTTACCCTATAGACCATAGAACGATATTGGTAACCCGCTCAAAGGGTGGACTAGCGGCAAAGGTTAAATGAGAGCATGACTAACGGTGTTGTCCCGCTCGTGTGGGTCATGATCGGCGTGTCTGGATCGGGTAAAACGACGATCGGTCGCTTGCTAGCTGATCGTTTAGCGTGTGATTTCTTAGAAGGCGATCGACGTCATCCTGCTGCCAATATTCAGAAGATGGCTGCTCAAATGCCGTTGACGGATGTAGATCGTCAAGAGTGGTTGGATGCGATCGCAGATGATATCCACCGAGCGATTACGCTGAATCGCGAAACAGTCCTTACCTGCTCAGCCCTCAAGCAAGCCCATCGTCAGCGATTAGCAAATTTAGGCCTCGTTCAGCTTGTGTGGCTAACGCTGCCAGAACCTGATCTGCGACAGCGATTAGCCCAGCGCCAGAATCACTATATGCAAACTGAACTCTTGGCGAGTCAGCTTGATGCTTTTGAAAGAATTGATTCCAAAGAGGCCACCATAGCCGTTGATGCGACTCAGTCACCATCAGAGGTAGTGGATCAAATCTGGTGGCAAGCGATAGATCGGTATCCTCGGTTGAAACAGGTTTGGTGGCAGCGCTAGTTGATTGTAGACCGGGCAAACAGGGATACTGCTGATAGGAATCGTCTCTCTATTCGCCCATACTTATAAGGATCATGCCCGTGACTCTGCCTCAACCCCTTCAGCTTTTGGCCCCCCTGTTGAGTCCTGAGCATTTATCTCCTTTATTGGCCCTTCAACAGTATTATCCAGAGGAGCTGTTGCATCAAAACTGGCCTGCCTATGCCCAGGGTTCTGATCCACTGGTTTTCTTACTGCAAGTATGGCGGGAACAACGCCCGGAAAATGAACCCCCGGCCCCGATTTGGAAATGTGATGCTGCATCGATCCAAGCCTGTCCCCATATTTCCACTTTGGTGAATAGTATCCATGCCTTTCAGAGGGTCGAAGGTGACCCGGAACAGTGGCTAGTCGCTGCCTGGTGGTGGGGAACTGCGGCGATTGTATGTCGGACGGCTGCTGATAAGTTAGAAAATGCGATCGCAGGGTGGTATCAACGGTATCGCTGTGCAGTTCTCTATCTCCAATCTCCAGAAATGGAACAGGATGCCCAAATCTTGGCCGCTTATAAAGCCGATCTGACCTGTAGCCATTCCTTGGATGTACCCAAGCAGGTGGATTTGTCCTGGGCGATTAAAGATGGGTTTGAGTGGGGTCAATGGCAACTGCCTTCAGCCCTCCAACCTTGGGGAAGTCAGTCTGAGTTGGGTCAAACCGTGATTGCTCATAATCCTGCGAAGGGAGCAGCGCCCACCCAGGAGTCTCAAACATCTGGCTCTGATGTCGTATCTTAGCTAAAATCGCGGAGCATTTTCTTGATTTCAAGGTTATGCATTTCTTCTTGCCCAATCTTGGTGCGAGCATACTCTTCCAGGTAAATACTGGCGTTTTCGACAATATCCAGAAGCTGCTTATAGAGATTCAACGCCATTTGCTCATGGTTGAGGCTTTCTTGCAGCAAGTTTCTAACCGCATGCTGGTTGGTTTCTTCAATGGGAGCAATCTTTTGGCTGGGATGTCCTTCTAAGCCAGTGATAATTTCTCCCGCCTCTTGAGCATGGGTCAGCGATTCGCTGGCCTGGGACTTAAAAAAGTCTACAATCGGCAATCGATTAGGTCCCGTCACCATTAAGCCATAGTGGGTGTAGCGGACCACGCCTGCCAATTCAAACTCCATAATCTGATTGAGGAGGGAAATGGTCGATACCGTATCAAGAGCTTTCATCGTCAGAGAGAATCAATGCTGGATGTGGCCCCTCACAACGCTCGATGGCTGGCAGTAGCAGCATTGAGGGTTGCAATAGAGGAAATCCAAGTGTAACACCTGGTTAATGGTGAATTGGCCTTTCGACTGAATCCTTTTTCTGCAGTTGAGGGTTAAAGGGAAGAAGCATGATTGGAGCCGTCTGGCAACCTATCCCATTTGCCGGAGCCACGCCGGAATCTGTTCCGAAAATTGATGATGATAGTTTTGTGCTTCACTGGCACTCATTCCTTCATGGAGCGCATCTTCCAGCAGTTTGCTCATGGAGCGCATGGAGTCTTCCACGTCGGTCCATGAGTCTGGTGATGTGTTTAAAAGGGCATTTAACTGAGACCGAATCCGATCAGCGGCAGGTGTGCCATTGACGGGTGAAGCAGATGGAGCCGAGGAGGCAGACTGTAGCCGGGGTGCCGGTACTTCACAGGCCACGGGAGGAGCATGGGTGCTGATCAGATACTGTTCTAGACGAGAGGGTAAGCTGGGCGGCTGTTCAACCAACTGGCTTTGGGGTGGAATGTAGGTATGGGTCTGGTCATCATAGGCCAGGACTTCGCCTGTCTCAATGTGATAAATCCAGCCGTAAATCTGCAGTTTGCCTTGCAGCATCCGCGATCGCACAATCGGATACGTCTTCAGATTATCAATCTGCACTAAGACATTTTCGGCCACTAAAATTTCAACCCGTTCTTCTCCCTCAGACTCTGGATAATTTTCGGCAACCACTCGTCGGGTCGTTTCGGCATGTTGTAACCAGTCATAAACTAAGGGCATATCTGCCTGCAGCTTGTTCAGCTTCATTAAGCCTTTCATCGCACCACAGTGGGAATGGCCGCAGATCACCACTTGATCGATCTCCAAAGCGGCAATGGCATATTCAATGGTGCCGCCCTCGCCGCCATTGGCTGCGCCATAGGGAGGCACAATATTCCCTGCATTCCGAATCACAAACAATTCCCCGACATCGGTTTGGGTAATAAGGTTGGGGTCTACCCGCGAGTCCGAGCAGGAGATAAAGAGAACGCGGGGTTTTTGACCATGGGAGAGTTCTTCTAAGAGGGCTTGGTGTTGGGCAACGTAGCTTTGCTTAAACTCTTGCAGTCCACGAACTAGCTTTTTCACAACTGAACTTCCTTGACACGACTTGGCGTGAACGATGTCATCGGGCCAAGTCCACGCAAGTTCTGGGATTGTAATCTTCTCAAGACTTTAGTTTAAACTATATTCAGACAGGCAATTCATATAAAACGTTTATCGTTGCCATCATTATCCTTAAAAATTGTCTAAAACTAAAAAACCAAGTCAGAGCAAGGCATCAATCGAGTTTGTGGCACAACATCATGAAACGGATATTGCAAGAGGTCTAGTAGCAACCCTTCCTTTGGAATCATGAATGCCGTCTCAGAAAAGCCAACTTCCGCTGCGATTCTCTGGATGGTTTTCGGGACTGCCGCAGTTTCACCAATCCTCACTCCGGCAGGGTTACTCCCATGTGGACCAGTGTTATCAGCAGAAAGCAGGTGTAGTGAGCAGTCAGGCATGGATTTCAAGCTTCTCTCTGGGATAGGCAATAGCAGATCATCGCTCAAGACAAGGCAAAAAAACAAGCTGTTCTTGCAATGAAGGGAAGGCTAGCCCATCTGAGCTAGCATTTTCACAAATCGGCTGAGGGGCAAAGTTTTGCGTTCTGAGACTTGACCATCGCCTAACTCGACGATCCGATCTTTGCCCTCCAAAGTTTGAGCAATATCAACGGAGTAGAAGGGAGCATCAATCCGTTGAGTTACGGTTTCAACAATGGCTGGTATAGCAATCAAAGATTGGGTTAGGACACTTTTCTGAAGGCATGATCCACCGCATCCCAAAAATTTTCGAACTGATGACCTGTTTTGCGTAAGCAAT
>NZ_JANQOP010000073.1 GCF_028285745.1 Acaryochloris sp. IP29b_bin.137 | reverse complement strand
TTCATGTAGCTTATTGATAATTGGTAATTCATCCTTACTCGTAAGAGTTTCATATATTGTTCTATCGAGATCAAAAGGAGATAGTCCCATAAAAGTCGTTAAAGAAGCCTGGGGATCCATATCTACTAAAAGAACCTTCTTCCCTATATCTTTTTGAAGATGATAGCCGAGGTTCATTGTTAGCGTAGATTTTCCCACACCACCTGACATATTAAAAAGGGCTAATACGTTAGTCATTGGCAATTTTACAGAAGCTCAATAGGCTTGAAGGGAGTGAAGTAATTCTTGGTACTTTTCAAATTTAGTATTTCGGTGCGACGTCGCTCCGAGTTGCGTACCACAAGACTATATCTTTAGTCTGATGGAGTGACAAGCTATTATTAGTGATTCTGAAAAACTATTGTAATGAAAGTGCTCTTCTTATCAGTCAAGACCGATATTGTCGCTACATGCCTTGCAGGAACTACGATTTACCTGAAGTCTTGGACACAGAACAGATGATTACTAATCTGAATCAGCTATGGTCTGGTCAATCAGTGGAGTTACTTGTACGTAACAGGAGCAATTTACAGAGGCAATGGAAGTCACCGAAATCATTTAACTTTATGACGTAGACTTTGGACTCAAGGAGCTAGAAGATAGCTAAGGATATTTACATTAAGCTTACTCTTTTAAGAAAATTGTAGACTTCTTTACTCTCTATATCACAATCACATCCAACACCAATTTCTACTACATCATTGATTCTTGGGATTTTTACAAAGTAGGTCGAAGAATTCAACCTAGATCTAGACTCAACCAATAGGCCATTTAAGCCAGAAAATTGGTATGGCTCAATAGAACTTTGATACCCGTAGCCCATTCTCTTCTTTTTAGCTCTTTCTCTTTGAGCTACCCACTTATTCAACGGTAAATTTAGAGGATTAGGAATACGCCGGATATAGCGATAGTATAATCCTCTCCCACCTATCCCCCCTCTTGCTGTACAAGCAATAAGATCATAATCAACGGGTGTCAGAATCCAAACCTCACCATTATTGCGAAGCATCGTCCGTAAATTTTTGGATATTTTAACTTGGACACCAAATTGCTTAAGGTCTATGATTCTTGTTTGGGGGCTAGGCTTAAAATCGCGATCATAGTCTAGGCAATTCTCTCGCTGTGCCAAGATTGGGGTAAACATTGATATAGAACTCTTGATAGTAGATGTTTTTGACGCTTTAGAAAGCACAGGCACACTCTGAGCGCAAGTGAGGAGTACCGATAGAAAGAGAATAAATTTAGTTTTCATCGAAACAAACTATTCAACATCAGGTCCTCAGCATAAGGAAAAATTCCAATATTTCCAAGAGAACCATTATTGGGGAGAATCCATATCGACATAACCATATAGACCTGGATGGGAAGTGTCCAACAATACCTTTTTTTGACACACCTAGTTCTTATGAATAACCCACGGCCTCCACCTCAAGCTCCCTCAGAGATTGATTCACCTGCACCAGGTCAAATGCTTTCGGATCAAAATCACTCCCAACCCATTCCATTCTTTCCTCATACTGTGAATGTCGATGATTCTTCAGTACCCTCAGCAGATGAGCATACCCCCAGTCGCCACCGCAATCTTCCGGTGGACAGGCCCGCTTCCCAGCCAAACAAACGGGATAGTCTTTTCCAGGTTTACTCGCTAACCTTTTCTCCACCTTGATTTCGTGTTGCCACATATCTCCGAAATCGTAGGTATAGCCGAATGGGAATAAGTCATCCCCCAACAGTTCCGCCAATGTAAGAGTTTCATCTTCGCTCTCCGAGAACTGGTGCAGATGGTAGCCTTCCCAGCCCATCACGGCTTGAATCACTGTATGGAGTTGAGCTAGCGTCGTGGTTTCTGGGACTTGAATTCGCCGCCAGACTTGAGGTCTTACTCCCAACAGCGTGATTTTCAGTTGATAGATATTGGATACTGAATTCAAGGGGTGCCCCACCGAGGTAATCTGGGGCCGATCCGTAGGCTCTTCAACGACAGCCTCCAGTTGGATACTCTCCGGTTTCTCTGTGGGCTCTCCATTCCCTGGCGCTTCTCCATGCACCTCATAGAATTCCTGCTCCGCCTTCAGCTCAATCCCCCGATCCGAGTACCGGACAAAAGACTGTTCTGAAGCATGACGAGTAATCCGTCGAGCCAGAACGGAATCCATGTCCTTCATCACCAACCGAGTGGCTAGGGTGTGCCGTCCCCGGTGCGGATGGGCATTCTCTACCTCTGCAATATCAGCAATCGCCTTAAATATTTTGTAGATTCCCCAATACTGCAATCGCTTTCCCTTGCTGTTATTGGAGTGGGAGACAAACAATGGTGAATCATTTTCCAGAATATCCCCCTGCTGCTCTCGCCATAGCTTGTACTGGTCAATCGCTTTTCGGGCTTTCTTTAACAGGGGCACGGTGCCCACACTGTCAGCTTTGGCGACTCGGATGGTGAGGCGCTGCCCGTCATAGTCCTCGACGTTTAACCTGTGAATCTCCGATGCTCTCAACCCATGATCAATCAGGTGCAGCAAGGCCCGATCTCGGAAAGCATGGAATCCGCGATCTCAGATGGCCTGATAGAGATTATCGACTTCATCCTGGCTGAACTCCTGGAGCAGCACGGGATCGGCCTTGAGCTTTTCTAGGAGCAAAGTAGGGTCTTTGGGGATGTAGTCCCGGACCGTCAGCCATTTGAAGAAGCTCTGCAATGCGGCCAAGTTACGGTTAATGGTCGCGTTTTTTCGGAGTTGGCCCCGGTGATTGGGTT
>NZ_JANQOP010000071.1 GCF_028285745.1 Acaryochloris sp. IP29b_bin.137 | reverse complement strand
GAAGGCCCTACGAAAAAACGATCAAAACTAGTCGTATAGTCCCGAAAACTATCTTCGCGGCGATAAAGGGCGTTGAGGCGGTATAACAAATTACCGTCTTTATCCAAGGGACCGGATAGATCGACACTGGGACTGACAAACCCTCGGTTACCGCCTTGGATTTGTAGCTTATAGAATGGTTCCGATAAGGGTTTCTTGCGGACCAAATTAATCAGTCCACCAGGTTCTGACTGGCCAAACAAAACCGAGGCAGGCCCTTTTAGAACTTCTACCCGCTCTAAGTTGGCAATTTCAGGTTCAACTGAATTGTCGCCAAACAGCCGAAATCCATTTTGCAAGACAGGAACGTTATCAAAGCCGCGAATGGAAAAATTCAGTCCGCGACCATCGTTATTCCCTAAAAAGGTGACGCCACCCACATTCTCCACTACCTCTTCGACGCCAATTGCCTGCTGATCTTCAATGATCTGCTTGGGAATGACTTGAATAGATTGGGGAACATCTCGAATGGGCGAATCGGTCCGTGTCCCTATGCTGGCATTAGGTGGAGCATAACCTTCTTCAGGATTAGCCGTCACGGTAATTTCCACATCTTCATCTTCTGCCAAGGTATCGGGTGCCGATTCTGAGGCAATAGAAAAGGTGAGTCCTGAGTCTGCATTGCTAACCGTCGCTGTGGGAGCAGCCTTGGCTCCTCTGATCACGACTTGCACCTGATCATCGGCCTGGTTCGTGACGCTAATTTGCGTAATCTCAGGGGTTGGATTAGCTTGCTCAAAGCTGGGACCTTCTGGCAAGACTAATACAGCATTGGGAATAATAGCACTCAGACGATTTCCCTCGGTGGTGGGGGTGGGAATACTAAGCTGTCCTGTCTCAGATTCCAAAATAATAGTGAGACCCTCTGGGCTAGGTTCTACCCGCACAGCCGTAATCTCAACGATGGATGCCTCAATTTGCGCCTGCCATTCCTTGACGCTGGTGGCGGGTTGGGAAGAAGGGGGTGTAGAGAGTTTCGCGAGATCAATCTCTAGAGTCTCAGGTACTCCGGCAGCCTGTTCAGCCCGGAGGGGAAGCGGAGCTATAAGGCCCAAAGTAGCAATCACGGCAGGAAGGCCATAGGCTAGTGATTCAGAAAGCGATGTTTCCTGAATCAATTTTCTACGTTTAGACATTATTGCTTCGCCCACAGAGTCATTATTAACTAGGAATCATAGGGGAGCTGTCTTCTCACCATCTTTGCGATCCGGACTTTTTTCTTTGCGATCCGGACTTTTTCAGACTTTTAAATTCGGCAACCTAGCTGATACGCTTTAGGGCTCATGGAAAACTTACGGCGAAAGGCCGTGCTAAAAGCTTCAGGATTACGGTAGCCCACGGTCAGGGCCACGGAAGCAATGGTTAGACTGGTGTCTTCTAAAAGTTGCTTTGCTTGTCCCATCCGATAGTCTTGTAAATAACCAAACACTGTCGTGCCAAACAGTTGGCGAAATCCCTGTTTGAGTTTGCGATCGTTCAACCCTACTTGATGAGCTAATTCAATCAATAAAGGAGGATTATCCGATTGTTGAATTAACAGATCCCGTGCCTGATGCAAACGTTCAATATCATCTTTTCGTAAGGCAGGTGCCTGTCGATACTGCTGCTTCCAAGTTTCTAACTGCAGAGTCAACAACTCTAATGCCTTACTTTCAACATATAAGGCTTGTGTAGCTCCTGTATAAGGACAATCCACCAGCTGTTGAAGCAACTGCTCCATTGCAGGAGAGATCGGGCCTAAGGATTGGTGAAAGCGTTGCTGTAACTTCTGGTCTTGAAAAATATTGCGTAAAGGGTTGGGCAGCGCCTGGTCATTCCGTAAAAAGTGGAAGTAGTCTGTGTTGGCATAAATCATCACCAGGTGGATCGCTTCTCCCCCATGCCATTCTTCAATTTCTTCCAAGTCAGGAAGGTGATACAGGTAGTTAAACCCTTGTTGCTCCAAATAATCTGGTTGAATGCCTTGAATGCCAGGTGTCTCCACCCTTGCCGATCCAGCCAGAAAAAACTTAGAGGTTAACGGAAACACCGGTTCATGAATTTGTTCAATCCGGAGAGTTTCCTGCAGTATGCCCTCCCGAATTTCAATCGTTAAGCCACCGCGCAAGTTTAGCTGGCGATAAGTGCCTTGGCCTAATCTTCTGGGTAGCAGGGTTGAGCGATCTAATCCGTTCTGATTAGATGGGGACTCCATTTGACCTTGCTGACAAAGCTGGCTGAACTCTGCGGCCTTCAGAAAAAGTGCCATAGACCTAGAATTCAAACGTCAGACCAACTCCGAAATTAATTCCAGGTTGGTTTATCCAGGCTGAATGTATGGTTGTTGATGGCGTTGTTCGTTTCATTATTTAGCCTGTAGGCATCCGCATAGGCCACATACTAGATCAATAGTTTTAGCCAAAATCAATAGAGACACCGATTAGGCAACCACCCTTGCTAGAGCTAGAGATGTCGGCATTCTGGCAGAATCAGCCATAATTGAGACCTTATATTTAATGACACTAATTGTCAAGTAATGGTGGCTTAAGTCCAGCCAGAATTTCTATTTCTCAGACAGAAAGGCAAATGTTAGCAAATTTTGACTTTGAGATAAAATTGGTATGCCAACTATTGAGAATAGCTAGGGCGCTTTCTATTAAAGGGATTGAGCTATAGAATAGCCACTTTGGGATAGTGAGGGTCGTGGGTTCAAATCCCGCCGCTCCGATTCTATGCGAAAGCAAGAACCATAAAGGCGTTCAGGGTTTACCAAGTATTCCTAGAGGCCATTTTTTATTGTCAATTACATGACAATTGGGGTCATTTAGCCTGGATTATTCACAAGGGCTTGAAACACTGATGGCAAGGACACTCCTCAAAACAGCCTGTAGTTCAAACCAATGTTGGGATTAATCTCTGGAGAGGTGTTTGAGGCACTCCCAAAACCATCATGAATAATGCAGGCTAGGAGGACAGAAGCTCGCTATTGACCGCTGTTTGTACCTGTATTGTGGAGCAAGTGATGATGTTGCCATACAAATAAAACCACTTACACTCTATCCAGCATGGAGGTGACCACAGACCTAAAAGCCCCGACAATGTGAATTGATTGGGAGGTAGATAGCAGATGGATTAAGTCACTGTCCACTTGTTCGAGTAAAGGTCACTTTGACAAAGTCTCACAAGACTTTCAGTTGCCGCTCCGCGGAGGCGATTTTTAGTGGTTTACTGATCAGCGATTGGCTATTAATTGCCCAGAGGGAGCGCACTGCTTTTCTCTGGCGTGGGGCTTGCAAAAAACTTACCCACACTCCTTACTCATCATCGTCGTTATCATCATCCTTTGTCGGATATTCAAAGCCTTTGGCTCGGCCTGTGAGAATAGATTTTCCCGTAGAGAGGGCTCGTTGGGCAGCTAAATTTGCCTTGCGGTTCCAATGGGCACGACGAGAATCACGCTTAGAATTGGACGTCTTTTTCTTTGGGACAGCCATGGATTAAACCAGGAAATAAAAGTACAGCTTTGCTATCTTAACACTGAATTCTAGATTGGACGTTATTCTTGTCGGATCCAGATGGGCAAAAGAAACCTTAAATATATTCCACTCATCTCTCATCCTTGGATAGTTAAAGGTGCGATCTTGCACCTGCCATCTCTCTTTCCTGCTAGAGAAGGCCCCTCCCTTCAGATAAAATTGCTGAAGTTCATAAAGATCCACTGAGTTGAATAGTCCATCTCCTAAGCAAGCTCAAGAGTTATTACACAAATCATCCCTCGGACTTGCGGTTGTCGGTCTCGTGCTGGTCACACCCTTTGCTATCCATAACTTCCTGCAAGGACGGTATTTACTGGGCCTGGGTGGACTTCTAGTAAATGGGATCTTTACATTCAATATCTGGAGTATCACAACACGCCATTATTACTCCGACACCCTTACCCTCATGGGGCTTGTCCCCATCGTTACATTCTTTATAAACCTTACGTTTTTAAGGTATGGCATTATCGGTATTTTTTGGTGTTATCCTGCTGTTCTGACTTGCTACTTTATGCTGCCAGAACGGAAAGCATGGTTTGCCAATACAGCACTGCTGACCATAACTCTCCCCATTGCCTGGCACATTCTTGAGCAAGCGCTAGCCATTCGGATGGTTACCACCCTGTTGATGGTCAGTATTTTCTCCGCCATCTTTATCCGGGTGATTAACGAGCAGCAACAGAAACTCGCACAGCAGGCAATCACTGATTCACTCACTGGACTCCTCAACCGAACGTCGCTGCAAGAAACCCTTGAGCGATCAATCGATCAAAGTAAACGCTTGGGCATTGCCATGACGCTGGTCTCCCTTGATATTGACCATTTCAAATCCATTAATGACATCTGTGGCCATGCTACTGGGGATCAGGTGCTACGCGATATCAGTCACTTGCTTACAGAATGATTGCGACGTGTTGACAGAATATTTCGAATCGGGGGAGAAGAATTTCTCCTCCTTCTCTACGGCACTGATGCTGGGAGTGGGTATGTTGTTGCTGAAGAATTGCGCTACTTAATTGGCGCAACGCAGTTTCTCCCCAATCATTCAGTAACGGTCAGCCTGGGGGTAGCTACCCTAAACCCCAGAGAAGACTGGATGTCCTGGATGCAGCGCAGTGATGATTATCTCTACCGTGCCAAATCAACCGGGCGAAATCGCGTGATGTGCAAGTGATCTTCTGTTCTGTGTATAACCAAAATATGAAACCCCTACGCCACCATCTAACGCATTTCTGCCTAACGCTGGGATTGATTTTTTCCCTGATTATGGCTGCCCCTGCAGCATTAGCCCTCGGAGGTGAGCCTCCACCCTTAGACCAGCCCGCACCCACCTTCACATTACCCAGCAATAGCGGGGATGGCGAGATATCTTTGACAGACTATCAAGGCAAGTGGGTCGTTTTGTATTTCTATCCACAAGACTTTACGCCAGGATGTACGGTTGAAGCCCAGCGCTTCCAACAAGATCTACCTAAATACATCGAGCGCAATGCCCAAGTGATTGGGGTGAGCGTCGATTCTGTCGATAGCCATGCTGAATTCTGTGACTCAGAAGGGCTGAGGTTCCCCCTTTTAGCTGATGAGGATGGGGCGGTCAGTAAAGCCTATGGTTCCTGGATGAGCTACTTTTCCCTGCGGCATACTTATCTGATTGATCCAGATGGGATTCTGCGGGAACGCTATGTTAAGGTTCGTCCGGTTATTCATAGCGAAGAAGTGCTAGCTCGATTAGACGAACTCCAAGCAGATAGTTAAGCAAAAAAAAGCCCCCGATGGGGGACTTATTTGTTGGAATGCACGTATTGGGTGATGACGACCCAAGCGCGCTAATGAGGTTTAAAGGGTTTGCTTATCTCTGAAATTAAAGATATCAACCAAAAGTGAAGATATCGCGAATATCAAGAAAATGATGAGTCCCCTAGTAGGTCTCAACGTGCCATCGTCCAGCTTTCTTTAAGCCTTTGCGATACTCAACCCAGTCGATGCCATACTGGTGGGTGGCAGCGGACATTCCTGCATCGATCCCACCTTCCATACCTTTCAAACCACAGATATAGGTATGGGTCTTTTCGTCTTGGATCAGCTCCCAGAGCGCATCGGCCTGCTCCGCAATGCGATGTTGAATATACATCTTGCCCCCCTGGACATTCTTCTGTTCCCGACTAATGGCATAGGTAAGCTGAAACTGATCGGGGAATTGGGTCTCTAGGGCTTCGAGCTGCTCTTTGTAAAGAATGTTGGCCGTATAGGGCACACCAAAGAACAGCCAAGCTTTGCCTCGGAACTGATAGTCGGGATGTTGTTCCTGAAACAATCGCCATAGATAGGCTCGAAACGGAGCGATGCCTGTGCCCGTCGCAATCATAATCACGTTGGCGTCGGGGTCATCTGGCAAGAGCATTTCTTTGCCCACAGGTCCCGTGATTTTAACAGCAGTCCCAGGCTGAAGCTGATTTAAATAGCTGGAGCAAACCCCATATACTCGTTCACCCGTTTCGGGGTGATCATATTCCAGTTGTCGAACGCATAAGGAGACGGTTTGATCATCCCCCTGATCACCATGCCGTGTGGAGGCAATCGAATAGAGCCGCAGCTTATGGGGACGGCCATTTTCATCGGTTCCTTCTGGAATAATCCCCAGACTCTGACCTTCTAGGTAATGGAAATCACTTCCTGCTAAGTCAAAGGTAATATGGCGAACCGATCCTTCTCCATTGGCTTGGACTAGTTCTTCATTGGTCAGACACTGGCTGATTAAGGGGGCTTTGGGACGATAGATATTGACCGGAACTTTTTCTTTTAGCTGCATAGACAGAGAATCTCAGGTGTATCAATCCACACTTCTTGTTGAAGTGAAAGATCCATTTAGACTCCAATCAGCCTACGGTCATCTTTTGGGCACCATTGTCACGAACAGTACACTTTCCAAGATTCTTTAACTTTGTTAGGCAACCACTACAAAAATTTTGGCCGTTCTGTCTGTGTTTGATTGAGTAGGTCTTCTAAGGCTGACCAGTCTGAGCGTTCGATGATATCAGTGAGCTGATCGAGGCTTTGAAGGTATTGTTGGAGAGAACGCAACAGTTCTTCCCGGTTGTACTGAGCCATCATGAAGCTGAGTTCGAGATTGCCCATTGTATTTTCCTACATCTTATCCAGCAAGCTCTTTAGCTCCGTTGTTATCCACAACATCGTTGAAGACTATTGGGTGTGTGACCAGGGAGAGATTGATATCGTGCTCAATAATCTCAAAAAAAGTCATAACATTGCCTTATGATGCCGCAAACTGTTGAGCTTCAGCCAGGATGGGATTGAGTCCAAACCAGGTGCCTTTCTCGTCCCGGTATTCGAAGACGAACAGGCTCCGCAAGAGTGTATGGTATCCTTCCTCCCCGACGACGGCTTTTTGGGCTTTAACTTGGTTAAGCAATTCCCATTCTTGGGCTTGAATGGCACGAACCAATGCGTCCCGCTGCACGGAGATGACGTCTTCGAGGGTGTCACGATCGAGGGGGGGATCTTGCTTTTGCAGACAGCCGTAGAGGAGGACCAGTAGGTTACGAATGTGGCCGCCGCTGACCAGACAGAGACGATCGCAGGTCTCTGGGTGATCAAATATCTCGCTCAGGTATTCGGGGCGTTCTGCGGGGGAGAGCTTGGGGAAGGCGCGGGCGAGAATCAGTTGCTTTAACAGGTCAATGCCGTCGGAATGGTGGATGCCGTCGCGGTTTTGGACCCGCGCCATTGGTAATACTTTGGGCACGCCGCCAAAGCGATCGCTGAGGGGGGCAATGGAGTTGGAGAAGCAGAGAACAAGGGGAGTGGTGTAGACCATATGGCAGTTAAGCTGCCGCAGTTTTTCGCCACGGGTGACGAAGATATATTCTGCTTGGTTGCGTTCTTGGGTGTTTTCGAGGCGATCGAGGCTATCGACGATGGCGACGAGTCCTTTGTAGCCGCGCGCTTGCAAAGCCTGGGTGGCGGGGGCGAGGAGTTCTTGGTTGATTAACTCTAGGAGATTGTCTGTTTGGGGTTCGAGGTGTTGACGGAGGCGGGCGCGGGCAGAGGGGTTATTTTTGAGTCTGGCGCTGAGTTTGGCAATGCCCAGATCGATGCTGGTCTCTCCGGTGGGGCCAACGCTGGCGGTGACAGAGCCAATTCCAGGCAGGGGGGTGGGCAAGGTGGCGGAACCGGACAGATCGACGTCGCTATTGAGGAGGGTCCAGGTTTTTTGCAGGAGGTTTTGGAAGCCTTGGGGATCGAGGTGGATATCGGCTGTCGCCAGACTTTTACTAATTTGGCGGGCGACGGTGAGGAGCAGATCGGAGATATCGACGTCGGTCATGACCAGATCTTCGGTGGAGTCGAGATAGACGACGTGGAACCCGGCTTGCTCTAAATCATATTGGAGTTTGCGGAGTTCGGTGGATTTGCCGCAGCCGATGTGGCCGGTAAAGAGTTGGTGGGTGGGATCGTCGTTGCGGGTGATGGTGCGGTAGAGTTCATCCATAAGGCTAACGGAACCCGGTCGGCTGGTGCGGGCCTGGGTGAAGTTGATGTAGTAGGGGCGATCTCCCTCATTTGCGAGGATGAGCGGTTTGCTGGGGTTACAGGCTTTGAAAAATTGGTTGGGGTCGAGGGGCATGGTTGCGTTCCAATCACATCGACGGTAGGGTTACTGTTAAGCATAAACGCCACCTGCATTTTAATGGCCCGCTGGTATGATTTGGGGTAAATGTATGTCTATCGCTTTCACCCTTGCACTCTCCCCCTAAATCCCCCACTAGTGGGGGACTTGACCTGTTTTCTGGCATGAATATTCAAAATCTATCGCTTTCACCCTTGCACTCTCCCCCTAAATCCCCCACCAGTGGGGGACTTGACCTGTTTTTGGCACGAATATTCACAATCAGATTTGAGAGCAATATGTTTGAGATGTTGGCCCCACGATTCAGCTTGGCTGTAGGCTCTAAGTCCCCCAGAATGGGGGATTTAGGGGGCCGCGAGAAGCTTTGCTCTGTTCAGGGTGTTGAGTCGAACCTATTTTTGTTGTTGGTTGGCTGATGGCTGGCGGGCACCTTTGAGGGGCGGGATGTCGGCACAGGCATCGTGGGCGCGCATTCTTAATTGACGCTCTTCTTCTGGCAAATCGGGAAGGTTTCGACCCGCTACAAAGTCCTGCAAGTGGTCACACATCGCTGACAAAATGTGATCTAGATTGAGATCCCACAGCTTGGCGGTGGCATCCTCACTGCCGGTGAGGAGGGTGTTGCCATCGGGGGAGAAGGCCACGCTAGAGACGGAACCCTGGTGGCCTTGGAAGGTGTGCAGCAGTTTACCGTCGCGGGTCCACAGCTTCGCGGTGGTATCCCAACCGCCGGTGAGGAGGGTGTTGCCATCGGGGGAGAAGGCCACGCTAGAGACTTCAGACTGGTGGCCTTGGAAGGTGTGCAGCAGTTTACCGTCGCGGGTCCACAGCTTCGCGGTGGTATCCCTACTACCGGTGAGGAGGGTGTTGCCATCGGGGGAGAAGGCCACGCTAGAGACGCCATCCTGGTGGCCTTGGAGGGTGTGTAGCAGTTTACCGTCGCGGGTCCACAGCTTCGCGGTTCTATCCCCACTGCCCGTGAGGAGGGTGTTGCCATCGGGGGAGAAGGCCACGCTAGAGACGAGACTCTGGTGGCCTTGGAAGGTGTGCAGCAGTTTACCGTCGCGGGTCCACAGCTTCGCGGTGGCATCCCTACTACCGGTGAGGAGGGTGTTGCCATCGGGGGAGAAGGCCACACTCAAGACTTCAGACTGGTGGCCTTGGAAGGTGTGCAGCAGTTTACCGTCGCGGGTCCACAGCTTCGCGGTTCTATCCCCACTGCCCGTGAGGAGGGTGTTGCCATCAGGGGAGAAGGCCACGCTAGAGACGGAACCCTGGTGGCCCATAAAGCGAGATTTTTCTTTGGGTATGCTCTCGGCCAGAGAGAACGTTGACAGTAAATCGATGCGATTCCCACCGCGCAGGTTCTTCAGTTTGCTGTGCCATGCTTTGGCGTTGGTTAATACCTCAACCTGTTCATTCAGACCCAAGATATTGGCGTCAATCAAACTTTCCCAATAGAGGCTCTCAGCCACTGCCTGCGAATTGAGGGCATTGATATCTGCCACCCACTGCTGCCAAGTAGCAAATCCACCCGCAACCAAAGCCACAACCGCAGCCACAATGGTACCCCCCAAAATTCGCCTCAATCTACGATTACTAACTTGAGCCTCTTTCAACCGCTGCTCTTGCACCGCATCTCGATCAGCTTCCGCTTGCTTGCGCCTCTGCCGCTCTGCTTCTAACTGCTGGGTCAACTTCACCCCAAACTGCTGCCGAATAGGCCTTACCCAATAGTCATGCACCAACTGATAGTTGACCTCCGGCGTCGCCAGTATTTCAAAGGCCAAACCCGACCCCCTCAGCACCGTCAACACAAAGCCAAGATCCCCTGCCACAGAAAACTCCTGCTCCTCCGGCGTCAGGCCAGAACCACGCAACCGCACCTCCCGCCGCAGCTCCGTTTGGGTCTTCGTTGGGCGCTTCTCTGGTTCCTCCGTTAGCGCATAGAGGACCCGCTGCGCCAACTCCTCATTGTCCTGACCGCAATCTTGAATCACCTGCGCCAACCATCGCTCCACCAGGGCTTGCTTGGGCACCGCCCCCAGAGCCTCATAAGCCTGCAAAGTGGTGACCTGGTTCTCCCCCTGCACCATCTGCGCCCCCACCACCTGTAGCTCAATGGGGCGCACCCTCTCCTAATGCTGCCGCCAGATCGGCCACCAAGCGATCAACCAGGGCCACCTCAAACCGATAGGGCGACTTCCCCATCAGCTCACCAATCACCCCCTTAGCCCGCTCCGCAGAAAAATTGCCCAAGTAGTAGCGTACATTCTTATTGAGAATGTCATTGCCGATTGCCGTTAAATTGGCGAGGCGATCCCACTCCAACAAATAGTGAATATAGTCCTCCCGCAGGGACAAAAATACCCACACATAGGACACATCTAGGCAGTCTCGCAAAAACCCATAAAACTCGCGGCGTCCCGGTAGATCCAGATGCTGAAAAAAGAACTCCTCAAACTGGTCAAAAATCAGCACCGTGATCAAATGGCGGCGATAATTCTCACGCAGGAAGGCAATAAGTTGAGTAGAGGAGACTCCACTCTGTTCAGGCTCTCCAATCTGATACGTTTCTGAACCAGGCTGCAGAGGAGCTGGCGAAGATCCCCCCTGGAGCTGTTGCGCTAGCTCCCCCTGCCAGTTGTCATAGCGTTCAATAGCGATGGGCACCACCGAACGAGATTGATGCATTAATCGACGCAAGGCAGGCACCAACCCCGCCTGAATCAGTGAACTTTTGCCTACCCCCGACGGCCCGTGAATTACCGTGAGCCGACAATCATTCCGCTTCACCCGTGCCACCAGCGCTTCAATATCTGCTTGCCGACCGGATGCCGCAATTTCTTCTGTGACCACCTCCCCCAGCGCCCCCACCTGCCGCAACGGGCGCAACCGACCCGCCCCAATAAACGCCCGGAACCCGTATTGGGTTTCCACGGCCTCGCGATCACACTTAGCCGCAAAGGCTTGCCGATAATTTCCAGTGAGCGTATAAGCCCGGTGTAGCGCCCGTAGGATGCGAATATGCAAATCGGGGTCGGCCTCTGGTGGGACGGCCTCCCGCGCTTGCTCCAGCGAAGTGACGGCCTCCGGTGCCTGGTCTGAGTCTATGAGCGATCGCCCCAGGGCCAAACGGTAGAAGCCTGCCCGTTCAGGTTCATTCCCCTGTAAGGCTTGTTCCGCCTCCTGTTGCGCCGTCGCCGGTTCTCCTCGCGCCAGCGCCACCTCGGCCCGCAACCCACCGGCAAACTCGGATAAGAAACTTAAAGAATCTGCAAAGTCCGCAACGGCTGCCCACGGCTGCGAATCCTCTGGTTCCTGGAGCGCCAAGGCCAGCAGCACCCCACCCAACGCCAGTGCCACATTAGGACGTCGTCCGGTCTCGTAATGCCATGCCCGTTGTAGCATTGCTAGAGCTTGCTTGCAGCAGCTTACAAACTCGGCTCGATTGCGTTTGCCCTGCCGCTCCCACCACAGACCCAACCGATAACAGGCGGCGGCGGCCAGCGGCCCTTCATGGGCGAGGGCCAAGCACCGCTCTAGCGCCTCCCGCGCGGACGGATCGCTGCCCCCCTCAATCCCGAATACCAGGGCCACCCGCGCCGCTAAATCGGGTGCGATCTCGGTTCCACTGCCGTCCAGCTTCTGCCAGATCCGCTTCAGTTCTGCCCCGGTGCCATGCCGACCCTCCCGCGAAAAGGCCCAGTCAATCACGGCAGCGGTTTTGCGCTCTAAGATCTCCTGGCGCTCAGCGGGTTCCAACTGAAACACAATCGGCGGTGCCGCCCAACTGGTAAAGTCCGGCGCGCGCCGTCGCAGTTCTATTTCTGAGTCATCGGTCACCCAGATGATCACCGGAAAAGCCAACCGCTTGCGGAATTCCTCGCGGGCATTGTTAGCGATTGCCAAGATATCGTTCAGATGCGGCGAGGGTTCTAAGCCCGTCACGCAAGCAACCTGAGTGCCCTCGGGGGCATCCTCTAAGACCTCCACCAGGTTCACCGCCCCCAGTTCAGGCGTCGCCTGCCACATGTAGAGTCCTGAACCAAGGTGGGACTGCAAGACTTGAAGGAGGCGATCACGCAAATCTTCTGAATTACACTGGGCCAGCAGCAAAGCGAACTCACCCGCAGAAAGCTTGATGGCCCGCAGCAACTGCTTAATGCTGCTGTCTTGTTCCAGGCTCAGTGAAAAATTGTCTGTCCCCATTACACTTACTTGAGGATATCGACTCAGTTTAGCTGAAAATTATTCAGCACTTCCTCCCCCGACAACATTATTATGGCGACATTATGATGACTAGGGGACTTTTCGTGTCACCGTTGAGCCCAGCACTGAACCGTTGCCCGTTTAATGCCGAGAGCTTGGGCAATTTGAGCCTTTCACAAAAATTTTGGTCGTTCTGCTTGCGTTTGCTGGAGCAAAGCATCTAAAGCTGACCAGTCTGAACATTCAATGATATCGGTGAGCTGATCAAGACTTTGGCGGTATTGGTAGAGCGATCGCAACAATTCTTCTCGGTTGTACTGTGCCATCATACAGCCCAGCTCTGGATCGCCGCCGCCTACACGACTCGTATCTCGGAACCCAGAGCTGGCAAAAGCTTGGGCCAGTTGAACAATATCTGGATCAGCGTCACTGACGCAGGCTGCAATTAAGGCCGCGCTCACCATCTTGGGCAAATGGGAAATCCACGCAACGGCTCGATCATGAATGCCAGGAGAACATTCATATAAATCACCGTCCAGCTCACCCACCAGCTTTCTCATCACGTCGATCACATCCAGTGGGGTCTTAGTAGTAGGAGTCAGGATATAGGGATTCTGCGCAAATAAGTGGGATTGTGCAGCTTGAATGCCGGTCACTTCCCGGCCTGCCATTGGATGCCCTCCCAAAAAACGGGGCCATAAAGGGGTGACACGCTTCACGACTGGCCCTTTCACAGAACCAACATCCGTCAAAATTGCCTCAGGAGAAAGATAAGGAATCAAACGGGTTGCGATCGCATCAATCACACTCACCGGGGTGCAGATAAACACCACATCCACAGACGCGAGGGACGCGAGATCGGCACTAGCGGTATCGACGGCCCCCAATTTAACTGCATCTTCACAGGTTTGGGGTTGGCGACTGACACCCAACACTTTATACCCCAGGGCTCGAAAGTCATAGGCTAAAGAACCGCCAATTAAACCGAGGCCAACGATGCCAATTTTCATCCTGCCAAACTCATAAATTCTATGCGGGGGATCAGGGGATCTTGGACCATACCGATGCCTTGGTATTGCCAGCGGTCCAGAATGCCGCGAATTTGACTTTTACCAATGGACTCAACGCTAAACTTAGACGCAGCAGCTTGGGCATGGGTATTGAGGTAACTGAGGGCATCATAATGCTCAGGGAACAGCAGTAAGTAGCGCTGGGTCGCGTCTGGATCTGGCTGAGCGGCTAAATAATTGCCATCAGCCCGAGAGCGAAGCGTATAGTACGTATAGTACAGAGCAGTATTCATCGGCCTAATTCAGGTTACTCAGCTTAATGCGCGGATCGACGACGGCCAGGAGAATATCCGCCAGCAAATTGCCTACAATCAGCATCACCGCCCCCATCATTAACCCCGCCATCACCAAATAGAGATCTTGGGCCTGCACTGCTTTCAGCAACAATTGCCCCAGTCCTGGCCAGTTGAAAAAGAATTCAGCAATAAAGGCTCCCCCTAAAAGGCTAGAAAATTCAAACCCCAATAGGGTAATCAGGGGATTAACGGCATTGCGGAGGGCATGGGTATAGATCACCTTATTTTCCGGTAAACCTTTGGCACGGGCCGTTTGAATATAGTTTTGACGCAGAACATCTAGCATATTGCCTCGGGTAATCCGCTGAAGACCTGCAAAACCAGTAATACTCAGGGCTACAGTTGGCAGAATCATATGCCAGCCCACATCCAAGATCTGGCCAAGCCAGTTGAGATCGGCATGATCGATGCTGGTCATATCGCCCACGGGGAATAGGGGCGTACTCTGGGCCAGAAACAGCAGCAGTAAAGCCGTGATAAAGCTGGGAAAACCCTGACCGATATAACTCAAGATACGGAGGATGCGATCGCTCCACTGATTCTGATTCACCGCCCCAATAATCCCTAAGGGAATGGCAATGCTCCAGTTAATCACCAGGGAGGCCATCGCCAATAGCAGCGTGTTGGGAATCCGCTCCCAGATCAGTGCTGTCACAGGTCGCTGATAGCTAAAGCTTTCACCAAAGTCGCCTTGGTAGATTTGTCCCCAGTTACCCTTCCAAATCTGGGAAAAATCAAAGGTAAAAATATTTCTCAGCCAGAGGCCGTACTGCTTGATCAAAGAGCGATCCTTTTGCCAAACCTGTACTGATTGATTGGCATTAACCAGGATAAGTCGCTCCCCATTATCGGTAAACAGCAGGCCCTGCAGCGGGGCTTGTTTTCCGTCAAAATGGCCCAAGAGCTGGTTATCCTTTTGGGACCACAGACGCACCGTTTTGCCCGCGCTGGTGGCAAAGGTAGTGAGATCGGGGCTAAAGGCTGCCGAGGTGATGAGTTGGGATTGTAGTTGCTTAAGATCCTGAGTTTTCAGAGAGGTGCCGTCCAAATTCCATTGCTGCCAGGTCTGATGATTGGTAATGGTATTGAGGAGTGGCCCCGCTGAATTTTGATTAAACTGCAGGGCCGTAACGGCCCCTTGATGTGCTAGGGTTTGCTGCAGCGTGCCATCGGTTTTCCACAGGCGTACCGTTTGGTCTGCACTCCCCGACGCCAAAAGACTGCCGTCTGGATTAAAGGCCAGGACTGCGATTGAACCTTTATGCCCTGCTAGGGTTTGCTGCAGCGTGCCATCAGTTTTCCACAGGCGCACTGCTTGGTCTGCACTCCCCGACGCAAAGGTTTTCCCATCGCTGCTGAAGGCCAAACTCGTCACTGCCCCTTCATGACCGTTCAGGGTATTAACCAACGTGCCATCAGCTTTCCAGAGCTTAATCGTTTGGTCTGCACTACCAGAGGCAATTAATTCGCCATCGGGACTAAAGGCTAAGGCCGTAATTGGACCTTGATGCCCTTCGAGGTACTTAACGACCGTTCCCTTATCATCCCAGAGGGTGACGGTGTTTGTTCCGCCTGTAATCACCTGTTTACCATCCGGCTGGATGGCTACAGCAGTGGTCTTCTTACTATTGAGGGTCGTAACGGGACTGCGATCGCCCCAGGTATTGCCCAACCCAAATTCTTGTCGCAGTTCTTCCAGCCGTTCTGGCGACATTTGGGGATCATTTTTAAACCGATCGAGGTAGTCACCGGGTGCGAGATCGACGATATAAAAGGTCAGTAGCGATGCCAAAAACAGGGTGATCAGACCTTGAAACACCCGCCTAACGGTGTATCCGAAAAGTTCGCTACCGATAACTAGTACTCCACTAATGCATTGATGGGGCAGTCGGGCAGTTTTTGCCGCCCTGCTAAACCTGTCAGCTCGATAATAAACCCAAACCCGACGAGAGTGCAGTTTAGGGGGTCAAGGAGTTGGGCCGTAGCCGCAGCCGTGCCCCCCGTTGCCAGGAGGTCATCTACGACCAGCACCCGACTGCCAGCGGGACAGGCATCTTGGTGAATTTCCAGGCGATCCGTACCGTACTCCAGTGCATATTCCTGGGCATGGACGGCAGCAGGAAGCTTACCGGGTTTGCGAACGGGGACAAATCCAGCCCCAAGTTGATAGGCCAAGGGTGCGCCAAAAATAAAGCCCCTGGACTCAATTCCTACGACATAATCAATGGATTGATCGCTGTAATCATCCGTAAACTGATCAATGACGTAACGAAGACCGTCGGGATTTTGCAATAAGGTCGTAATGTCTCGAAACAAAATGCCAGGCTTAGGAAAATCGGGAATATTGCGAATCAGTGACTTGAGATCCATAGGTGTTGTGATGTGACGCAAGGTGAATAGGAAAGATGACCTTTTATCCTGATTAAAGGACAGGAGACGGTACGTCAGAAATCGTACACTAATGTGGTTGACCATCTGGACGCTTCTGCCAATCCCTTTTAATCCCCAGCCAAATCAGGTCGGATTGGATGTGAACTTTTAGCGAAACGCATCGTCGAGGGGCTTTTGCGGGCAGTCTAGATCTGGATGCCAATGCTAAGGTTTCCTCAGTCGTTCGAACATATCTTTCGTATTCTTGTCGTAATGGAATCGTAATGCAAGCCGATAGCCCCACTGAACAATTCGTTTCTCCCATCCTCAAGACCCTGTCCGATCCAGATGTTCCCAACCAAGTTTGTCCTCGACGAACCCGGATTCAACTCGATTTTGTGTTGCTGGCCATCGAAGCATTAGACCTCTATGCCTCGGAATTGATGTTGATGAGCTTGGAAGAACTGCAGCTCCAAGATGTGATTGAAAATCGAGTGGACTTTTGGCAGTCTCGCAATACCAATCCGCTACGGCGATCGCACCAGCGAGACCCCCTCAGTCTAGATAAGGCCAAAGCCCTGGTGGCTGTGGGATGCCATATTGCTCGTCGGCAAACCGCCCAGGTGCGCCAGCTCCTCAACGTCCAGCGGCAGCTCGCCGAGAAACAGCTCACCCCCGATCACAGTGTGCCGTTAGCCAATTATTTAGAGCGATTTCGCCGTCATTTTCGCAGTCGGATGAATCCAAATCGGACCGCTATTGCGGATTACAAAGAAAATGAGCGGCTAGATGAGCTGGCTTTAAGCTTGCTAGAACAGGTGCTATTTTGTACCGGAACTGCCGGAATGGAGCGATTTTGGTCTAGTCTGTTTGATGGAGAAGTGGCCTAACCCCAATGACCGTTCAACGCCAATTTATTTTGCCCAACTGTACCCTCTACCTAGAAGGCATCAGTAATTCCGTTTCCGATGCTGCCATCGGAGGCTCCTTAGATGTCCTTCTGCGGCTGGAATGCCAATTTGGAGATTTAAAGCAGCCCCTCACGGGCGGCTTAGATCTGCTGAATAGCCTGATTCAAGCCACTAACCAATGTACCCAGTCCTGGATGAGTGGTGTCCCCCATCGTCGGCTAACCAAGCTCAATCAAGATCAGTCTGCCGTGCATCTATTGCCCAAAACAGAAGACGGGTTTGAACTAACCATTCCCACGGAGCTCCTCAACGAAACGCCCAGCGGCGCAGAGGATCCGATTCGGGTCAACTTAACGACGCTGCAGCTTTTTGATCTGGTCGAAGCCTTGGATCAGCTCCTGGCCGATCAGCAGACCTTGCCTAATCTGTCTTTGGCGGTGCGGCCTCTCTCGCGCTCAGAAGCGGCTTCCGGTCAGGCTCTGCAAAAATCTACCCCCGCTGTGTTGGGGGCCGCGAGTATTGCGATCGCAGCTTCAGCCTTCTACTTTCTACCCGTTCCCCAAGCCAGCAAGCCGCCAAAAGATCCGCCAAAAGCCGCACCCACAAGTACCGAAACGCCTGCCCCAGGGACCGCCCCTCCTGGCGTCTCGCCTCCTGCAATCCCGGTATCGCCTACCTCTGGAGAATCCCCCACACCGGGTGAAACACCTGCTGCATCTCCCAGCCCGGAGAGCACTGAGGCATCTCCAAGTCCAGAGGCTTCGCCGAGTCCAGAGGCTTCGCCAGAACCGGAAGCATTTCCTTAACGTCCTACCTATTAACTCAAGTTGCACCTAAAAATTCGCGAGCGTCATGAACCGATCTGTCTGGGCAATCGTTACGGCTCTGTGGAGTATGGGGGGTGTCTCTGCTCTCGCAGCACCACGCCCGGTTGATCGCACGGTTAACTGCGACATTTTAGTCGTGGGGGGTGGTCTGGCAGGGGTTGCCACCACCTATGAAGCTTTAATGGCAGGGCGTCAGGTGTGTATGACGGAGCTAACAGACTGGTGGGGCGGCCAAATTTCGTCCCAGGGCACTTCAGCCTTAGATGAAACCGTAGGCCAACGCACTCGCGGGATTTTCCCCAGAGGCTATGCCCAATTTCGCCAGCGATTGATTGAGGTATCAGGACGCGATCGCCCCGGCGATTGCTGGGTCAGCCTGGTCTGCTTTTTACCCCAACAGGGGCATACCCTCCTTCTAGACATGCTGAAAATAGCGGAAGCCGAAGGTGAAGGCAAGCTCCATCTATTTCCCAATACGGTGGTCAAGTCTCTAGCAACCAATTCTGGTGGTGATTTAATTTCCTCAGTCCGAGCCATTCAGCATCAGCCTGCCCCCGGAGCACCCCCTCTCAATACCTATCCCCTCTCCCAAACTCTGGCTGACAGCTACACCGAAGAAGATTCGGATCGCTTTACCAAAACGATTCTGCAATTCCAGCCGCCCGCCACCGGGCAATGGATCGTGGTAGAGGCCACAGAAACGGGGGAATTGCTGGCGCTAGCAGACCTCCCCTATCGCTTGGGCATTGATCCACGGTCCCATCTAGAGCCGTCATCCTCCAGCAAACAGGCTGACCCTTACTGCACCCAGGCCAGCACCTATACCTTTGCCATGCAGGCCACTGCAACTCCGCCAGTTCATCAGCCGCCTGCGTTCTACCCTGAATATGAGCCGTTCTATAGTTTTGACAAACCTCGCTATGCCCAAACGCCCAACCTAGTCTTTAGCTATCGCCGTATTTTTAGCGTCCAACCAGGCACCGCAGATGAGGAGGTGAATGTAGGCGATATCTCCATGCAGAACTGGGGTGGAGGCAATGACTACGGACCTGGCACCGCCCAAGACAACCTGATTTTGACCCGAGACCAGCTGCTGGCGGAAGGGCAGCTCCAAGATTGGCAGGGGGGTTTACGGATTGCCAGTTTGCAGGGGGGTGAGGAATTAGCTCAGGGCTATTTCTACTGGCTGGTAGCCGGGACCACGGATTCTAAGGTGGCAGACCCTCCCAAGCAGCCTTGGCCCAATCTCAAATACTTAAAAGGGCTAGATTCGCCGATGGGAACGGCGCACGGTTTGTCCAAGTTTCCCTATATGCGGGAGAGTCGGCGCTTAATTAGTCGCTACAGCTATGGCTATCCTCAAGGTTTTGTGATTACGGAAACGGATGTCTCTAAGCAGGATTTCCGGTTGCCCTATTACCGCAACACCCTATCGGGACCGGACTACCGGAATTTGATTACCCGGATGGCGGGGTTAAAAACTCTGGATGTAATTTTGGATCGCGTGCCGCTAGCAGAAGTGGAGCTGCGAACCAGATCTCGCATTTATCCGGACAGTGTGGGTATTGGTCACTATCCGATTGATTTCCATCCCTGTATGCAGCTTAGTCCTCCCCAAGCGCCAGGCAATCAAGAACGGCCAGGGGAACGTCAGGGGGCGACGCAAACCTATCCCTATCAAATTCCCCTGCGGGCGATGATTCCACATCGGATCAATAATTTGCTGGTGACGGGGAAGAGTATTGCCACGAGTCACATTAGTGCGGCGACTTATCGGGTCCATAGTTTTGAATGGTCGTCGGGGGCGGCAGCGGGAACGACGGCGGCGTTTGTGCTGGATCAGGGGGTATTGCCCTATCAGTTGGTGGAGAATTTGCCCCGCCGAAGTCCGAGGTTGGAGAAGCTACAGGCGATTTTGAATCGAAATCAAAATCCAACGGCGTTTCCAGATATGTCGATTTTTAATCTGAACTGGAAGAATTGGTGAGGCTTAGAATGATTGGAGTTAGGCTTAGGTAACGCTCAGCTCTCACCTCTTGATTGCTAAATTGTAGACATAGAAAATTGGCAATGCTGAATCCTATTGAGTATTTGGAGTACTTGAAGACAGTGCAAGGAATTCTTGAAGGGCTAAAAGAATTTGACCAAGGCCAGGGACAGCCTGCAACTGAAGCACTGGCAGGATTACGAACTAGGCTCAATGCCGAGCTGAATCAATCATTAACTATCCAAGATCAAGGCCGCTCTTGGGAGATTGTTGACTATGACCACTTTCATGCCATTGCCATCCACAACGGAAGATCAGCGTGTGATTCTCCCCAGTGTGTCTTGGCAGCAGTATGAGGGGTTGTTATCAACGCTAGAGGATTATCCTGGGTTGCGCTTGTTGTACTTGCAGGGAAATTTAGAGATTTTTAGGCCTTCGCCTGAACATGAAATGCTGAAGAAGGTGATTGCCCGCTTGCTGGAGCGGTATGCAGAAGAGGTAGATACCCCGCTGCATGGATATGGATCGACGACGTTTCGGCTGGAAGCTAAGGCAAGAGGGCTGGAGCCGGATGAGTGTTATTGCGTGCAGGGATTGAAGGATTTGCCTGATTTTGCGATTGAGGTGAATTTGACGAGTGGGGGGGGGAGATAAGCTGGAGATGTATCAGGGGTTGGGGGTGCCAGAGGTTTTGATTTGGCAGGATGATCGGCTTCAGCTTTTTGATTTGCGTGAAAGGATGGAAGTTGTGACTCGTAGCCAGTTTTTTTCTGACCTGGATTTTGAGATATTGGCCCAATTTGTGCAGCCCCAAGACCAACCGCAGGCCGTGAAAGATTTTCTGCAAGAACTACACGCTTTGAACAGTTAGCCACCAGATGCTTGTGAACGTACAGGCTTGATAATTCACACAACTGAGTCACAATCCTTCTAGAATTGCAGACAGAGTGTTCATGGCCTCGGTATCTAGTGCTTATAAGTCAGATTTACAACGCCTTTAATCCGACCCCTTTACCCGCCAATTCCAAATTGTATGTGGATTGCAAGGAGGTGCGAGGAGGCAGCAATGTGTTGATCGAGCTGGGAAAAACCATACGATTTTCAGATGAGCCGACCTGTCAGCTCTATACTGGTCACCGAGGTGGGGGTAAATCAACGGAGCTGTTGCGGCTAAAACAAGATCTGGAAACTAAAGGCTGCACGGTCGTTTATTTCTCGGCAGAAGATCAAGACATTAACCCAGAGGATGTCGAGTATACCGATATTCTGATCGCGTGCACGAGGCATTTACTAGAAACTATCCGGGAAGCTGACCCCAAACCGGTTCTGAGCTGGTTTCAAGAGCGTAAAAAGGCTTTTGAAGATTTGATGTTGACGGAAATTAACCTGAGCAATGCGGGGGCAGAGGTCGGTGTCGGTGATCTGGGCAAAATTACTGCCAGCTTTAAAACTCAGCCGACCCAGCGGGCCAAGCTACGCAAGGCACTGAATCCTTATACGGAGAAACTCATCGCCGCTCTGAATCAGTTTATTGATGATGCGAAGCAGAAACTGCCTGCTGATAAACAGCGGTTGGTCTTGATTGCGGATGGTCTAGAAAAGGTAACGTTGATTACGAATGAAGGAGGGCGCACAAATCACGAAGAGATTTTTATTGATCGGGCTGAACAGTTAAAGGGTTTGGCATGTGATGTCATCTACACGGTGCCTATTTCTCTAGCGTTGTCGCGTAGAGCTACCGATTTACTAGAGATCTATGATGGTACGTTGCCTGTTTTGCCCATGATTATGACCCATACTCGGAATAATGATGGCTTTGCAGATGGAATCAAAAAGCTGCAGCAAATTATTAGAATGCGGATCGATTCCATCGAAGATGCTAACAGACTGGCCCTGGAAACGGACGTGTTCGACAGTGCCGAGACGCTCAATAAGCTCTGCGAAATGAGTGGAGGACATGTGCGGAATCTAGTGCTGCTGGTGCAAACAGCGATTAAGTACAATGAAGAAGAGTCGCTACCCATTGATGCTGAGGCCCTCCAGCAAGCGATTCGGCAATTACGCAAGACCTATCGAGACACCGTAGATTCTGATCAGTGGGATCTATTGGCTGGCGTTCATACCACTAAACAAATTATCAATGACGATGCTCATCGGAGTTTGTTATTCACTCGTTGTCTGTTGGAATATTGTGAAGAGGAGTCTTGGCATGATGTTCATCCTCTGTTGAAAGACGTTTCTGAATTTAAGGCGGCATTCAAGCAAATGCAGGATCAGACTAAACGCTCTCGTGAGCAAGTGAATGACTCGTAGCCAGTCCACAACATCAAGCTCTATCGATTGGAGTGAAGAACCCAAGATAGACCCGCAAAAAGAATATCGGGCATTGATTCGTTCGATTCAATATACCCAGGGTTTTGGGTTATTGTTTGTGCGATGCGCGCCCGTGGAAGCAGAACAGCTTATCAAACGGGTGCAAGAGGATGTTGGAGGGAATCAGTCTGTCTCTACTCAGGGAAAAACAATCGAGGTTTTACGGTTACAAGCCTCCATCGATAACCTTTATGAAATTGTTGCGGCCTTACCTAATAAGGACCAAATTGATGTCCTATTTATTACTGGCATTGAAAAATCACTGATTTCTGACATTAAGCCGGGTTATCAAGGGGAGGGGGAATATTACAACCTCAACACACTACCCCGCATCCTTGGTCATTTGAATCTACAGCGGGAGCGTTTTAGAGATGACTTTGATATTTGCTTTATCTTCTTAGTACCCTTATTTGCTCTGAAATACTTTACAAGACGAGCACCTGACTTTTTTGATTGGCGTTCTGGGGTTTGGGAGTTTGGAACTAACTCACACCTCTTGCAACAGGAATCATTACGAATTACTCAGGAAGGAGATTTTGACAAGTATTTAGCCCTCTCACCACTAGAGCGAACCCAAAAAATTATAGAAATTCAAGAACTAATTGATGATATTCATGCTATTTCACGAGAACAAGTAGATTTGTTCTTTGAGCTAGGAAATCTTTTTGCTGCTGGAGCTGATTATCAATCCGCGATCGCAAGCTATGACAAAGCCCTCCAATTCAAGCCAGATTACGATTTAGCCTGGAACCACCGAGGCGTTTCACTACGTAGATTAGGACGACACGAAGAGGCGATCGCAAGCTATGACAAAGCCCTCGAATTCAAGCCGGATTACGATTTAGCCTGGAACAACCGAGGCGTTGCCCTGGGGAATTTAGGCCGATACGAAGAGGCGATCTCAAGCTATGACAAAGCCCTCCAATTCAAGCCGGATGACGATGAAGCCTGGAACAACCGAGGCGTTGCCCTGGGGAATTTAGGACGATTCGAAGAGGAGATCGCAAGCTATGACAAAGCCCTCGAATTCAAGCCAGATAAAGATGAAGCCTGGAACAACCGAGGCGTTGCCCTGGGGAATTTAGGACGATTCGAAGAGGCGATCGCAAGCTATGATAAAGCCCTCCAATTCAAGCCGGATGACGATCAAGCCTGGTACAACCGAGGCGTTGCCCTGGGGAATTTAGGCCGATTCGAAGAGGAGATCGCAAGCTATGACAAAGCCCTCGAATTCAAGCCAGATAAAGATGAAGCCTGGAACAACCGAGGCAATGCACTTCAGAATTTAGGACGATACGAAGAGGAGATCGCAAGCTATGACAAAGCCCTCGAATTCAAGCCAGATAAAGATGAAGCCTGGAACAACCGAGGCGTTGCCCTGGGGAATTTAGGCCGATACGAAGAAGCGATCGCAAGCTATGACAAAGCCCTCCAATTCAAGCCGGATTACGATTTAGCCTGGAACAACCGAGGCAATGCACTTCAGAATTTAGGACGATACGAAGAAGCGATCGCAAGCTATGACAAAGCCCTCCAATTCAAGCCAGATAAAGATGAAGCCTGGAACAACCGAGGCAATGCACTTCAGAATTTAGGACGATACGAAGAAGCGATCGCAAGCTATGACAAAGCCCTCGAATTCAAGCCAGATAAAGATGAAGCCTGGAACAACCGAGGCATTGCCCTGGGGAAGTTAGGCCGATACGAAGAAGCGATCGCAAGCTATGACAAAGCCCTCCAATTCAAGCCGGATGACGATCAAGCCTGGAACAACCGAGGCGTTGCCCTGGGGAATTTAGGACGATTCGAAGAGGCGATCACAAGCTATGACAAAGCTCTCCAATTCAAGCCGGATAAAGATGATGCTTTTTATAACAAAGCTTGTTGCTATGCCTTACAAGCCAACCCTGAAGCCGCAGTAGAAAACTTAAAGATTGCCATTTCCTTAGCACCAGAAGAGAATCGGGAAATGGCAAAAACTGACTCCGATTTTGACCCTATTCGGGACAACGAAGCTTTTCAAGCTCTATTAACGCCCTAACCCCAATTACCGCCCTTCTTTTACCGCCCTCCTCTGAACTCTCGTCTATGATTGAGGCAGGTCATTCAGCAGGGCTACCATGCAAACCGCAGCAGCCAAAACCCGATACACTCCCGAAGAATACCTGGCTTTAGAAGAACAAGCTGATTTCAAAAGCGAATATCACAATGGCAAGATTATTCCCATGACGGGAGCATCCTTCAACCACAATCGCATCATTACCCGCCTATGTGCCTACCTACTGCAAGCCCTTCAAGGCAAAAACTACGAACCCTTTAGTAGCGATGTGCGCCTGTGGATCGCCAAATATCATAAATTTACCTACCCCGACCTGATGGTGATTCAGGGTCAACCCCAACCCTATCAAGATCGCACCGACACCCTTACCAACCCCAAACTCATCATTGAGGTTCTCTCCAAATCAACCCAAGACTATGATCAAGGAGATAAATTCAAGTACTATCGCTCCATTCCAGACTTGCAAGAATATTTGCTGATTAATCAATACGACCTAGAAGTAAAGCAATACATCAAAACCGACAGCGATTTCTGGATGTTTCGCGCCTATGAGACTGCTTCCGATACCATCGCCCTAGCTTCCATTGATGTCGAACTCACAGTTGCCACCCTCTACGAAGGCATCACCTTTGAACCCGCAAAGTCTTAGCCCCAGAAACACCAGCCAAACCTCACCCAAACATCTCAGCAGCCCATCCCCTCTCGGGAGGGGTGCCCAACGGGCGGGGTGGGTCAGAAGAATAGCGCCAGCCGCAAACCCACCCCTAACCCCTCCCAGGAGGGGAAAGTAGCCTACATTATTCGGTTACTCGCCTTACTCTTCTAATCGCAAAACCTTCGAATAAATCAAATCGCAGCGCTCCGTCTCAATCCCTGTCGCAGGCAAATACCCGCTACTCTCATACAGCTTCACCGCCTCCTTCAACACCGAGGCTGTCTCAATCCAAACCTCTCGAAACCCTTGAGCCACAATTTCCTGCTCCAACCGCTCCAATAACCAACGCCCTAAACCCTGCCCTCGGACCTGAGGCAACAAATACATCTTGCGAATCTCTACCGTGCCTACCCCTCGACTCACCGGGTAAAACGCCGCCGTTCCCACCACCTGGCCCTGCTGCTCTACTACCCAAAAGGCCCCCCCGACCTGAACATAGGCCGTCTCCACCTCATACACATCGCGATCTGCCCCATCTGGCTCCCAACCAATCCCGTACTCCGCCAGCACCGACCGAATCACTGCCGCCGCCACCTGCCGATCCGAGGGTTGCCAGGATCGAATCACAAAATCACGAAATTGGTCCTGCATTAGCTATGAATCCGGGGGTGAGGGTGAAGAGTCGCTAGCAACTCACTTTCAACCGTGGCCAACTCCTGCAGGCGGGCTGTCACCACATCTACTTCAAAATAAGTCGTTGCTAAGACCCAGTAGGCCCCATAGTGTCTGGCCTCCGACGCCATTAAACTGCGATAAAACTTCGCCAACTCTGGATCTGGCAAATGCTGGGCCAGCAACCCCAACCGCTCATGGCTACGGGCTTCAATCAGTCCTGAGACCAGCAGCATATCTAGCAGCCGCTCTGGCTCATCTCGGCGGACTTGGGCACTAAGTTTCGAGCCATAGGGAGGGGCTGGGAGAGGCGCTAAAGCAATGCCCCGCCGATCCAACCACTGATTCACCAGCTCAAAATGCTCCAGCTCCTCCCTAGCAATCGCTGTCAGCATCCGTACCAGCTTGGTATAAGATGGATACCGAAACATCATATTGACCGCCACCCCCGCTGCCTTACGCTCACAGTGGGAGTGATCCAGCAAAATTGTGTCTAGATTCTGCAGGGCCTGGTCAATCCAGTCTGGGCGCGTGGGTTGCTGCAAAAACTTAATTTTGGGTTGCGCCCGCTCAAGCGTATCAGTGGGCAGCGTTGAATCAATCATCGTGTTGGCATTGAATTTACCCTTCTTTACCTTAATCGCTGGCAGACGGCTTGCCTACTGTCGGATTTTGATTTTTACTCACGGGGGATCTAGAGTGATGAGAACGCCTGCTGAGGGACTCATCAATATGAAACTGCGATCGCAACTCTGGCGCATTCTCAATCCGTTCCATCGTCTGTCAAAACGACTGCGGTTTATTTTGCTGAGTCTGCTCGTTTGCTTGAGTGTGATCGGCAGCTATTGGGTCTGGGCTCAGCAGCCCGTTCGTCTATCCATGATGCTCCAAGCCCAGGAAATTCCCAACTGGCAACTAATCGTTGACGACTTTGAAGCCCAAAACCCCAATGTCAAAATTGATCTGATTGAAGGCCCTAACGCCACCAATCTGCGGGAAGACCTTTATACCACGTCTTTTCTGCTGGGCGATTCTCCCTACGACTTGATCTATATGGATATCGTCTGGGCTCCCAAATTTGCCGCTGCGGGATGGCTGTTAGACATTTCCGAACGAATTTCCGAGGAAGAACTGGCAGAGTTTATGCAAGGAGATGTGGATGGAGGCCGCTATGAAGAGGGGCTCTATCGGATGCCCTTTCGCTCCGATGGGGGCATGCTCTACTATCGTCAGGATTTACTCGCCGAAGCAGGCTTTGACCCCCCCGAAACTACTGCCGAGCTGCTTCAAATCTCCAAAGCCCTCCAATCCCAGGGCAAAGCTGAATGGGGCTATCTCTGGCAGGGCAAGCAGTATGAAGGGGCGGCAGCGATGTTTGTGGAAATGTTGGAAGGCTTCGGTGGCTATTGGGTAAATCCCGAGACAAAAGAGGTGGGGTTAGATACCAAAGCCGCGATCGCAGCCGTCCAATTTCTGCAAACCACCGTCGCCGACAAAATTTCTCCCCCCGGGACCACCGCCACGGATGAAGAAGTGGCCCGCAACCTCTTTCAAACGGGCAACGCCGTCTTTATGCGCAACTGGCCCTATGCCTGGAAGCTTGGCAACGACCCTGGCTCCAGCATTCAAGGGAAATTTGGCATCAAGCCGATGGTTCATGCGGCAGGCTTTAAGAGTGGGGCTTGTCAGGGGGGCTGGGGCGTCGGTATCTCTAAAACCACTCGCCACCCCGATGAAGCCTGGAAAGCAGTCCAATACTTCAGCAGCACTGAAGCCCAACGTAAGTTTATTTTGGCCTCTGGCTTTGTTCCCAGTCGTAAAGCCCTGTTTACGGATCCAGCGTTAGTGGCGGAGTACCAATACTTGCCCGACTTACAAAAAGTGATTGAAAGCTCAGTGCTCCGTCCACCGATTGCCCAGTATGCTCAGGCTTCCGATATCTTGCAGCGCTATTTGAGTGCCGCCTTAACGGGACAACAAACCCCCGCTCAGGCGATGCAAGCTGCGGCCCAAGAAACCCGACAGCTTTTGAAAACCTGATTGAGTGTCAGACAGGAATCGTCACCGCAACCCGGAATCCAATATCATTCACCCGATTATTTGGGGTATAGCGATTCCGGTTGGCGGCTCGGCAGTATCTCGGCTTGTTGTACCAGGATCCGCCTCGGAGCACCCTCGGATCACTATCTTTTGTGGTCATCCAAGGGCGACCATCCACCGGGGCTCCATCATAATTGCGATGCCAGCAATCTAGACACCACTCATAGACATTGCCATGCATATCGTAAAGGCCAAACGAATTCGGTGGAAAACGCCCCACTGGCGTTGTGGATTCGCGATAAACCCCTTTTGGACCATTGCCATAGGTGGCCTGTCCTTGGTAATTAGCCTGTTGGGAGGTTAGGGTGGGACCGTAGGAAAACGGGGTTACGGTGCCAGCCCGACAAGCATACTCCCACTCCGCTTCACTGGGTAATCGATATTCACGCCCAGTTTTTTGGGTAAGACGGGCACAGAATTCGATGGCGTCTCGCCAGGATACTTGCTCGACCGGGTATGACCCTCCCTTAAATTTAGACGGATCATAATGCAATTCTTGGGACACTTTGGGTAAGGCAGCAACCGCTCGCCACTGCAGTTGCGTCACTACAAATTTCCCCAGAAAAAACGGTGCAATCTCCACGGCATGGTAGGGCCCTTCACTGGTATCCCGGTGCAGTTCTTGGCTTGGCGACCCCATCATAAAGCGCCCCCCCGGGATGGCAATCATCTCCAACTTGACCCCATTCCCTAGCTTTTCATGGAAAAACTCGGCTTCCTGCTGCCGACGTTTCTCTATTTCTCCCTGGTCATTAACCGTAACCACTTCAAACTGGAAGGTTCTCAAAAGCGGATGCTGAGTCGACAGCACCGTTTGGGGCGGCAGAGAAACGGGCCGATTATGGGGTTGACTCGAAACCAGTTTCGTGGGGGCGACAGACAGTTGAGATAGGGTTTTAGGAGGGGTGCTGGATACTTGGATAATGTGCTTCGCTTGTAAATCTGCCAGAACAGCCGCTGCCGAACCGTACCGCTGTCGTAAATCGTTCTGCAACAATTTATCTAAGATGGCCCTTAATTGAGAGCTTAAGGGAATTTGAACATGCTGCTGCCAATGGCTAATCCAGCTATAGCCGTACTGTAAGAAAAACGTATAGGGAACCTTATGGGTCATCAATTGAAAACAGGAGACACCCAGGCTAAACAGATCGCTCGCTGGAATGGATTTGCCTTCTTGCATTTGCTCCAAGGCAGCATAGCCCTGGGAGCCTAGCGTCGTCCCTGTCTTCATCAGCATTGATTCTGTAAAGCGGCGGGACACCCCAAAATCGATGAGCACAAACTTGCCATCCGTATTCCGACGCATAATGTTTTCGGGTTTTAGATCCCGGTGAATCACCCCTTGAACATGAATATCCCGCAAGACTGGCAGAATATTTAACAACAGTTCCCGAATTTTGGCTTCTCCAAAAATGCCATTCTGCTGCAGTTCCTTCAGCAAGGTATGTCCTTCCACAAATTCCTGCGCCAAGTAAAGGTTGGCGCCTTCTGTAAAGTAGGCATATAGGGTTGGAATTTGGGGATTTTTGCCCAATTGCTGGAGCTGTTGGGCTTCCTGAGTAAATAGTTCTTCTGCCCGCTGAATCGCCCAGGTTCCTTGGGATTGATAGGCTAATTGCTTCACCACACAGCGCTGATGGTGATTATGGGTATCTTCTGCCAAGTAGATTTTGCCAAACCCCCCCCGATCTAGAGGTTTTAGGATTTTGAACCGATCACTTAACAACGGGATTAAACGTAGACCACAATGCTGACAATGCTGATGCGTGTCAGGGTTTAGCGGCTTTTCACAATCAGGATTAAGGCAACAGAGCATTGCAAAACCAGTGAGGAGGGAGCAAAAGCCTTTTCTAGCCCACTTTAGCCTTGAATTAGGGAAAATGAGAGGTGGTGCTTAAAGTTTTTTTATCTCGCTGCAACAACACAAACATCAAGGAACATCGCTTTCGTAGCCAAAACTGTTTCAGGCGGATGGGGCGTCATCTACTATTCTAGAGGGAAGTTCGACGATTTATTTGTGCCGAGAGAATCTATGCCCAACCTCAACACTGAACGCAGTCGAGAACGGTTGACAGGTTGGTTCCTGATTGCCCCCGCGCTGCTTCTCTTGTTATTGGTCTTTGCTTATCCCATTGGCCGAGCCTTTTGGTTAAGTTTATTTACTAAAAATCTTGGCACAAATTTACAGCCTGTATTTGCGGGGGCCGGGAATTACAGCCGGATGATGGGTGATGGTCGGTTTTGGCAAAGTATTTGGAATACCACGTTTTTTACTGCGATCGCAGTCAGCATCGAAATGATTCTGGGCATGGGTGTTGCCCTCGTCCTCAACCAAACCTTTCGGGGGCGAGGACTGGCCAGAACCATTGCCATTTTGCCCTGGGCCTTACCCACCGCTCTGATTGGCTTGACCTGGACCTGGATTTTTAACGACCAGTACGGGGTATTGAACGATATGTTGCTTCGGCTGCCTATATTAGAATGGTTGGAGCAACTGCGTAGTGGTACCTTGAGTCTTCCAAGGTTTCTGAGATGGTTTCCTATACTCCTGCGTTGGATTTTCCCAAACTCGATACCAGTACCCCCCTTTAATTGGTTGGGAGATCCCACCCTGGCGATGTTTGCCACCATCGCTGCTGATATTTGGAAAACCACCTCGTTTGTCGCCATCTTGCTACTGGCAGGATTACAGTCCATTCCTGAGGATCTCTACGAAGCCCATGCCATTGATGGGGCGACACCTTTCCAGAGCTTTCGCCAAATCACCCTACCTCTGTTGATGCCGCAAATCTTGATTGCCGTCTTGTTCCGGTTTGCCCAGTCCTTTGGCGTCTTTGATCTGATTAAAGTGATGACGGAAGGGGGACCTGCCGGGGCGACGGAAATGGTATCTATTTATATTTACGCGACCGTCATGCGCTACCTTGACTTTGGCTATGGGGCAGCGTTAGTGGTCGTCACCTTTTTAGTCTTGATTGTGGCGGTTGCGATCGCAACCTTCCTGCTCTCCAAACTCCGCACCCATATTTCAGGAGCCCAGTAACCAATGACGACCGACTCACCGTCCACGCCAGCTCAATCGTCTGGCTCTCTCAAAGGGCTGCTTTTGGCTGGCTCCGTTTTCTTGGTGATTCTATTTAGTCTAGCCCCCGTCTTGTGGCAGCTCTTGACCTCATTAAAAGTGAATGAGGATATTTCCCAGGTTCCCAATATCTATATTCCCCTGCGATATACTCTGCAGCATTATGCAGAACTGCTCAGTCGTCGCCCTTTTGCCAGCTATCTATTTAACAGCAGCTTAGTTGCCATCACCTCTACCCTGTTGTGTCTGGGCATTGGCTCTCCTGCCGCCTATGCCTTAGCCCGACTGCGGCTACCGGGAGAGCAGATTATTCTTGCTGCCGTATTAATTGTTACATTGTTTCCTTACATTCTGCTATTTCTCGGACTACTAGAAATCGTCCAAGTTTTGCACCTCGCCAACAACTATCTAGCGCTGATTATTCCTTATACCGCTATCAATTTACCCTTGACTATTTTGGTGATGCGCAGCTTCTTTCAACAGTTACCCAGAGATTTAGAAGATGCGGCCAAAGTCGATGGCTACAACACGGTGCAGATGCTCTGGCAAATCGTATTGCCCACCACATTGCCCGCTCTGGTTACCACCGGCATTCTGGCCTTTATTTTTGCCTGGAATGAGTTTATCTTTGCCCTGACGTTTATTACGCGCGAAAGTATGAAGACCATTCCTGTGGCTGCAGCGCAAATCGGCGGTTCATCAGTCTTTGAAATTCCCTACGGTCCAATTGCCGCCGCCACCGTGTTAGGCACCATCCCTCTCGTTTTGCTAGTCCTTTTTTTTCAACGCAAGATTATTCAAGGTCTCACAGCAGGAGCGGTCAAAGGCTAGTTTGCTCGCTCTATTCCTAGCCTAAAATTGCATCCATATTTTTCATTTTTCATAAGATAATTTAACGGTTGTTTTCATCTGGGCACTCCTGCAAAAAAGAGTAGTCCTAGGCCACCCCTATCTGATTTAATGCAAGAATCAAGGACTTTCTTGGGTGCAAGTTTATGCGGTTTCGATTCTCCAATACGCTTCTGATTATCGTTATGTTTGTCAGCGTTGTGACGTGGAATGCCATTCAACCGGCAGCATGGTCCCAGGCGATAACGGATACGCCCTCTAGCAATCTCATTGCTCAGGCTAATGCAGGTGAAGAATTCACTGTGCCAGATCTACCCTATAGCTACTTTGCACTGGAGAAATACATTGACACCAAAACCATGAGAATCCATCATGACCTGCATCATGCGGGGTATGTGAAAAATTTGAATGCTGCGATCGCAAAACACCCCAACCTAACGGGTCAGTCCGTCGAAAAGCTGCTCACCAATCTCAATACGGTGCCCGAAGATATCCGGACCGCTGTGCGCAACAATGGAGGGGGGCATGCCAATCACACCTTATTTTGGGCCAGCATGACGCCCGATTCTGAGGGTAAACCGATAGGCAAAGTTGGGGAAGCGATTGAGGAGACCTTCGGCAGTTTTGTCGCCTTCCAAGAAGCGTTTAAAAAAGCAGGCTTAACTCAGTTTGGGAGCGGCTGGGCCTGGCTGGTTCTGACTCAAGATGGCAAACTCGCCGTCACCAGCACCCCCAACCAAGACAGCCCCCTCCTAGAGGGCAATATTCCCCTGTTAGGCAATGATGTTTGGGAACATGCCTACTATCTGAAATATCAAAATCGACGCGGGGACTATTTGGATGCCTGGTGGAATGTCGTCAACTGGGCGGAAGTAGAAGCACGCTATCAAGCTGCGACTTAAACCATCCCCAGTATCCTCAATGGGCTAGCCGATTGCCGTCCGCGCCCCTATCTTGCGACACTGCTAGGTTGCAAAAGCGTTGTATCGATGTCGGGTGAATTGCTTAGGGCTGGCCCCATTTTTAATCGGTCCCTCAATCCAAGTAAGTTAAGGATATAAAAGTCCACAAATACAGTCGGAATGCTTTGGGAACAATTGACGACTCATCCAATGCTTCAGGATAGCGTCGTTATGGTGATTACCCTGCTGCTAGCCCTAGGCTGGTTGCGAATGATGGATGCCCTGGCAGCCCATCATGGATTGGAGCAAAAACTTAGCCGCAAGATTATTCATATCGGCACGGGGCCACTGTTTGTTCTTTGCTGGCCCTTTTTCAGTCCTCAGCCCAGCGCCCGCTACTTTGCTGCCCTGGTGCCCCTAGCCATTACCCTCCAATTTATTGGCATTGGCATGGGCTGGATTCAAGACCCCGAGGCCGTCCAGGCCATGACCCGTAATGGCGATCCCCAAGAAATTCTCAAAGGCCCACTGTTTTATGGCCTGGTATTTGTAGCTTGTACCCTTGGATTTTGGCGCACTTCCCCCGTTGGAATTCTGGCCTTAATGATGATGTGCGGGGGAGATGGCTTGGCCGATATTGTGGGGCGACGGTTGGGGGTTCACAAACTGCCCTTTAGTCCCGAGAAAAGCTGGGCAGGATCTGCGGCGATGTTTGCGGGTAGCTTTCTCTTTGCCTTGAGTTTCCTCAGCTTGTTCAACCGCTTGAACTATTTTCAGCCTCCCTTGGCTGGCCCGGCCAGCATTGTGGCAGCGATTGCCTTGATCGTGACCCTCGTCGAAGCCTTACCCTTCCGAGATATTGATAACCTCACCCTGACTGGTGTGGCTGTGGCCTTGGGCCTCTGGTGGTTTTAGGAATGGGCTAACGCTAGACGTTCTGTAGCTGGAGAGGAGGGGGTAAACCGCTGCCAGCTAAAATTGGCCAGACAAGGATCCGCCTGGCCCGTCATGATCAGATCCGTGATCAGATGGGCCGTGATGGGGGTTAACAGAATGCCATTCCGGTAATGTCCGGTCGCCAAAATCAGGTTGTCATAGGGACTATGCCCTAAGATAGGCCATTCATCCGGGGTCGCGGGTCGAAAGCCCCACCAACACTTTTCCAAGGGATAATCCGCCAGGGGGGGATAGAGACGAAGGGCGGTTGCCAGGAGGGATTGGAGTCCGCCTGGGGTGTTGTAAGCGGCAAACCCCACCTCTTCGCTGGTTGCCCCCACGACGATGCGTCCATTGTGGCGCGGGACGATATAGGTCCCTGGCCCAAATAGAACTTTGTTTAAGGTTTGCCTGGGCGCCTGTACCGCAAATAACTGGCCTTTGCGGGGGGTGACGGGGATAGGCAGCAGTTCCTGGGACCAAGATCCCGTTGCCAACAGATAGGTTTGAGCTTGCCAAGGTCCGATGGTGGTTTGCACCTGTTGGATTTGGTGGTTTTTCGTCTCAAATCCTGTGACATTCACCCCTTCTTCTAGCGTGACCCCGAGCTGTTGGGCGGCTTGGAGTAACACCTGGGCCAATCGCTGGTTATTGACCTGGGCATCTTGGGGAAACCACCAACCCCCAATGATGTCTGGACTAAGGTTGGATTGATACTGGTGGATGGTGGTGCGATCGCACCATTCTGCATCCCCCGTAAATCGCGGCGGGGCATCCGCATAGGTCGGTGCTAAAATCCCGCAGGGCCAGTATCCCGTTTCTAAGCCTGTGAGGTCCGTCAGTTGGCTGGTCCACTCGGGATAGAGGTCTCGACTTTGCAGACACAGATCTAGCATGGGACCCGGCTCTAAGCCTTCTGCTTGAGGGGCTAGCATTCCTGCGGCGGCGTGGAGGGCCGCTTCTTGGAAATTACGGCTGAGGATCGTGACTTGTGCCCCTTGGCGAGTGAGTTCGATGGCTGTGGCTAAACCCATCGCGCCACCGCCAATCACTAAGACATCGGAACTGGAATTCATTTATTTCTGAGGTAGGGGGTGAGAAGATACGTTAGCGGTCTAGCTGCACAAAAACAGACGACTAAACTTTCCCCGAACCCTATTCTAATCCGCGTTTGACATGACTCAACTGCCCATTGCTGCCTTTATTGCTGCTGCTCGTTCCGGTCGGCTGATTAGTTTCCCCACCGATACGGTTCCGGCTTTGGCCGCTCGTCCCGACCAAGCTTCGCAAATCTTTGCAGCCAAGCAACGACAGCCGGATAAACCTCTAATCTTGATGGGAGCTTCTCCAGAGGCGCTTTGGCCTTATGTGCGTGGGAATGAGCAGGAGACTAGGCAATGGCAACAGATGGCGGCTGACTATTGGCCAGGGGCGTTGACGTTAGTGTTACCGGCCTGCGATCGCGTCCCTCCAGCCATGAATCCACTCAATCCCGATAGTATTGGGATTCGGGTACCTAATTCCAAGGTGGCGCAAATGATTTTGCAGCAGACCGGCCCCTTAGCCACCACCAGCATCAATCGCTCCGGGCAGCCTGCATTAACCAATGTTCAGGACATCAATCAACACTTTCCTGAGGTATTCACTCCTCTAGCGAACCTTTGGCCCGAACCTCAATCGTCAGATCCACTGCCCTCGACGGTTACCAAATGGACGGGGCAAGGTTGGGAGGTATTGCGTCAGGGAGCTGTCCAGATTTAGGTGAAGAGGTCCCCAACAGGGGCAAAGCCCTGACGTTGAATATTTTCAGTCACCACTCTTGGCTCCATAAATTGCAGTAGGTAATCCCTTCCTCCAGCTTTGGACCCAACACCAGAGCATTTGAACCCACCGAAGGGTTGCCGATCTACGATGGCTCCAGTAATACTGCGATTGATGTATAAATTCCCCACCTCAACGTTGGCTTTGGCGAACTCAATATGAGACGGTGTGCGGGAGTACAGGCCACCCGTTAGGGCATAGGGAGTGTTGTTTGCGACTGCGATCGCATCCTCAAACGTCTGCACACGAATTACGGAAAGGACTGGACCAAAGATTTCCTGCTGAGCAATTTGGGCTTGCGGCGGCACCTCACTAAAAATGACAGGCCCCACAAAGTAACCAGGCTCTGGAGCAGTCCGCTCTAAGACCACTTTTGCCTCGGTTTTGCCTAGAGCAATATAGTCGCGAATCTTAGCTTGCGCCTCTGCCATGGTGACTGGCCCCACCGTGGTACCGGCTCGATCAGTGGCTCCGATATTCAAGGATTGGGCGGCCTCGACCAACCGCTTCAAGAAAGGGTCATAAATACGGTCGAGGACAATAACGCGGGAGCAGGCCGAACATTTCTGGCCACTATAGCCAAAGGCGGATCGTATCACCCCTGCGATCGCCTGATCTAAATCGGCACTGTGGTCAATAATGATCGCATTTTTGCCTCCCATCTCTGCAATCACCCGCTTCAGATGGGTTTGGCCTGGACGCAGAACCGCAGCGTCCGCATAAATTTGGCTGCCCACAGCTTGTGAGCCGGTAAAGGCAATCAAATGGACCCGTGAATGTTGGATAAGATAGGGGCCAATCTCAGCTCCAGGCCCCGGCAAGTACTGATAGACCCCGGCGGGAAAACCTGCCTCTATCAGGATCTCGGTTAACTTAGCCGCCACCACAGTCGCTGGAGCCGCAGGCTTAAGAATCGTACAATTCCCCGCCACCAATGCCGCCACGGTCATACCTGTGGCAATCGCTAGAGGAAAATTCCAGGGAGCAATAACCACCGCCAAGCCCCGTCCCCGATAGGCATAGCGATTGGTCTCACCCGGTAAATCTCGACTGTAGCCTGCCGCTAACCGTTCCATTTCATCGGCATAGTACCGACAGAAATCAATTGCTTCTGAAACTTCTGCATCGGCTTCCGGTAACACTTTGCCTACTTCCAGCACAATCCAGGCAGCCAGCTTGTGGCGACGCTGTTCCATTAAGTCGGCGGCTCGACGGAGAAGTCTGACCCGCTCCTGGGTAGAGGTTTTTTGCCAATGGGCCATCGCAATGGTCGCCGCTTTTATTGCTTGTTCAGCCTGCGGAATCATAGCCTGTCCGACCTGACCAATCATCTGGGTGGGTTGAGAAGGATTGACGGAAGGCTGAATTTGGTCTGTAATCACTGCCTGTCCTGCAATCCAAGGCCAGTAGGTTTTCCCTAATTCCTGACGAACCTGTTGTAAAGCTTGCTGGGCCTGCTCTCGGGCTGTGGCTTGAGAATAATCTGTGTTGGCAATGTTGTGAAAGGGAGTATTGTCAGACAGATCGAGCGGGGTAGGGTGCTGAATAACTGAGTGTTGCTGATCCTCATGCCTGACCTGTGGCGGCGCTATAAGGGTTGCTGGATCTGGACTCTCAACCCGTTGCCGGAGAAATGAGGTATTAGCAGTGTTTTCCAATAATCGTCGGATCAGGTAGGCCATACCTGGGAGGAGTGGGCCATAGGGACAATACACTCGGACCCGATGCCCAAGATTAGCTATCGCTGTGGTCAGTGGATCGGCCATCCCGTAGAGGACCTGGAGTTCATAGTGATGCTTGGGGATTTGCAGGTGGTTTGCAATTGCAATGGCATGGGCTTGCGATCTCACATTGTGGCTACCAATGGCAGCGGTTACAACCTTATGGTTCTCCAATAATGTCAAAGTCATGGCTTCAAAGTTGGCATCCGTCTCCGCTTTGTCATTAAAGACGGGCTGAGGCCAATGGTTTTGAATCGCCTTAATTGTTTCTTGATCCCAATAGGCTCCTTTCACCAGGCGAATCGTGATCGGTGCGCCCCGCTCCTGCGCCCAGTCGATCAACGCTTGCAAATCCTGCTGGCTATCGCGCAGATAGGCTTGGAGTGTAAGACCCACATCCGTTCGGTCTCTAAATTCCGGCTCTAACAGCAGGTCTTTCAGAATGGTAAGCGTCAGATCCTTATAGACATACTGCTCCATATCAAAGTGAACCGCGACCCCCAGCTTTTGGGCGTGACGCAGAAGGGTGCGGAGGTGCTGACTGACTATTTCCTGACTCCCTTGGGCATCAAGCGGATCAAATTGAGAGTAAAAGGCAGTCAGTTTAACGGAAACCTGAACTTTGGGCAAGGCCACTCCCTCAGCCCTATCGATGGGGGCAATGTCTGGCCAGGCTTGCGCTGCCTGGGCGAGCTGGGTCATCAGGTGCAGATACCCCTGAAGATAAGCAGTTGCTTCTACTTCCGTGATTACTGCTTCCCCCAGTCGGTCGAGGGTAAAAGCCAAACGACGTTGTCGCAGTTGCACCAAACGCGGCAACGTTTGCGGTAAAGTTTCCCCCACAATGTAGCGACGGGCCAAGGTGGAGACCACTGATTTGAAAGTCACTGCTGCCACCTTCCCCAAGATCGAGTGGGGTTGAGCCCAAGACAGTAGTGTGTTTAGCCCTGTAGATAATTTGAGTTCAGGGAGTGATAGATATTCCTGTAAGTGACGAGTAATATCGGCGTTGTCCGTAAGAGAGGGCAACACATCAATTAGGCGAAAGATCTGGACTTGCAATGCCGGATTCGTCATGGCCCAAGCCAGTAGTCGATCATCCCAGTGAGGTTGCATCCACAGTTCTGTCGCAAAAGATGATGGGCGACTCATCTCATTCATCAACAGGCGAGCAATACGTTGGGTCTCCGGCTCAAGGAGTTCGCAGGTATTGGTGATCAATCATCTCCCCCTATCCAATGCAGTTGGAATACAACTTACTCCCATTATTATGATTAGACCCTATAGACGCTGGCCTGTAGGTTGGTTTTTCCCGCATCCTTATACATCTCAGCTGTCAAACAGGCCACTTTGAATCTCTGAAGATGGCTGGTCAAGGGAGTAAGATTTTTGCAATGATACCCAAACGGATGGCAAATTTTCTCATGCACGCACCCACATAGAGAGGAGTAGCTGTGCCTAGCTGGGCTTTGACTAAGCCAGGAACCCCAAATAAGGTCTTTTCAAGGCAAACCATAGGTACTTAACCGAACTTATTGCGAACATGTGCTTAATTGCCTCCCTGCCCTGGTATGGTCCTGTCTGGTGATTGATCCCCCTTTCTGCGTATAGCTCTACTCAGCCTTCTATAGCGGTGGCATTACACCCTGGTTAGATTTGCTGAGGATGCCAGTTGGCGCCATGATGTTTATTTCGCTAATGAGCAACCATTCTTTAGTCTTGCAGCGATCATTAATCTCAGAATCTTACTTTGAGAGTTCTTTTTGGAACATTGAGTCGACAGGTTGAGATGCTTTAGAGTATATTATTAAGTAAGTAATTGCTTAATAATTAATGGCTCGTCCTCCTAAAATTTCAAATGAAGATATCTTGGCTGCAGCCCGACAAGTCTTTCTAGAACAAGGGATGGGGGCTTCAACGCTCGATATTGCTGAGCGGGCTGGAATTTCTGAAGCATCCATCTTTAAGCGGTTCTCGACCAAGCAAGCTTTATTTGTGGCAGCCATGGGTATCTTGGAGAAGCCTCAATGGGTAAAGGTCTTAGCGAATTATGAACCTACAGCTAATATTAAATCGGAACTTACCGATATTTGTGAACAAATGCTGGCGTTTTATCAAGACGTAATGCCCCGTATGTTGATGTTGATGACCCAAGGCAAATTGCCCGATCCACCGTCAATAGTGCCGCCGCCCATTCGCGATCGAAAACTCCTAGTTGGCTTTCTTGATCGAGCAGTGCAAGCAGGTCATCTACGAATCTGTGATACGCAGACCGTTGCACAGATAATTATTGGCACCATTATCAATACCGTTGTTACCCAACATATGATCCACAAATTATCTATCCAACCAGCTATGCAAAATTTTGTTCTTCCACCATCGGAAACACTTATCCAAAATTTGATTGAAACCTTATGGGTTGGGATTGCACCTGATTCATAAATTTTTTTATTTAATTTATAAGTAAGTACTTACAATTCCTCTTTTGAATATCTTGGAGGCCAATAGTGGTTTCGAGTCAAATACCAACACCAGAGACCCGTCAACCGTCAAAACACTATTCTTCGTGGCATCGGCTCCGATGGGGGGTCTTGGTGTTGATGCTGATGTTGGGTCCGGGGCGAATAGGTGTCCAATTTTTAATCAGTAGCAGAACGGCCTTCAGTACACAACCGCTGACGCAATCTGTGGAACGGAAAACGCTACCCGTGACGATTACCGCCAATGGAACAGTTTATGCAGCGCGGTCGATCAATCTCAGTCCTAAATCGGCTGGGGTGATTGAACAGCTATTAGTGCAGGAGGGGGATCGCGTTCGTCAAGGGCAGTTGGTGGCGAATATGGATGATTCTAATCTGCGAGGGCAACTGACTCAGATGCAGGGCCAGCTTGCCCAGCAAGAAGCAAACCTCCAACGACTACTGGCTGGAAATCGTCGAGAGGATATCGCTAAAGCCAAAGCTCAGCTCACGGAAGCCCGTGCCCAATTACAGCAATTGCAGACGGGAAGCCGTCCCCAGGAAGTTGCCCAGGCGGAGGCCCGTCTACAGCAAGCCCAAGCTACGTTAAAGCTAAGAGAAACGGATTGGCAGCGTTACCAGCAGCTTTATCAAGCAGGTGCAGTCTCCCGAGAAAGTCGCGATCAAAAACGGACGGATCGAGATGTTACTAAGAATCAGGTGCGAGAAGCGGAACAAGCTCTAGCTTTGCAGCAGGCAGGACCTCGTGCTGAAGAAGTGACTCAGGCAGGGGCCCGAGACACGCAGCAAGAACAAACCCTTGCAGTCCTCCAGGCGGGGAACCGAACAGAAGATATAGCCCAGGCTCGTGCCCAGGTCTTATCGGCCCAAGGGTCACTCGCAACGATTCAATCTCAGCTGTGGGATGCCAAAATCCTGGCTCCCTTCGATGGGGTGGTCACCCAAATTTATGCGGATGTGGGGGCTTTTGTGAGTCCGTCTATGGCTGGGAGTGGCATCTCCGCT
>NZ_JANQOP010000070.1 GCF_028285745.1 Acaryochloris sp. IP29b_bin.137 | reverse complement strand
CCTCTACTCTGCCCAGACCATTAACCTGATTGGTGATGCCCTCACCTGGTTAGGACTGGCACTACTGGCCTTTGAACTAGTGGGCGAAAACGCTGGGGTAATTTTGTCCACCGCCCTTACTCTGCGAGTCACTGCCTTTGTGGTACTGTCGCCGCTAGCAGGCGTGATTGCTGACCGGGTAGACCGCAAGCAAATCATGGTGTTGACCCATCTGGCTCGTATGGTCATCGTGTGTCTACTGCCCTTCGTTACTCAGCCCTGGCAGATATACGTGATCGTGCTGGCGCTCAACGTGTTTTCTGCCTTTTTTACCCCCACCTACACTGCCACAATTCCCCTGGTGGCCGCTCAATCTGAGTATCCGCAAGCGATTGCCCTTTCCAGTGCCACCTATCAGCTTTTGGGTGTGCTTGGTCCTGGCTTAGCCGGAAGCCTCGCCGCGTTTGTGGGCACCCGACAGGTCTTTTGGCTCGATGGGCTGACCTTCCTGTTGGCCGCGATTTTGGTGGTCACCCTGCCGGGGCAATTGCGGGTCACCCAAAATCAGCAGGAGGCGAAAACCATGCGCCGCACCTGGCAGGATATTCGCACGGGCACCACTTGTTTGTTTCACGATCCACTGATTCGACATACGCTCTTGATGCAACTGGTCGCTGCGATTGTGGGGGCTGCGATTCTGGTCAATACTGTGGGTTATGTTCAGGGCACTCTCCAACTTGGCAAGCTGGAATATGGTTGGGTGATGGCGGCGTTTGGAATTGGCGCAACGCTTGCATCTTTGGGGTTAGGAAGTTTCAGTCCAACATTAAACAAGACAGTGTTGACCAGTCTCGGCGCAATCTTGATCACCGTAGCGCTCTTACCTGCTAATTGGGTGGGACTAGGCGGCTTATTCCTGTTATGGGCAATAGCTGGAATTGGACAAACCCTGGTGAATGTGCCCACCCAAACCCTGATCGCCGACCGAGTTGACAGGGACGTGCAAGGCCGAGTTTACGGTGCTCAGTTTGCTTGGAGCCATTTTTGGTGGGCCTTCTCTTACCCCCTGGCTGGGTGGTTAGGGGGACATTTCCCGGCATGGGCATTCCTGGGCAGCAGTCTGATTGGGATAACGTTTTGGGGCGGTGCTCATACCCTGTGGCCACCGACAAGTCATGATGCTGTCAGGAATGGCTTGTGGCACGACCATGAACATCGCCACGATAAACATCACCAGCACATACATTGGGCCAATTTAGCGGCTGATGCCCCCCACCGTCATCTCCACTTTCATCGCAACCACTTACCAGACCATCTCTGAGAACGATAGATATCCGCAAAGCTAACTGTTCTAGAGTCTTTGCTCTTTATATCTGGTTTTCATCCGCGACATTTCACCTGGATTTCATCTAGCCTGTGGCATTCTGTTGGGGATTTTGCTGCTTGCTGTCAAAAAATGCGAGGAGGTTTCCATGAAGCAGTTGCCCTTATTGAGTTCTATTTTGGCCCTGAGCCTGGCTGTGACCCCATCTGCTGCCCTAGCTCATGCCGGACATGGCGATGAGTTTCAAGCTGAAGGTGGCATCAATCGCGTCGAGGTCAACACTCAAACGGATTCGTTGCTCGGTATACAGGTCAGCCCGATTGAGCCTGCCGCTGACGGTAGTGGTAAAGTCATGATTCCCGTGACCGCTCTGGTCGAAGATAACGATCGGCAACTGGTGTTTGTACAGTACGAAAATTTCTATGAGCCAGTGCCTGTCACCACAGGAGCTACCCAAGGTGAAATGGTTGAAGTATTAGAAGGGTTGTCGGTTAATGAACAGCTCGTGACCGAGGGCAGCTTGTCTCTGTATGCGGAGTCCCGCAAAACTCAAACCACCGAAGCAGCGGCACCTGCGACCGCTGCGACCGATAAAACTCATGCCCAGGCCGATGCGGAAGGCACTCCACACAGCCATGACACAGATGGCAACATGGTCAAGAGCGATTCCAGTGAAACTGCCACCGCTAAAGAGTCTGGTGATATGCCTAAGGTTCTGCTGGCTGCTGTGGGAGGTGGCCTCGGGCTAACTGTCGCGGCAATCGCGTTGATCGGCAACGGTCGAAAAAAGAAAAGCACCTTGTCAGAAGATACCTCTTTCAACCGTTAGGGGAACTTCTGGATAGATGTTGAATGCACTTCTGAATCAAATTCTCAAAAATTCTATTGCTCAGCGGTGGTTTATTGTCGCGGGAGCCATTGTAGTTACGATTTGGGGCGTTTTTAACGTCACTCAAATGCCGCTGGATGTGTTTCCCCCCTTTGCCCCGCCCCAGGTGGATATCCAGGTTGAAACCGTGGGACTGGCCCCAGAAGAGGTAGAAACCCAGATCACCGTGCCCATTGAAAGTTCAGTCAATGGTTTACCTGGGGTGACGACGGTAAGATCGTCTTCAAAAGTGGGTCTGTCGATGGTCAGCGTGGTATTCGATCAGAATGCCGATATCTACCAAGCACGGCAAGCGGTGACTGAACGTTTGCAACAGGTCACTAACCAACTTCCCGACAATGCCCATCCACCTGAAATCTCACCGCTGGTATCACCGCTGGGCACGATTCTTCAGTATGCCTTCACCATAGACGGACAGGGGCAGGCATCCATGATGGATCTGCGCCGCCTGGTCGATGTCACCCTTAAAAACCAGATTCTCTCAGTCCCCGGCGTTTCCCAAGTGACGATTTATGGCGGTGATGAACGCCAGGAGCAGATCCTAATTGATCCAGCCAAGCTGAAGGAACGCAATGTTTCCCTCAATGAAGTCACCACTGCGGCTGCTGAAGCTAGCTCCAATGCACCCGGAGGTTTCTTGATCGGAGGGGGCCGAGAATTGCTGGTGCGGGGTATGGGTCAAATTCAATCCGTTGAGGACTTGCAGAGGTCGGTCGTGAAGACACGAGACGGCCAGCCAATTCTGTTGAAAGATGTAGCTACGGTAAAGACTGGAGCTGCCCTAAAACGGGGAGATGCTAGCCTTAACGGTCAGCCAGCCGTGGTGCTGATGATTAACAAGCAGCCCGCAGTGGATACGCCTACCGTCACCCACGCAGTAGAGAAAGCGATCGCTGATTTGCAGCCCACCTTTCCAGGCGATGTACAGGTGACCCGCACGTTTCGGCAGGCAAACTTTATTGACTTAGCCATTCGCAATGTCAGCGGCTCTCTCCTTCAAGGTGTGGTGATTGTATCGGTAATCCTGTTGCTGTTTTTGATGAACTGGCGCACGGCACTTATCACTCTCAGCGCCATTCCCCTATCACTGCTGATTGGCCTGCTGTTTATGAAAGCCTGTGGCCTTGGCATTAACACGATGACCTTGGGAGGGCTGGTGGTTGCCATCGGTTCGGTGGTGGATGACGCAATTGTGGATATGGAGAACTGCTATCGCGGTCTACGCACGAATCAAGCCCAGGGTAAGCCCAAACCACCTTTTCAGGTAGTGTTTGACACCTCAGTGCAGGTGCGGCTAGCGGTGATTTTTTCCACGGTGATTATTGTTGTCGTGTTTGCCCCTATCTTTAGCTTGACTGGGGTTGAGGGCCGCATCTTTGCTCCAATGGGGCTGGCCTATCTCTTTTCAATTCTGGCCTCAACGTTAGTGGCGATGACCCTATCGCCTGCGCTCTGTGCCATTTTACTAGCCAATCAGAATTTACCCCAGGAAGGCACGTTTGTGTCACGATTCGCCGAACGGCTCTATCGTCCACTGCTGGGGCTGTCGATGCGGGCACCTCAGTTCATCTTTGCCCTGGCCCTGGCGGCCTTAGTCGCGGTCGCGGCTATCGTGCCGTCCTTGGGACGGGTGTTTTTGCCAGAGTTTCAGGAAACATCTCTTGTTAACTCGATGGTCCTGTTTCCCGGCATATCGCTGGATATTACCAATGGTGCGGGCAATGCCCTAGCAAACTCCCTGAAGGATAATCCGCTTTACAAATGGGTGCAGGTACGGGCTGGTCGGTCTCCCGGCGACGCGGATGGTGCGGGGGTAAATATGGCTCATGTCGATATCGAACTCAGTGACCAAGCGTTGAAGGATCGAGACGCTAGCGTTAAGCAATTGCGAGAAGCCTTCCTGAAACTACCGGGGGTCGCGCCGAACGTGGGTGGGTTTATCTCCCACCGGATGGACGAGGTGCTTTCTGGGGTAAGGAGTGCGATCGCTATCAAAATCTTTGGCCCTGACTTGGCTAAACTGCGGAGTATTGGTGAGCAGGTACGCGATACCATCGAACCGATTGCAGGGGTGGTGGATTTACAGCTGGAGCCTCAACTGCCCATCCGCCAGGTACAGATACAGTACGACCGGGAAGCTGCAGCGGGCTATGGTCTGACGATGGCTCAGCTCTCCACCGTGGTGGAAACGGCCCTGAACGGTCGTGTCGTTTCTCAAGTGCCGGAAAATCAACAGTTGATTGACATTACCGTCGCCTTGCCCAAATCGGCCAAAAATAGCTTAGATGCCATCAGCGCGATTCCTCTGTCGGCCCCAACAGGGGAAGTGATTTCACTAGGTGATGTGGCTAATATTGGCTATGGCATGGGGGCAAATGTTGTCAACCGCGAAGATGTGTCCCGCCTAATTGTCGTGTCGGCCAACGTTGATGATCGGGATTTGGGCAGCGTCGTCGGCGACATTCAAGCTCAAATTCAAGAGAAGGTGCAATTGCCCAACGGCTACTTTATTCAGTACGGCGGGCAGTTTGAGGCAGAGCAAAACGCCACTAATAATCTGTTGGTGTACAGCATTCTGGCAGCGATTGCGATTGCGGTGCTGATGTTATTCTCCGTTAAATCCCTCCCAGCGACCGTGGCGATCATGATCAACCTGCCCCTGACGCTAGTAGGGGGCATCGTCTCCATCCTGTTGACGGGCGGTGTCATGTCAGTGGCTTCTCTGATCGGTTTCATCACCTTATTTGGGGTTGCCGTCCGCAATGGTCTGTTGCTGGTGGACAATTACAACCGCAAGTTTGCGGAGGGATTGCCGCTCCAGAAAGCGGTGGTCCAGGGTTCTCTGGAACGAGTAAACGCCATCCTAATGACAGCTCTAACCTCAGCATTAGGGATGTTGCCGCTGGCGATCACCAGTGGTGCGGGCAACGAAATCCTCCAACCATTGGCAATTGTCGTTTTTGGAGGATTATTTACTTCCACAGCCCTCACATTATTGGTGATTCCGGCCCTCTATGCGCGATTCGGTCGCTGGTTTATGCCCAAGCCTACCCGGACTAATCTGGAAGCAGCAAATGCCCATAACAGTGCATCCTTATCAAAGGTCATCGACAGATAGTGTTCCTTTATTCTGCTGAATTGAAGGCGGGATTGTTTTTCTTGAGAGGAGATGCAATCTCGCTTTTCAGTGAGCAAGATGAAACGTTTGATCATTAGATGTTTTTTCATCTGCTGTTTACGGTCAATCTCTGGCTGATTCCAGGGCGGTATATTAACGAATGTTTTCTTAGCGGATTCCAATATCTTGATCTAGAGGCTATACAGGGAAAGGGCTTTAGGTAAAAGCGCAACTTTCTGTGCGAATGCGCCCGCTGGTCCCAATTAGACCATTTTGGGTCTCTCAGAGCAGCAATGGAGCATGTCCTGCATCTAGCGTCCTGAATAGTATGGCGACTGCCATGCTTCAAACTCACTTTCTGAGACTGATGGCGGGTTTACCTTAACCGAAGTGTTGGTGGCCTAGAGCTACTGTCCCAGTCATGTTTCCTATTGAGGCGACCACCGATCATGTTCTGTCTTTAAGTTGCACTTACCCTCACACAACATCAAGCAATCAAATGATTTCGATGTCGTTTAGCGAACGTCTGCCAAGTCATTGGCTTACGCCCGGTAATTGCTGCAAAATTATTGAAGGTAGCATCAGCATTAGGAATAGCATCTTCGTTATTGAGCTTGAATTGTGTATAGACACTGTTGATATACGCTGGATCAGCCTCAGCAGCTAACGAATTTTCCAAAAACTCCTCTGGCGGTCGAGCCTCGGCAGTGAAGTTTTGGCCTGTCACCTGGGTAAAAATCTCTGCAACCTCATCAAAGGTCTTAGCGTCGTAACCTAAGGGAATCACTTGTCCCGCATATTTCTCTGGCTCCCTTAGAGCATGGGCAACCACTAAGGCCAAGTCATCGCAGTCAATCCAGCTCCAGCGAGCACGGCCAGCAAAATGGCGAATGACGGTACCATCCAACCATCGGAAGCCGGGGCCAGTTATGTTTTGCATGAAAGCTTCTGGGCGTAAGTGAGTATAGCTAAAGCCTTTCTTCTCAATATAGGCTTCCACCATTTGATGCCATCCCCAGTGGGATACTTCATTCGTGGGTGCAGTGGATGCACCAATATGAACAATATGCTGAACACCTGTTGTTTGGGCTGCATCCAAAAATCGCTTACTCTGACGCAACATATCGACGGTATATCCGGTTAAGAGCAGAGCGCGATCAATGCCCTTGAGTGCAGGTTCTAGGGTTTCGGGCTCATCTAGATCGAGAATAACCGTTTTAATGCCTTGATCCTGGAAAGTCCTTGCTTGTTCTGGGGAACGAACTGCGGCAATGGGATTACTATCTCCCTCCAGTTGGAGTTGTCGTAGCGCTTCACCTCCAACTTTCCCGGTTGCACCTACAACAAGAATATTCGGATAATTAGTCATGATGTTTTTGTCCTTATGAGTATATTGAATCGTTCTAGCTATCTCGTTAAATAACTAGCGTTACTTACTGCCAGTGATTGGATCTTTTTGCACTGCACGGGCTTCACCCTTCCAGTTAGTTTCTTTTAGCCAATCTGCAAACGAACGTAGACCAGGGTGGAGTTGTCTCAGGAATTCATAGTCACGGGGGGCGGCGTACCCCTCTCGATAGAGCCTAAAGTTATTGACAACGTCATGGGCATTGGGAATCCCGGACGACAAATAGGCTTCCAATGTGGGCGGATTGTATTCAGCTGGAATGCCTGTCACCAGAGTGAAAGTGTCGACGACATTAGACATCGGTAATTCTTCGGACGCAACACGCAGCGTTCTACCGCCCCAAGTCTTTCGGTCAGATAGCATTATGGTTACGAAGGTACCGATATCATCCAATGCAACCATCTGCCAGGGCGCATCACCCGAAAGTGGGCCAGTGAACAGTAATCCTTCTCGGCCATCGGAGAGCGTTCCAGATTCTGGTAAAAAGATGGATTGAAAGTTCTCAAAGTAAGGGGCTGTTACCAACACGCTGACGTGATTGGAGTACCAACCATCATCGACCTGTTGCATGTATTCATCGGAGCGTCGCCAGTCGATTTCGTGCTCGACCGCTGCCTTTGCATCATAGTGAGGGAGCATTAATAGACCACCAGATAGTGAAGCTACTGCATCTAAGGATGAGTAGATGAAGTGATCCACACCTGACTGTCGAGCTAATTCAAGAGCGCGAACCCCCTGCTCCTTTTCAACGGTAAAACTAGCTTCTGCCCAAAAATTAGTATTGCAAAAGACAGCGGTTACATCTGTCATTGCTTGCTGAAGGCTAGCTTCATCGTTGAGATCGCCTTGGCGAATAGAAACTTTCCCCTTCCCTTGTTCAACGAGTTGCTGCGCTGTTTCACTATCGGGAGAGCGCGAAAAAATGGCGATTTGCCAATCAACACTGTCCTGAAGCAATGAACGGACAACCGCTTGTCCCATTGCACCTGTCCCGCCAATTACCAAAGCTGTCTTTATCTCTGACATATACGATTGCCCTTTCAAAACCCTTTATTCTCATGGCTCCAGCGGATTTACCGCGTTGCCATATTTCGACTATAAAAGGGCTGTATTATAATGTCTAATTCATGATAAATATAAATATTATGAATTCAGTGCATAATCAGATCGATCTCAATCTACTCCATATCTTTGAAGCTGTGATGATGGAGTTAAATGTTAGCCGTGCTGCTGAACGATTAAATATGACTCAACCTGCTGTGAGTCATGCGCTTCGAAGGCTCAGACGCATTACTAATGATGAACTGTTTTTGAAAGTTCCGAGCGGCGTGAGTCCAACGCCTAAAGCTCTAGAACTCTGGGGACCGATTCGTGAGGGGCTAGTGCATATTCGACTAGCGCTCTCGCCACCTTCATTTGAGCCCTCTTCATCAATACAGACGTTTACATTGGCAATGGCTGATTACTCGGCAGCTCTTTTTTTACCAAAGTTGCTACCAATTTTGGCTCATTCCGCACCCAATATAAATATCCGCATCGTTCCGAACACAAACATTAATGCGGCGAAGCTGCTCGAACAATCTGAAATTGATCTGGCCATGGGGCGATTTTATCGCTCGACTGTTCGGCTCAGAGTGCAGGAGATTATTGTTGATCGCTACATCTGCATCATGCGCAAAGACCATCCTTTAGCCCATAAACGACTGACTCTCAAGCAATACATCAAGGCTGATCATCTCCTTGTAACTTTAACTGGAGAGGCAACAGGACTGGTTGATAAACAACTGAGGGAGATGGACTTGAGTCGCCATATTGCCCTAACGGTTAATCAGTTTACGCTGGTTCCTGAACTGATTGCAGGTTCTGATTTAATCTCAGCAATGCCTCTCCGTATGGTGGAGCGGAGTCCTTTTAGAACGGACTTACACATCACTGAGTTGCCTCTCAAAATAGCTCCTGCTTTCTTGCAAATGATGTGGCACGAGCGTAGTCAGGTCGATCCAGCCCATGAATGGTTAAGGAGTCAACTGTTTGAAATTGTTCAAGATTTACCAACTGTCACAATCCCTTAAGAGGACAGAAGTAGATCTCCCCCTAGATCGTTTTCATCTAACGTTCATGTAATTGTTGTTGTGTCTGTACTGGGTCTTTTTCACACCTTATCCATAGCTGTCTGGAAGTAGACAACCTACTCTCGAACACATGACTATGACTTAATCGAGCTTCGTTAGCCGCTCAAAACTAAGCCCAGCAATGCTTACAATGCCTAAGCAACGGCTAAACCAAAAGTGTCATTTCCTTGAAATCTATGCCTGAAAAGGGTTCTAAGGATCTCAATACTTTGAAAATCGTCAAAATTAGCGTTTGAAACCCAGTCTGTCAGATCGTTACAGCCTTAGCGTTGGTTCTTGTTCCGATGCCCCAACAAACCCAACTGGGTGACGACCAGAATTGCTTGCGAATGAAGGGAGACTTTATCTCAAAGACTCCAATTTTCTGTTCGAGTCCCCTCGCTTGTCCGCGTAGGTTCCACATAACTGATGAGTTCCTGGACGTTTAGGATGTCTGGTAATGGTCCAAAAACATTTCCACGGCAGCCTTGACAGCCGAATTCCGTTCCCGTGCTGAGATAGGCTTCTGTCCTGCCATCAACTCTGGCCAGAATGCGATTTCCTTAATCAACCCACAGAACTGAGCGGCAGCCTTTTCTGGATTGCTAATCTTTAAGCGGCCATCCTTAGTCCCTGCTTTAAAGAAAGTAATCATGTCCTGCCTCAACCGGGCATGTGCCTTAAGGGTGTTGTGTGCCCACTCAGGGGCCTGAATAAAGCGAGAAATCACCACCCGCGACAGTTTCATGAAGTCTCTGCCAGTGATGGTCATAGCAAACGTTTTCCCAATTGCAAGCAACTGTTCATCCAAAGGCTTCTCTGCAGAATACTCGTGGGATGGCATCTCTCCCACTC
>NZ_JANQOP010000127.1 GCF_028285745.1 Acaryochloris sp. IP29b_bin.137 | reverse complement strand
TACAAACACTAGTGGCACCCTCGACTTTGCAACGATTCTCGATTTTGCCCTGAGTGATGATGTGATTCAACTGCAAGGGAGTGCTGGGGACTATTCTCTGGTATTGGCTCAAGACGGGGTTTCCACAGAGATTTGGCATCAGCAAGCCACGGATGAGCTGATTGGCGTGATTGACCAAGTCACCCTCAATGACTTTAGTCAGGGATTTACCTTTGTCTAGTATCCTGCTATCTATCTGTTAAAAAAGACCCCAGCATTACTGGGGTCTAAAAGCGCGAACTATTCTACTCAAAGCAATGCGGCTTAGTCAGCAGCCTCAGACTAGAAGCTCCATAAAGCCGCTAGCTGACCTACAATCCCTTGTCCGGTGAGGACTTCAGTGATCAAGGCTAGGGAAAAACCGACCATAGCTAGGCGACCGCCAAGGGTCTCAGCAAAGCTGGTAAAACCGAATGTTTCATTTTGTGTGCTCATAACATGTGACTCCGTAATTGCGAGGCTCTGGGCCTTATGGATACGAGTGTAACGAAAGCATAAAGAAATAACAATGTTTATTTGACAATATTGATCATTTATATTTTCTATGTATCTATGACTACGAAATGCATCGGCAATATCTTAGAATTCTTTCCTGGAAAACTATTCAAGCTACTTTAGAAACACACTCAAAATCCATCTCTCGCTACCTGTCTCCCTGCTTTTAGCCACTTATTTGCCTTGACATTCCCTGGGGATTGAGATGTTTGTAACGGTTTATGTGATGAAATGTGTATTTTTAGCTCGTCATTAAACTCTGTTGTGCACCGATGCCTATGCGCAGAACTCTGTAGACCTGGCAGATTCGAATAAAGTCCTCGCCCCAATATCCTGGCTTTAGGATGATTCTTCGACAGTGTGGGTTGCCGCATCACTGGACTTAGCGAGATAGACCCCTAGCAAGACGACCAAAAATGCGGTCCACTTAAACAGGGTTAAGCTCTCTGCAAATAGTACCCAAGCGGTAAGGGCTGCTAGGACGGGATCGAGAAGCAGCAAGATACCGACAAGTCCGGAAGATAAACGCTTCAAACTAAACGCCTGTAATCCTTGACCAAGGACTTGGCAAATGAGGGCCAGGCAAATCACTGAAATCCAACCCGATGCTGAGATAGGGAACAAACGATCTTCCGTCAACAAAACTACGGGTAAGGTCCAAATTGCCCCCCAAAAGCAGCACCACTGCAGAATGACGTTGACGGAGAATTTTGCTCTGAGTCGCTCAATAATCATCAAATTAGCCGCAGAAAAGACTGCGGACAGGAGCGAAGCAATATCTCCCGTGAGGTGGGAGGCTGAAATTTGTAAGTCGCCCAAGCCCAGCGCGCCTGCCCCGGTAATCGCCACCAATAGACCTAACAAAAATCGGCGATCGAACTGCTGATGCAGAAGCAACCATCCCCCCAGCGTGGTAAATAAAGGGGTGAGGTTGTGCAGTAGCGTTGAGTTGGCGACTTCAGTCCGGGTCAGGGACCATGCCCACAGGGCAATACACCCCCAAAACATCAGGGCAGCCACAACTAGCAACGCCTGATCGCGACGAGTATAGTCGATATCTTCTACTGCATGGTCAGCAGGGGTGCGCAGGGCATTCCATTCATGCCAGACCCAAAGGACAATATAGGCAACCCAGAACCGATTAAAGATGGTGGCGAATGGTCCTAGCTCTCGCTCACTTAATTTGATAAAGATGGCAGCTAAAGACAACGCCACAATAGCGGCTAACATAGCCACTAAGGGCAACACTTCCCCGGATAACTCCCAGGGACGTCTCACCTGCGATAGTTTCTGTGTCATGGTGCAACCCTATACTTTCACGCACAAACTATTGGTCGTTAAACCAATTTAGAGGCAGTTTTAGAGAGAAGTGAGTTTAGACGTTAACAAATCGGCAAAATACTCTGGCTAAAGCATTAAAAGCTTTATTTCCTTAATAATTGTCCCACTCTCCTGCGGTCTTGAGGATTGCAATTTAAGCATTCAGTGTAAGATGCTGCCAGAACAAGCTGTTCTGGTCGCAAGCGAAGTGCATAGCAGAAGGGATATAAGTCTTGATTCTCTGGGGGTGAAGGGGGTTATGAAAGGTTTTTTTGGGGGTTTGTGAATTTAAGAAAAATCTATTCAACAAACGCTTTAATTTCATGGATTTTTGCTACAGCCCAACGCAGAAGCCATGTAAATGCGATAACTACATAATGACCATTGGATCCACCCTTATTTAGCTCTCTATTTCTAGCTGTTTATATGTATTCGTTACCGGTCAACTCGATATGCACATCTCTGTAGATGCCCACATTCCTTTTCCCAGATCCCTTGTCTTTGAAACCTACCGGGACAAACTACAAGAGCTTTTGCCCTATATGGATAATGTGCATCGCATTGAGCCAAAGTCCTACGCGCAAGACAATGGCAGGGTCATTTGCACCAACGACTGGCATGGGGGCGGCGAAATTCCCACCATTGCCAAGGCATTTATTGATGAGCAAATGCTGTCCTGGACCGAGCATAATATTTGGGATGAAGCAGATTATTCCCTAGAGTGGCGGATTACAACCCATGCGTTTACAGAAGCCGTGTCTTGTTCAGGCAAAAACCATTTTCGAGATCAGGGCGACATGACAATTGTTGAAAACCGGGGCGAGTTGGTCATCCATCCCCATAAGATTCAGGGAATTCCCGACTTTTTAAGAAGCCAAGTAGCTGGTTTTGTCGAAACATTACTCAGTCAAAAGATTGGCCCCAATCTCACGCAAATGGGGGATGGAGTTCGCCATTACCTCGAAAAAAATACAGGCTCTATGAAATAAGGCGATCACTACAGAGATTCACCAGAATTTGGCAATTGGTGCCTCCGTAGCTTGTGCATTGCTTGAGGGCTTCTCGTTCAGCGTTTTGAATTTGCTTATCCCAAGCCCAACCATAGGCCCCCGAGGGCGATCTAGCCAAACTCCCACAGGCATCTTGAAACCAAAACAAGGCTTGGCAATCTTGAGCGGGAACTCGCTGGTTGCATTCTTGCAGAGCCCGTTGTTCGGCTGCGGCGCGGGAGGTATAGCGAAATCCATACCCATAGGCGCCTGTTGGTACAGAATAGGCGATCGCAGCAAACTGGCCCGCGGGCGGGGGGAGAACCTTGGGCGTGGCGCTAGGGGAGACTTCAGGCGTAGCGCTGGGCGAAACTTCAGGGGATGGACTAGGGGAAATCTCAGGGGTGAGACTGGGTGTTTCGCTGGAAATGGAGGGCGTTGAACTGGGATCATCGGTTCGGCCTGCCAACCATCCAGCCATCACGGGCCAGAGTTGTTGCACGGCCACAAAACTGAGCACAGCAGAGGTGAGCGCGATCGCACTCAGAATACCCACCTTTTTAGGTGTAAAGCCCTCCGATCCCTCCCTGGAGAGCGTGGCAGAGAGATCGGTGGGGGGAACCTCTGACTGAACGGGAGAAGGCGAACGCGGTGGCGCTGCGGGGGGATAGCTGGGGGAGGGAGATGGAGGCGGCGTGACCGGCGTGACGGTGAGGGTGCTATCGCGGAGGGCTTGCAAAAATTCGGGGGCGGAAGCATAGCGGTCGCGGGCCGCCAAATTGATTGATCGATCTAAAACTGTGGCTAAAGCAGGGGACATATTGAGTACAGATTGATGCCAACGCAGTTGACTCGTTTGGGGATCAATCTCTAGCTCATGGGGAAATTTACCCGTGAGCAAGTAAATGGCGGTTAACCCCAAACTGTACAAATCACTGGCATAGGTGGGAAATCCCCTCGATTGTTCTGTCGCCATAAATCCTGGCGTCCCAATCACCACAGAACTGGTGGGCTCTCCTTGAGCATTAACGACGGTTCCTAAGGTTTCCTTGACCGCCCCAAAATCAATCAAAACGGGTTTGCCATCTTGATCTCGCAAAATAATATTCTCAGGCTTAATGTCTCGATGAATGATGCCGCGCTGATGAATCAGATCGATGATGGGTAACAACCGTTGGAGGATATCCAACACGGTGGCTTCACTCAAAGCTCCTTGCGTTTGGACGACCTCTGCTAAGGTCCGACCAGCAATCAGTTCTTGGACTAAGTAGTATTGATTGGCTTCGGTAAAGTAGGCATATAGCCGAGGAATTTGATCCGACAGATCCCCCAAGGTTTCCAGAATGGCCGCTTCCCGCTGAAATCGCTCTTGAACCAGGGTCTGGATAGACGGCTCCACACTCACTGGTTTAAGCTGCTTGAGCACACACCGTCGCCGGGACGGCATATGGGTGTCTTCAACCAGAAAAGTGGTGCTAAAGCCACCCCCTCCCAAGACATCTAGAACTTGATAACGGTTATTCAAGAGTTTGGTCATAACAGCTCAGTTTCAACCCGTATCTCAGTGATAACTTGAGGCGTGATGCAAGCGCCATCTTCTGTACAATACTTTGCCCTGATCCAAAAGTTGTCAGTTATCTTCGGTTGAGCCTGCAGACTAGCCCCCGCTTGTTGCCAAAACGGTAACTGCTGTCTTATTGTCCAAGAGCCCCTCTATCGTGTAAATGCAGGCTACAGAGCCGGGGTGACCTACGGCTTCGGCGCCATGATTGGGGTCTGCTTAATCCTGTTGAGGTGGGAGTTCTGGGATTTGGATTAATATAGTGTGTAATTTCCTCTCTATTAACCTAGGGCAACCGTTAGACTATCCCTAAGGTTCTGAACAGGATTCGTTATCAAACACAGGAGTGGATGTGCCGTACCTAGTGGCCCCCCCCAATGCCCCTAACCCCAAATCCTATCCCTTGATTGCAGGAGCGAATTCGATTGGTCGAGGGTTAGACAACCACATTGTGCTCATGCACCCTAGCCTGTCGCGGCATCATGCTGAACTGATGGTGCAGGAGAATGGTCAGGCGGTTCTCAAAGATCTAGACAGCTTGAATCATACCTATGTCAATGATCAGCAAATCCAACAGTGCCAGCTCAAAGATGGGGATTTGGTGCGATTTGGCACCATCGATATGCAAATCACCTGGCACTTGACAGCGACGATTCCCGATTCTCGCCCGCCGAGTCCTCCCCCCGATCCATCCCTTTCGATCATTAGCCGCTTTACACCAGAAAACACTCGAATTGAATTGCAAGATCTGTTAGAACCCGAAGCCCCTGGGCAATCTGGTGTCGGTTTAAAGTTAAAACAGCAGGATGATCAGACCCGGTCGGTTGACAAACTTAAAATCTTGCTAGAGGTCAGTCAGCAACTGTCTTCTCCCAAAGAGTTAGAAGAACTGCTCGACAAAATTTTGGACTTGCTGTTCGAGATTATGACCGTTGACCGCGGTTTAATTCTGCTCGTCAATCCCCAAACTCAAGAGCTGGAGCAAAAAGCAATCAAATTTCGCAGCGGTATCCCTACCGGATTGCGCTTTTACAGCACCACGATTACCAACTTTGTCTATGAGTCGGGTGAAGGGATCCTGACGGATGATGCGGCCCGCGATCGCAGATTCCATGACTCGCGATCCATTGTCCAGCAAGCGATTCATGCTGCCATGTGTGTCCCCCTCAAGCCGAGAGATGACGTCATCGGCGTCTTGTATACCGACAACCTATCGATCCGCGCAATTTACTCGGAAGAAGACCTGGAATTTTTAGGTGGATTAGCGAATCAGGCTGCTATCGCCATTGACAACGCCCGCTTGTATAAGAAAATTCAAACAGAAGCCGTGTTGCGCACCAAACTAGAACGCTTTTTTCCTCAGAATGTTTGGAGAAAACTGAGTGAAGAAAGTCAACTCGAAGTCATTGACACCAACGTCACCGTAGTCTTTGCGGATATTAGCCGATTTACCGAACTATCCTCTCGTCTTGAACCTCGGCAAGTGATTGCCATGCTCAATGAATACTTCAGCGTCATGGTTGAGGGTATCGTATTCCAATTTGAAGGCACATTAGAGCAATACATTGGGGATGCATTGCTCGCTGTTTGGGGGGCACCTTATCAACATCCCAACGATGCCCAACGCGCTGTCAAAGCCGCCATTGCCATGCAGCAGGCAGTGTCTAAACTCAATCAACGCTGGGCAAAACGTTGGAACTTTAACATTCAAATTCATATTGGGGTGAATACTGGCGTCGTCGCTGCTGGCAATATTGGCTCGGAACAGCTCTTTCAGTACGGCACGATCGGCAATACCACCAATATCAGTAGCCGGATTTGTGACGTCGCTCGTGCAGGAGAAATTCTTATTTCCCAAAGCACCCTAAACGAGCTACCCCATTGCGACGTTCCTATTCAACAACTGACCCCTGTGCCAGTGAAGGGCATCCGAGATCCAATTCAGCTGTACAAATTACTCTGGGATCAGAAGAAACCTGATTCCTAGGGGTAAACGGTGGCAGTGAATTGCGCCTGATCACCGATGGGGGATCGTTGATTCACAGGTGAGAACGGAAATGCTGCTGCTGCTGGCAAACCCGGCACGATTGTGGATACTCCTCATCTACTGGCGGACCACTATTATGATTTGTGGTCTATCTCCTTTACAGCAGGCGGCTATCCTCAGGCATAATGCAGTCAAAGTTTTCTGTTTCAAGCTCCGTGCAGCCGGTCTGAGCGGATAGACTGTCAGCCCTAGTCAAGGGTGGGGCTGTTTGAGGAGGCCAAACGCTGCTAATACTTGTTCCAGAACTGTATATGTTTCTGTTTTAGTTATTGGTTAAACGCATATGATCGGTCTAACTTAAAATCTCTCTGCTAGAAATAAAAAAACACTAGACTATGTAATTTTTAAGCTTGGAGTAAAACGAGGTTTAGAAACCATCATTCTTTGGGCAATATTGAAATAGTCAATCTGATTCAAGAGCTATTTTTTCTGATTTAAGATTTAAAATCAATAGATAAATTACTCTTTGTTAGAGAAAATATTCTATAGAATAACGCTCTAGAAATTCTAGGTTTTTCCATCCTGTTCACTCATATCTAGGAGTCTAAAATGAGAAAGGAATTCAAAGGCTTTCATCCTAAAGATGCCAACAGCGATGTCCTTATAACACTGACTGATAGCGGAATTGAATACTCTAATCCGAGTACTCGCGCATTCCAATTTATTGCCTATGCTCAAGTTGCAGGATTTTCGGGTTGGTTGCCAACCTATGGTTCTTTACATATCTATAGTAGCAACCCAAACCTCACCATTCATCTCAACTTCCCCCATGAAGTTGCTGAAAGCTACCTTCGCGAGATCCAAGATGTTCTGAAAGCAAAAGTTGGACCTAGCACAATTGATCATTTAGCAGCTTCAGTAGTGTAATTTAGTGATGTAGTTGCCAATTATTCAATGATTTGATTTTTCTGGACAAACTTAATTAATTGCTTTGGCAATTTCTGTCGGGGGTTTTCGTCTTTTCCTCGCTGAATTGCCAATTTTTTTGGGCATCCTAAAGATAACGGGTATCCCAACCAGGCAATCAGTTTTTAGAATCTCTATGACGACCGGACTGCTCATTGGCCAACTTGCCACTAAATTTGGTGTCTCTCCTCAAGCCATTCGGTACTATGAGCAGCTTGGACTCCTCAACCAGCCAGACCGCAATCGATCCGGCTATCGACTTTATACCTTAGCCGCTCAAGATCGGCTCCAAATTATTCGCAGTGCTCAGAACTTGGGGTTATCCCTGCATGAAATTAAAGAGCTGTTGGAACTCGGTGAACACTCTCCAGACGCACCCCGACGGATGCAAGAAATGGTACAAGCCCATCTCGATGAATTGGACGAACAGCTTGAAGCCTTGACCCATACTCGGCAGCAGTTGGGCCGCCAGGGAGAACAGTTACAACAATTGATTTCGGTTGATTTACCCGTACAATCTTTGCTCAAGATTCTGGCAGCCCTTGAGGACCATAACCCCGTTGAAGCAGTTGTGGAAGATGACATCAGTCGAGGGATGCTCGCTAAGTATGCCGCTGGAGAACGACATTTTTCAGGAATTAAGCTAATCGGTGCCAAGCTCAATGGCACCTTACTCAGTTATGCCAATTTCAACAGAGCAGAATTGATGCTGGCTAGCTTAAATGAAACCGCTCTCGAACAATGCACTTTCAGAGAAGCACATCTCAGCGGGGCCGATATGATTGGTGCCTATCTCAAAGATGCAGACTTATCCCATGCCGTTCTGATCGGCACCGACTTGAGTGAAGCCACCTTAGCCGGGGCCAGTCTAATTGGGAGTAACCTCGGCGGCGCGTGTTTATGCGAGGCCGATCTCCGAGGTGCCAATTTAAGCGAAGCGCTGTTGATGGGCGCCAATCTTGAAGGCGCTGATTTACGGGGTGTGAATTTATTTGGTAGCAATTTAATTGATGCCAATCTCAAAGATGTGATCGTTGACGAGCCCATTCTCGTGGATACCTCATCCATGGGATATCCACAGCCCGTTCCTTAATTTGCCTTAGCTGATCAACACCATCGTCAACCCAGTGAGGACTTCCCGATAAGAGGAAGTCCACAGTCCAACCTATCCATTTGTGTCAATTACATAAGTTTTTTCTATAGCTCTTGCTATTGACACTGCAGTGAACTTGAACTTTTAGCGTAAAGAAGAATTACAAACCAGGGGGAAATCATGCAAGTATTTGGTACGGATACCAGCGAAGAATTATTTGGCTCAACCGCAGATGATGTCGTGGTGGGCAATGAAGGCGACGATACCATCGTGGGCGGTGAAGGAGATGACCTTTGGCTGTCGGGTAATGAGGGAGATGACGTCATTCAGGGCGGCAAAGGCAACGATACGCTCTCTGGTAGCCAAGGCAACGATTGGATGCATGGGGATGAAGGCGGAACTCAAAATTGGCAACAAGATGCCGATGGCAACTATAGCTACAGTGGTCCCGTTGATGAAAGTGGTGCTGGTTTTGCAGATCCGACGGATTCTACCCCTAGCGGTACCCAGCATGATGACCTCTTACTCGGGGGCCTCGGTAATGATGTCTTGATCGGTGGCCTCGGCAAAGATGCCATTATGGGCGATCAAGGGGCAGATGTCATTATTGGCGGTCAAGGAGATGACTACTGGCTAGCGGGTGAAGCCGGAGATGACACTCTCCATGGCGATGCTGGCAACGATATTCTCAGCGGTGGTGACGGCAATGATTTTGTCACGGGTGGCGTTGGCAATGACATCGTTCTGGGAAATGACGGTGAAGATACCTTATTAGCAGGCTCTGGTGCAGATTACGCTGATGGCGGTGCTGGGGATGATCTCGTTGATGGCGGCGCCGGGGCCGACACCCTTAAAGGGGGAGAAGGTGATGACAGAATTCTGGGGCAGGCTGGCAATGACATCTTAATCGGAGAAGCGGGCAATGATGAGCTGATCGGTGGGGCCGGTGATGATTATTGGATATCAGGTGGCGACGGCAATGATGCCCTCTACGGCGAGCAAGGGCACGACATTATGGATGGGGGTGACGGCAACGATACCCTCTACGGTGGTGCAGATGACGACACCATGATCGGGGGAGCAGGCGATGATGCCCTCTTTGGTGGCGAACATATCGACCATATGGATGGCGGCACCGGTGCAGATACCCTATCTGGGGGGCACGGAGATGACAATATTCATGGCGGTGAAGGCAATGACCTGATTACTGGTGAAGGTGACCAGGATGTTCTCTATGGAGACGCTGGTCAAGATACCATCAGCGGTGGCGCTGGCCATGACTTTATTAGTGGTGGATTAGGAGATGACCTCCTTTCCGGTGACGAAGGCATGGATGCCATTGAAGGCGGTCAGGGTAATGACACCATCGACGGTGGTGCTGGCAATGATGGCTGGCTCTCGGGTGGTGAAGGCGCTGATTTAATCGATGGCGGTGCGGGTGAAGATGTGCTGTCCGGGGGTGAAGGGACAGATACCTTGCTTGGCAACACTGGTAATGATGTCCTGATGGGCGATGCGGGCAATGACATCCTCAAGGGGGGTGAGGGGAACGACTACTGGGTTGACGGCGGCGATGGCAACGACCTCGTCGAAGGCGGCCTCGGCAATGATGTCGTCGCTGGCGGCGCTGGCGAGGATACCGTCAGCGGTGGCGAAGGCCAAGACATCGTTCTGGGTGATTCCGGCAATGATTTAATGTCAGGTAATGCTGGTCATGACACGATGGATGGGGGTTCTGGAGACGACACCGTCTACGGGGGCACTGGGAACGACTTTATCGATGGCGGTCAAGAAGATAGCCTGGGTCAAATCAATCTCGTCGTCAATGGCAGTTTCGAAGACAATCCTCTGGGCAATAAGAGTTGGGATGTTTTCCAATCCATAGCCGGTTGGACAAGTACCCAAGGGTCCGGCATCGAAGTTCAGCAGATAGGGGTCGCTGATGACGGCCAAGCCCGAGTAGAACTTGATAGCCACAACAACAGTGGCATGATGCAGCAATTAGACACGGTAGCAGGACAAACCTACGAGCTGTCTTTTGCTTACACTCCCAGACCCGGTGTAGATCTCAACAGTACACCAATTGAAGTTTACTGGGATGGCGAACTCATCGATACCATTCACGGTGAAAGCCAAATCGAACAATGGCAAACCTATACCTATAAGCTCCAAGGTGGCAATGGCGATACGACTGCCCTTGAGTTTAGAGCCGTGGGTACAGATGATAGCTTGGGTGGATATCTAGATAGCGTCTCGGTGTACGCGAGCACGGCTTCATCTGTGAATGATGTCCTCATGGGGGGTGAAGGCAACGACACCATCTTGGGGAACAGCGGTAATGACTATCTCTCTGGCGACCAAGGCGACGACATCTTAGAAGGAGGTCTCGGCGACGACACGCTCTTCGGCGGTGCAGGCAAGGACACCCTAGATGGCGGCACAGGCCATGACGAGCTAAGCGGTGGCTTAGAAAGTGACATCATCAGCGGTGGTACGGGCAACGACACCTTGGCAGGGGATGAAGGCAACGACGTTCTGACTGGCGGGGCTGGCAACGACATTCTCAACGCCGGAACAGGTGATGACTACTGGGTCGACGGTGGTACGGGCAACGATGTTGTTTCCGGCGGTACAGGCAACGACATCGTTTCTGGTGGTCGGGGGAACGATATTGTTTCCGGTGGTGAAGACGATGATACCGTTCTGGGTGGCGCTGACCAGGATTTACTAACCGGTGATGCAGGAAACGATGTTCTCCAAGGCGATGCTGGACTAGACACCCTATACGGTGGGGCTGGTAACGACACCTTAGGCGGCGGTGACGGTGCCGATTTACTCAAGGGTGAAGCTGGCTTAGACATCCTGGAAGGGGGGGCCGGAAACGATACACTCTTCGGCGGAGATGAAAAAGATGTTCTTAGGGGTGACAGCGGAGATGATGTACTCTCCGGTGAGGCAGGAAACGACTACTTGAGCGGCGGTGAAGGCGCTGATCATCTGAGTGGTGGCGAAGGCCAAGATGTGATTGAAGGGGGCGCAGGTGCTGACGTTATTTCAGGTAATACCGGCAATGACGAGTGGCTGTCCGGAAACTCTGGAGATGATGTTGTTGATGGCGGCAGCGGCAATGACTTCTTAAGCGGTGGTGAAGGCGCTGATACGCTCCTAGGTGGAGATGGCAACGACGTAGTCTTCATGGATGCTGCCGATACTCAAATCCTTGGTGGTGAAGGCTATGATGTTGCCATTGTTGAGTCGGCAGAAGGCGTCGTCTTTGATGCAGGGGCTAACAGCTTCAATGAAGCCCACGGCAACAGCGGTGATGATGTTTTCACGAATACGAATGGTGCGGGTGCCCCCGCTTCTACGACTGTTGCTTTGTTTGGTAAAGGTGGGAACGACCAATTATCCGGTGGCTCAGCTAATGACTATTTAGAAGGCGGTACTGGCGATGATACCTTAGCCGGTGGAGCAGGTGAAGATACTGCGATCGCAGGTGAAGGCAATGACCTGATTTCCGGTGAAGCAGGCCACGATTACCTCGAAGGCAATGCTGGGGATGACACCCTCGAAGGCGGTACCGAAAACGATATGTTGGTCGGTGGAGATGGTGCAGACGCCCTGTATGGGGGCGAAGGCTCTGACACCTTGCTGTTCGACGCAGACGACACTGTAGTCGATGGTGGCGACGGTTATGACATCGCTCGCGTCCAAGGCAACCAGCCGGTCACCCTAGACTTGGGCACCAGCCAAATTGAGCTAGCCTACGGTTCTGGCGGCGATGATGTCTTTACCAATTCCGGCACCGAGAATGTCGAAATTCATGGTGAAGCTGGAGATGACAGTATCACGGGCGGCACGGGCCATGAAAACCTCGATGGCGGGGCAGGCAATGACACCATTCTCGCAGGAGCAGGCAATGACATTCTCTCGGGCGGCACGGGTGATGACCGGTTAGAAGGCCAAGAGGGCAATGATGTTCTCTCGGGTAATGCCGGGGCCGATACCCTCATGGGCGGTGCAGGTAACGACACCCTTAACTTTGATGGGGACGACACCTTCGACGGTGGCGAGGGTACAGACGTCGCCAAACTCCAGAGTAGCGATGGTCTAACCCTCAATATTGATGATGTCAGCATCGAAGAAATTCACGGTAATGCTGGCAACGACCAGTTCACTTCCAGTAATGGCACCAACATTAAAATGTATGGCCTAGCAGGAGATGACACCCTTACCAGCGGCAGCGGCAGTGATCGCCTAGACGGTGGCAGCGGCAACGATGTCTTATCTTCTAGCGGCGGCAACAATTCTCTGTTTGGTGGTGACGGCAACGATAGCCTGACGACCGCTGGCGGTAAAGATACCTTAGATGGTGGGTCGGGCAACGATACCCTCAGCGCTGATAATGGCAACGACAGCCTCCTCGGTGGTAGTGGTGATGACCTCTTAGATGCTGGGTCTGGGAACGACACTCTGAAAGGGGATGCTGGTGCAGACCAATTGATAGGGGGTGCCGGTAACGATAAACTCTACTTCGATGCCGACGATACGGTGGTTGAAGGCGGCACTGGCACGGATACGGCTTACTACCAAAGCACCTCGGACCTGACGATGGATATCGATGCAGCAGGCATCGAAACCCTCTATGCTAACAGCGGTAATGACCAACTGACCTCTACCAATGGTGCCAAGGTAAAACTCTATGGCCAAGGCGGCAATGACACCCTCTCTAGTGGCAGTGGCAATGACCGCTTAGATGGTGGAGCTGGGGATGATGTTCTCACCAGTACCGCAGGGAACAACCTCTTCAAAGGGGGCTCTGGGGATGACACCCTCACTAGTGGCAGTGGCGCAGACACCCTAGAAGGGGGCAGCGACAACGATATCCTCAGTGGAGGTGCCGGGGCTGACATCCTTAAAGGCGGGAGCGGCAATGACGCTCTCGACGGAGGCAGTGGCAATGACAAACTCTACGGTGGGTCTGGTGTTGACACCCTCCTGGGTGGCGAGGGGAACGACTCCCTCTATGCTGAAGACGGCAATGATGTCTTAGAGGGTGGATCTGGCAACGACGAGCTGTTTGGCAGTAATGGTGATAACCAACTGTTAGGGGGTGACGGAAACGATGCTCTGTACGGCGTCAACGGATCTAACGAGCTACAGGGTGGTGCAGGTCTAGACTCTCTATACGGTGGCAGCGGTGCTGATCAACTTTCCGGTGATACTGGTAATGATGGTCTCTATGCTGGTGCTGGCAATGACCTCCTAGACGGGGGTGCCAACAACGACACCTTGATGGGGCAAGAAGGCAATGACACCCTACTGGGCGGTAGCGGCGACGATGTCTTAGTCGGCGCCAACAACGACACGCTCAAAGGCAGTGGTTCCATCGACTATATGACTGGGGGTGAAGGAGCAGACTATTTCGTCCTTGGTGGTGATGTGGCCTACTACAACGATGGAGATGATGCCTCTGCTGGTCTGAATGATTTTGCGGTCATCACGGATTTCAATGGCGATCAAGATTTGATCCAACTGAGTGGTTCTGCATCTGACTATGTCTTGGGTGCTTCAGCACCTGGAATGAGTGGTACTGGAATTTATCTAGATTCTAACGGCGATGGTAGTGCCAATGGCACAGATGAGCTCATTGCCAATGTTGTGAGTGACTTCGGTTTTAGTCTCACGGATAGCTCCTTTATCTATATCTAGAAGCTCATCTGCACAACCTAACCCTTAACGTTGATACCCAAAACTGCTCTGGTGCTACCAGGGCAGTTTTTTTGTCTGTAAAATGTATACCACAAAAAAAGACATATATTATACGTAAAGTATTGCTATGCAAGCGTTTCAGGTCGCTATGTATATGGGGAAAGCGGTTAGTATAACTTATTCTTATACAAGTTTTCCTTGACTCTCAAGCTTACTGTAATGGTTAGTCTATATCTATAAGCAACCAACCCGGATGACCCCAATGATGATGGCTTCCCAGATAGCACTTTTCAAAAGCACTCACATGATGAACCCACTTAACACCTTGAATATAATGACAACTTCTATTCAGCAATCCTTATTTTTATCTGACGCAGAAATTGATAGTTTTATGCTGCTTGATTTAGATGTAGACAGTATGAACGAGTCGATTGATATAGATTTTTCAGGATGATGTTGGGGCGGTGGGCTTGCGATAATCACCGTTTAACCTACCCCTATTGGCTATCAACACCGTTCGACAACTGACGAAAACAATGTTCCCCCGTAGCCCTGGCAATACACTGTCAGGGTTTTTATTCGCCAGGATGTAACGCTTGGACCAGTATGCAATCCACTACTTGTTTGAACCTAGCGCAAATGCTTGATACCATCCGCTTCCTTAGAAAAGCGATCGGTGATCAAACTAATGATCGGTCGCTTGCGCACTTTGATATTGACACTGACCGACATCCCAGACTGCAACGCTAACTCTCGCCCCTTGGTTTTTAATGTTTGTGAATCTAATTTGACAACAGCAGGGAAGCTGTAAAACTGCCGAACTTCCGTAGGGGGTAAGGCGTCAGAGCCAATGGACTCAATGATTCCTTCTATATCGCCAAATTCACTGAAGTTAAAGGAATCTACCCTGACATCCACCGGCATCCCGGTCTGGATAAAGCCAATATCTTTATTGGTGATGTAGACTTTGGCTTTCAGGTTGTCGGCAGGGACAATTTTCAAGACTGGTTCGCTGGCGTTTGCCACAAATCCGGGCGAACTCGGTTGCAAATCAAACACCACTCCATCAACGGGTGCTTTCAGCTCTTGGTAATCGAGAGTCAGTTTCGCTTGTTGGAGCCGATTTTCTAAATCTGCAATAGTCCTTTGGTTATCCACAATCGCTTTGGTGAGTTGACTGTCGATTTCAGTAATGCGTTGCTCATTGGCGGCGATTCGATCCAACAAATCCCGCTGGTTCGTGGCGACGGTGTTTAAGGCTTGGGCTTGGGACTGCAATTTTTCCTGGCCCACCTGCTCCATTTGTCGCAGCAAACGAATTTGCTCTTGCTGGAGACGAGAGACTTCTGCTGCGCCAGACTGCACTTCATCCTGCTGTCGTTTGAATTGCACTCGTGCGATCGCACCTTTTTTATGGGCATCTTCAATATCGCTGACAATCTCTTTATTGAGGGCCAAGGTTTTTTGGGCACTCTCTAGTTGAATTTTGTTCTGTTCCAGTTGCACTTCAATTTGGCGAAGCTGTTTGTCCCCTTGCCTCACGCGCGCTTCAGCAGCCGCCACGCTAGTCGAGCCTTGCAATAACCCAGACTTGAGTCGCTGGCGCTCTTCTGCCGAAAAGGCCTTGGTATTGTTTGCGCCATTCAGCTGGGCTCGGTAGAGTTTATTTTCTGCTACCAGGGCTTGGCGATCTCGGGTTGAGTTAATCAACTCGGGATCAATCACATCCGGGAGGGGGGCATTCGATTGACCCTGTAATTGTTGCCGATAGTAGTCATTGACCTGAACCAAATTACGGCGCTGACGTTGGAGCGATTTGATCTCCGACCGCGTACCTTGACGATTCAGCACTAGCAAGATATCCCCTTTTTTGACCAGTTGGCCTTCTTCCACCTTAATTTCTTTGACTACGCCAGCAACCGGAGATTGAACATCTTTAACCGCTCCCTTAGGCTCTAGCTGTCCCGATGCAGGAATGGCTTCTTCAATTTGAAACAAACAGGCCCAGGCCAACGCTGCCGAGGCTGCACCCACAATCCCCCAAATAATCGCTCTAGACCAGACCGGAGACTGCTGTAAAATTACCGGGCGATCAAAGGGGGTTTCCTTCTTGGGCTGGGCTTTCGTAAGGGGCAGTACGTTTTCTTCTGTTCCAGTAGCCTCCGTCGGATTCAACTTTTTGGGGTCGCCGCCCGCGAAGTCTTGGATACCGGTCATGATTGAGTCTCCTGTTGCTGGTACAGCCAATAATATCGGCCTCTTTGCTGCATCAGTTCTGTATGCGTCCCTTGTTCAACGAGATTGCCTTGATCCATCATCAAAATCATATCTGCGGATTCCAACGTTTTCAGACGATGGGTGACAAAAAAGACTGTGCGATCGCCAAAGGCTTCTGCCAGGTTAAGACAGACTTGACGTTCAGCGTTGTAATCGAGGGCACTCGTCGCTTCATCCAGAATGATCAGCTGCGGATTCTGGAGGACCATGCGTGCGATCGCAATCCGCTGCCGTTGCCCCCCCGATAAAGCCGAGCCCCGCTCACCCACTCGGGTGTTATATCCCTGGGGCAATTCCATAATGAAATCATGGGCATAGGCCACTTTTGCCGCTTCCACAATTTCTTCCGCCGTCGCGTCTGGAGCAGAAAGGGCAATATTCTCTTGTACCGTGCCATCAAACAGCAAACTGTCTTGCAACACCATCCCGATTTGGCGACGGAGAGAATACAGCTCCACTTTGCCGATATCATATTGATCGACCAAGATCCGACCACTGTTAGCCTTGTAGAGTCGCATCAGCAGTTTCATCAACGTACTCTTACCCGACCCACTCTGGCCCACAATCCCCACAAAGGTCTTAGCGGGCACGTCTAACGACACCTGCTGCAACTGCATGGGGCCATTGTCCTTGAAGCGGAAGGACAAGTCCTCAAACTTCACAGCCCCTTCCATCAGCGGCATCGGAATTAAGTTGCGATCCGCTTCAGTCACCTCTTGGGGATAATCGAGAATATCGCCTAATCGCTCAAGGGACAGTGCCGTTTCCTGGAAGTTTTGCCAGAGCTGCACTAGCCGGAGCAAAGGGCCAGTGGTATAGCCTGCAATGATCCGAAAGGCAATCAATTCACCTACCGTCAGTTGCCCTTCGATAAACAGATAGGCTCCGACCCAGAGCAAGAGTAGGCTAGATAGCTTATTTAAGAAGCCACTCATGGAGCCTGCCGTGGTAGACGCCACAACCGCCTTAAACCCAGAGCTGACATATCGGGCATAGCGATCTTGCCACTGCCATCGGGATTTCAGCTCAATATTTTGGGCTTTAACCGTTTGAATTCCCGATACCACTTCCACCAAATAAGACTGGGTTTTGGCATTTTCCTCGGCCTTGTTTCGAGCTAAGCGGCGAATAATCGGTGCAAAAATAAACGTCAGCAAGGCAAAGAGCGGCACTGTCCCCAAGGCAATAATCGTCAGTAGCCAGCTATAAAACACCATCACGACGATGTACACCACGGAAAATACCGCGTCTAGCACTACCGTCAAGGCAGTTCCGGTTAAAAATTTGCGGATGTTTTCTAATTCATTGACGCGGGTAGCAAGCTCACCCACGGGTCGCCGATCAAAGTATCGTAGGGGTAGGCGCACTAGGTGATCGATCACCTCCGCCCCTAGGGTCATATCAATGCGATTAGTGGTGTCTACAAACAGATAGGTGCGAAAACTGGTGAGCAAAGCTTCAAAAATAGCCACACCCACTAACAATAGACCCAGGACATTCAGGGTGCCGAGAGCCCCTTGCGACAAGACTTTATCAATAATGACCTGAGTAATAAGAGGATTAGCCAAGCCAAACAATTGCACAAAGAAGGACGCAATCAGCACCTCAATCAAGACCTTGCGGTGCTTCTTAATGGAAGGCCAAAACCAGCTTAGGTTAAACCGACTTTGAGGTGTTTCATGGGTGCGCTCTAGCAGCAAGACTTGGACCTTGTCATCAAAGTCTTCCAAGAAAGCATCGGGAGGTTTGCGGAGCAGGGTCTGCTCGGGCACGGCAAACACAATTTCTTTTGGACTCGTTTCATACACCAGGGCAATCCGGTCTTGCCAATTAATCAGGGCTGGAGTCGGCAGACGAGGGAAGGCGGAGGCGGGTGTTTCAACGAGTTGGGCTCGCAATCCCATGGATTCTGTGATCGCACCATATACTGGCAACGAAATACCCGGACCATTCCGATCCACATGATTTTTGAGAATACGCCGAATCACATCCTTGCGAAATGGCAAATTGAGATGCAACGCCAGCATCTGAAAACAGGCTAGAGGCGCATCAACAGGCCCTCGGCCCGATTTGAAGGGATATTTGCCATGTTTAACCGGGGCTTCATCAATGGTTGGAAGCAGCACGGGCGCTTCTGGGATGTCATCCCAAACATCTGATTGAGGCGCTGAATCTTCTGGCTCAATCGAGGGTTGATGTGATTTGATCGGTTTTAATCCAATCAGCCGTAGTGTTTCTGAGCGAGAAACCGTTCCGTTGAGCTGCTCTAAGCAAGTTTCCAACGGTTGACCTATTTCTAAATCAGGAATGGACCCTCCACTCACAAACCACTCCAAATGAGGCTGTAGTTGATCAATAGAGATATCTCGTAGAGGGCAACTTTGAATAAGGCTTTCTGGCAATGCCCTTTCAGCTAGATATTTCAGGTCAGTCGAGCCATCTGCTCGGAGTAATAGCTGTTGACCCAGCACATCAAAGGCTTCTAGGATACTAGGCTGCTGCTCATAAATTTGAGCCATGCTAGGTTCATGGCTCAACAGATCCAAAAAGGTAGCCGCAGACAGCTTCAAACCAACCGTTTCCACAGAAGCAATGGCCGTCTCGCAAGGAATTTGGCGCACCAGGCTAATCCAACCCACGGCAGCCCCTGGTCCCAGCAAACTCAACGTCACCGGAGTATCTGTGCGCGGATCATATCCCAATAGCCGCACCTGCCCTTGATAAATCAGGGTAAAGTCTTGAGGCATCGCCCGGTTAGACACCAGCGGACGTCCCATGGGATAGCGGAGGGGTTGAAACTCCTTCGCCAGTAAGGATAAAACCGCTTCTGAAAGCTGATTAAAGCCAGGAAGATCCTTAAGGAAAGATTCCAGGGATAGGAGGACTGAAGTCATGGTGTGTGCACAGAAACAGCAATAGCATCGCCAGACACTGCAACAGATTTCAACTGTGTTTGTAACCACTCATTAAAACGCTGTTCCAACAATTGTTGGCGCAGGGTGTCATCCAGTTGGGCCGAGATAAGCTTTTGCAGGCTAACAATAACAAACCATTCACCTAAGCGAATGGGAGGGCGAACTTGCCCAGGTTGGGCACTCGTCAAAATTTGCACCAAGGTAGGATGTAAATTGGCAGCGGTCACAGGGCCAATTAATCCCCCGGTTTGGGCTTCAGGCCCCTGAGAATACTGTGTTGCGAGATCCGAAAAGGCTTGTTCCTCCGCTTGTAGACGGAAGTACAGTTCTTGTGCCACTTCGGCACTAGCCACTCGAATCAGTGAATAAACATACTGATCAAACTGCCCTTTTTGTTGGAGGAAGTCAGACTCTACCTGATTATTCCAGGTTTGAAGCTTGAACTTGTGTAATTTTAACTGCCGTTGGGCCTGCACTGCCAACTGTTGGGGCGTCATACGGTAATGCTTTAACCACATCTCACGCCGGGTTTCATCACCAATTTGATGTTGACGATAAAACTGATCGATAGCCTGCACAATTTCTTCCTGGCTCAATTGCACGTCTTGTATGGCTTGGTCAATTACCAATTCCTTCAGCAACTGAGGAAGAAGCTGGTACTGCCCAAGTAAAGGAATTAAATCAGAGGTTTGAACAGTGTTATCCACAATCGGCAGAGCAGAGACCATATCAAAAATACTCTTAATAGAGAGGGTTATTCAAGTCTAAAGATCAATTGAAGGGCAATATGAATAAAACAAATGAAGATAAAGACGAAGGCAGAGTATTGTTACCATACCCTTCTTACTAAGAGGATGTAACTTTTTCGGCACCTGTCTGAAACATTTTAGAGATATCCATGCCATCATTCCTGGCGCTACCTACTGATGGATGAAGAAATAGATTTAGCTCTTTGCAGAGACTCTAACATCTAGTAAATTTATTATCCTAAACACGCTAGTCCAAAACTACGCACTTTCAGTGCGAGACTTTAGTTGCTACACACCTCTAATGCAGGAGAAGTAGCATCCAGAAGTC
>NZ_JANQOP010000040.1 GCF_028285745.1 Acaryochloris sp. IP29b_bin.137 | reverse complement strand
AAAACAGGACCAATAATTTGAGAAATGTAACCAGTATTCTTATTCGTGGTGGTGACCATGCTCACGCCTACTCTAGTTGTGATGACTGTTATAACTGCTTTTACGCGCAGCTCAGACGTATGATTTCGCCATTTCTAAACCTATCATTTAAGGGACTCAACGTAAACTTTCTTTTCGGAATCCTAAATTTATCGTTGAGTATTTATCCTCATCTTCTATCTGGGTCTGATTTAAAGGTCAAAACATACCCCACCAAACCGCATAGAGCTACCCTCTTTCAGTCAGGATGGGCTCCGGTGTCCCTTGATGCCATAAAGACTCGAAAGCAATATTGAGCATTTCCCCTAGCCCAGGATGGGTGACGTTTAAAGCTGTAAAGCTGGGCGTTCCCGATAGGGGGTCTTGTAGAGACAACAACGTTATCCGCTGGTCGAACAGCTGCATTTTGAAGGGCACCTTTTCCACGAAGCGGACTTGCTGTCCCCAGGTTTGACACTGGCGAATAAAGTCCTGGCTACTGGGATCTTGCCAAATGTTGTGTTCATAGATTGTGCGGTAGCAAATACCCCGCTGTAGCGGATCTTTGACAAGGTTGAGGCCGTCTTCATGGCTCAGTAAAGACGGATAGGTGAAGAAGACGCTGATCGATGATTGAGCAGATTGGGAAAGTTTGGCCCCACAATCTGCTATTCGATTAGGTTCGGACAATACATCAATGTAGGCCAACGGATCTTGAGTGTTGTGGCCTTTGGTATAGAGCGGGGAAAGGGCGGCAACAGCACGGTGAGTCTGCTGCTCTTGGCGCTGGAGTTCAGCAGTGAATTGCTTCTGTTTTTCCTGCAACAGGGTGGGTAGGGCCTGGGACGGCTCCACGGCCTGGAAGATCCGCTGTCGACCGGAATGGCGTTCGAGACAGAGACCGCGATCGCACAATGATGCCAAGACATCATAAATCCGCTGCCGAGGAACTTGAGCACGGGTTGCAATCTGCGCAGGAGTGAAGTCTTGCCGATCCATCAGGGCCAGATAGACAGCGGCCTGATAGCGAGTTAACCCTAAATCTACGAGGTTTTCTAAGTATTGGGTATCGCTCATTGGATGACACCACTAAAGAGTGGTGCTATTTTAAAGTTCATCCTGAACCTTTCGCAAGTGCTGTATCATGACACTCCTCACTCAACTGGATTTACCAACCACGGCTTCCACTCCAGCATTTCTACCCATTGCCTTTTTTGAAGGAGCGTTCCGCCCTTTCCCTGAAGCTCAACTTTCGATTGCGACACACGCGCTTCACTATGGCACTTCAGTTTTGGGCGGAATTCGCGGAATACCTTCTCCTGGTGACTCAAACCAGATTTTGATGTTTCGCCTAGCAGATCACTGTGGGCGATTGAGCCAGAGTGCTAAATATCTGAATACCAATATTGACCCCAGCGAACTTGAAGCGACCTTGATTGAGTTTGTGCGGCACAACCAGCCCCAAACTTCTTTTTATGTCCGACCGTTAATCTATACCTCTAGCCTGGGCATTGCGCCCCGGCTGCATGATGTCAGCAAAGATCTATTAATCTATGGCCTAGAAATGGGAGAGTACTTGCATCCAGGCGGTGTGCGCTGTCGAATCAGTTCTTGGCTGCGACAAGAGGATCGTAGTCAGCCCTTGCGGGGCAAGTTGAGTGCTGCCTACATTGCATCGGCATTAGCCAAGACGGAAGCAGTTGCATCAGGATTTGATGAGGCGATCTTGATGAATGCTCAGGGAAAAGTGAGTGAGGCATCGGCCATGAATCTTTTTCTCGTTAGAAATGGCCAGTTGATTACCCCCAGTGTTGATCAAGATATTTTAGAAGGGATTACCCGAGCCAGCGTAATCGCGCTAGCCAACGATCTAGGCATTCCTGTTGTTGAGCGTCCGGTCGATAAATCTGAACTCTTCATAGCGGATGAAGTCTTTCTCTGCGGTACAGCAGCACAAGTTGTACCTGTGTTGGAGATTGAAACTTACAGGTTGCCGCAACAACGCCCCGTAACTGAACAGTCACGCCAGGGACTACAACAAATCATGATAGGAGCAGAACCCCGATATGCTGAGTGGCTCACGATGGTGAACCTCAATGGTGCTACAACTGCATAGTGCTTAAGTTCAGCACCGAAGAGCCTCCATATGATCAGGGTTACGGGGATAGCCCCAAGCGATATCAGCGGGCAGCCCCAGTGCTGCCCGTAATCGTCATGCTGTCAATGGAGTAATTTTTGAAACTAGCATCCATCAAGTGGACTTCTTTTAACTGGACCTCACTGAGGTTAATGCCGATCAGGTCAGTTTGCAAAATTTGAGTCCCATCAAGGTTAGCGCCCTTCAGCTTGGCATCTTTCAGGATGGAATTCCGCAGATCGCTATGACTAAAATTAGCTCGCAATAAGTTAGCGCTGTCGAGAACGGTACCTCTCAAATGGGCTCCTCCAAAATTGGCACAGTAGAGCATGGCATGACTGAGATTGGCCCCGCTCAGATTAGCACCCTGCAGATTGGCTCCAAACAGGTTGGCCCCTCTGAGGTTGGCTCCCCTCAGGTCAGCTCCCCGTAGACAAGCCTCTCGCAAGTCTGCTCGAAAAAGTTTGGCTTTGCGAAAGTCAGCACCTTCAAAGTTGGCCCCTCGGAGTGGCGCATTGCTGAGGTTGGTCTTAAATAAATTGATCGGAACGGTTGGATTCTGGATCCGCCAATCGTTCCAGGCGTCCGATCCACGTAGCAAAATATCGAGTAAGTTTTTTGGTCCTGAGTTAGGACCAGCCGCTATGGGTGTCATCATTTAGCAAACCCTTGGAATTATTGGTATCGAGATAAGTTAATACCCAATATACCCTGCACCTCTGATAATCTTTCTTCGTAGCAAACCACTGAAAAGCTTACAGATTAACGTTGAGAAGCATTGCTTGAATAAAAAGATGCATAATGTTGTGGGTCAAAGAATATAGGCCACTTTTTAAGGGATCATATAGCTCACAACTAGAAAATGCGGTCTACTGCATTAGAGACGCCCTAAGCCCGGCATTTAACTGATGATTCAGGCGTCGGCCAACGTAAAGATATGCTAATGGGTGCCTCTGAACACATAGCAAAGGTATGGATAATGCAACTGGTCATGTCCGATATTGACGGCACCCTAACTGCCTCCATGACCTTGACGATCTGGCCTTTGTCCAAACCTTTCAAGACATTTTTGGCATTACGACTATTTCCCAAGATTGGGCCACCTATACCAATAGACTTTTTCCCATGTGATCTGAGGCATTTGGGATGTATGGACTGCTAAAAACTTGGGATATCCCTTTATTGGTATTGCTACTGGGGATGATGCTCAACAGTTTACTCCCATCCCAGCATAAGATTGGGTGTTCAGATTCTTGATAAACAAGGATTTTAATGACATTTAGATGCATGATCTTATGGCGGGAAGGGAGTAAAGCTGAAGAGGCAAAAATTGTACTTCCCCACTATAAGGATTTGCAAGCCTTCTGGGATGCGTTGGCTGTGATCGCACCTTAGTTTCACCCCGCCATCGACTCCCAATTATGGCTCGTGGCAAATCGACAAAACTGTTCAACCACCTGGGAACACTGAAGCCGCCACTTAATCCCAACCCGCCGCTGAAAGTCAATATCGACTACTGGCAGATAAACAATGTCCGCCAGCCCCCGCCAATAGGGCATCACACTCAACCCCAGTCCAGCTTTGACCAAGGAAATCACCCACTCCTCGTGACTGGCTCGATACACGACTTGGGGACAGATTTTTTGTGCCTCTAGCAGTTGGCACTCTTGCTTAAAGAACTCACAATTCACCCGATCGATATAGGGTTGACCATCTAGTTCAGCCAACCGCACTGAAGTTCGCTGTGCCAAGGGATGACGAACCGGAACGGCGAGCAGTAAAGGTTGAGTAAACAAAAGGGTTGAGGTTTGAGCATCATCCTGTGGTCCCAATACCGTAATTGCCACATCAATTTCACCCTGGGTAAGTTTGTCTTGTAACGAATCGGCAGGATGGTCATACAGTTCCAGGGTCACGTGGGGGTACTGTTGCTGAAAACTATGGACCAACTCGGCTAGCTCACTCACCCGCAAGGTGCTGAGCACCCCTACCTTCAGCGTCGGTCGATCATTAAAGCCTTTGAGTTCGTGGAGAGCCGCTTGGTACTGAGCCATAATGACCGTGGCCCGCTCTTTAAAGGCTTGTCCCGCTGCGGTTAGAACCGTCCGTCGTCCACCCCGCTCAAACAAAGCCACCCCTAGCTCCTGCTCTAGCTTTTTAATTCCTGCTGATAGGGATGGCTGAGAAAGGTAAAGTCGCTCTGCCGCCCGCGAAAAGGTACCCGTTTCAGCAATGGTCAGAAAATATCGAACTTGGTAGAGATCCATATATAGACGTTATCTATAGATATAATAATAAAAATAGTCTTGCTCTATAGATTAGCCTACTCCAGGATAGAAAGTGTGAATCGTAACTGCGATCGCACCCTCTACCCAGGACTAATCCTATGATGACTTTCGCTCAATCCACTTCACCCAAATTACTGATGGGCCATGCAGCCCCACCCTTAGTGGTTCAGACCTTGGATCACGGGCTGTGGCGGTTAGCCGATCAAACCCCTGAGCACTATACGATGGTGGTTTTCTATCGCGGGCTCCATTGCCCCATTTGCCAGCAATACCTCACGGAACTTGACCAAAAGCTGGCCGCCTTTGCCCAACTTGGCGTTCAAGTGATTGCCTTGAGTGGTGATGGCATAGACAAAACCCAGCAACTTAAAACTCAAGCCAACCTCCAACAGCTATCCCTCGGTTATGGTTTAACTCCCGAGCAAATGCGGGACTGGGGCCTATATCTGAGTCAAGGCCATTTTGAACAAGAGCCCGCGCTGTTTAGCGAACCCGCCGTATTCCTGATTCAGCCAGATGGTCAGTTGTACTTCGCCAATATTGGCACCCATCCCTTCTCCCGCATCAATTTTGATTCGCTATTGACTGGCTTAGCCTACATCATTCCCAACAACTATCCCTTAAGAGGAACAGAGTAAAGATTCTGTCTCCCATTCCTCTACAAACTTTTATTCAACGATAAGGAACACATTATGAACACGGCCCTTTTCTATCTAGCTGCCAGTGGTATGCTCTGTGTACTGCTGTGGGTTCCCTATATTCTCAATCGCGCTTTTGTCTGGGGGATTCCGGCCTTTGCCAGTAACTATCCCACTCGAAAATTCCCCGCAGAATCCCCCGATATTCCAGTCTGGGCCCAGCGAGCCCAACGCACTCATCTAAATATGGTGGAAACCTTGCCGGCCTTTGCCGCTGTAGTGATCGCAGCTCATTTGACTGAGGCCGATCCTGGTATGATTACTGCTTGGGCTGCAACCTTTTTCTGGGCACGAGTCATGCATGCCAGCATATATATTCTGGGGATCCCTTATTTGCGAACCCCCACGTATTTAGTTTCTTGGGCGACGGTCCTGATAATTGGGGCTCAGGTAGTCTTCTAAGCGAACCATCTGTACAGATCCCAAAACAGTGTGATGCTGTCCTTAACAATAAGGACAGCATCACGATAGCTCACCATCGATATAGCCATCACAATCATGCGGCTAAATCTGCAATACATAAATAATTACTGAGGTTGCTATCAAGCAGTTGATACTGCAGCTGTTTTAATCGCCATTGGGTCGATAGTTGAGCCGTTGAGGTCCAGGTTCCCAAAGATCAAAAGAGTTAGCGTATTGAGATTTATTGGAGGATTGAGCAACCTACACCCGTGTCTATAGATGCCTGTATTTTGCGAAAGAGCCGTGGACAGCTGTTATGCTAACCATTGAACTACGGCAGAGTTGTTTTAAGTGAGTAGCGAGAAAATTGATGAATCTTGATCTCAAGCTTAGTCATAGTGGGTTTGAGAGATTTTTAGCCATGTAAGCGCAATAGATTAATAACAATCGTTCTAATAGGGTGCTCTTCGCTTACTCCATTACAGGGTAGAGCCATCTCAATCTTTCTACATCAGCTACTTTAAGAACCCTGCCGAAGGTTTTCCAAAACACTTTGGTCTTCCATCGTGGAAGCATCCCCCGCGATATCCTCACCACTGGCTAAGTTTCGCAAGAACCGCCGAATAATTTTGCCAGAGCGAGTTTTGGGTAAAGCATCAGCAAAGCGAATCTCTCCCGGACGAGCAATCACCCCAATCTCATTGACGACATGCTGCTTGAGTTCAACTTTGAGGTCATCACTGGGAGGATGGGTATTTTCTAAAGTGACAAAAGCAAATACATCTTCACCCTTGAGATCATCCGGGCGACCCACTACGGCAGCCTCTGCTACGGCAGGATGCGATACCAAAGCAGACTCAATCTCCATCGTGCCTAGACGGTGGCCGGATACATTGATCACGTCATCGACGCGACCCATAATCCAAAAATAACCATCCTCATCTCGGCGGACGCCATCTCCGGCAAAGTAAACGTATTTGCCGTCCTTGGGTGGGATATGCTCCCAATAGGTACGGCGGAATCGATCATCATCTCCGTAAACGGTTCGCATCATACTGGGCCAGGGGTGCCGCACCACCAGATAGCCACCTTCATTGTCAGCCACGGGGTTGCCCTCTAAGTCCACGACATCGGCCAGAATGCCAGGAAACGGACGAGTTGCCGACCCAGGTTTAGTAGCAGTGGCACCGGGAAGCGGCGTGATCATAAAGCCCCCCGTTTCCGTTTGCCACCAGGTATCAATGATCGGGCATTTGCCACCGCCAATCACTTGCTGATACCAGATCCAGGCTTCCGGGTTAATGGGTTCACCGACGGTGCCTAAAATCCGTAGTGAAGATAAGTCTCGGGCTTGGGGATGCTGATCGCCCAATTTAATAAAGGCACGGATGGCCGTGGGAGCCGTGTAGAAGATATTGACCCCATATTTTTCCACCACATCCCAGAAACAGCCTGGATTAGAAGCGCGGGGAGCCCCTTCATACATCAGGGAAGTCGCACCGTTGGAGAGGGGACCGTAGACAATATAGCTATGTCCGGTGATCCAGCCAACATCTGCCGTACACCAGTAAACGTCGTTATCTTTGAGATCGAAGGCCCACTTACAGGTCATATGGGTGTAAAGGTTGTAGCCGCCGGTGGTGTGAACGACTCCTTTAGGCCGTCCGGTGGTGCCACTGGTATAGAGAATAAACAGCATATCTTCGCTGTCCATCGGTTCAGGCGGACAGTTTGCCGAGGCGGCTGGGACTAACTCATGCCACCAATGATCGCGATTCGGTGCCATCGTCACGTCGGTTTGGGTGCGCTGCACCACCAATACGTTGTTAACGCTGGGGACACCGTTGTCGGCTAAGGCTTTGTCGACAGCTACTTTTAAGGGAACGGCTTTATCTTTGCGAAAGCCGCCATCGGCAGTGATCACCAATTTGGCTTCGGCATCATTAAGACGATCTTTCAGAGCTTCGGCACTAAACCCGCCAAAAACAACAGTGTGAGGCGCACCAATGCGGGCGCAGGCTAACATTGCGATCGCAGCTTCCGGGACCATCGGCATATAAATGCCGACCCGGTCGCCTTTGCTGACGCCGAGCTGCTTGAGCACATTGGCGGCCTGACAGACTTCCCGATGCAGTTGAGCATAGGTGAGGGTACGCGAATCCCCTGGCTCCCCTTCCCAAATCAAAGCGGCTTTGTTCCGTCGCCAGGTTTTGAGGTGCCGATCTAAGCAGTTATAGGTGATATTCAGCTTGCCGCCGGCAAACCATTTGGCAAAGGGCGGCTGCCAGTCCAGCACCGTATCCCATTTCTCAAACCAGTCCAGTTCCTTTTCCGCCAGTTCCGCCCAAAAAGCCTGTGGATCTGCTTCTGCTTTGGCATAAAGCTGCTCATATTCCTCAGCACTTTTGATTTCGGCCTGGGCCGCCAGATCTGCAGGCGGTGGAAATAGTCGTTGTTCTTGCAGGATGGATTCAATCGTGGGTTGTGACATAGCCCTTGTTAACCAGTGTCTGGAGCAATCAGCAGAGGCGAGAAGATCCCGATCTGCCGTGTTGCTAATTAAGGTCGCACAAAATGCGATCGCAATTCTTTAAGCTTTTGTGATCAGTTTTCAGAGAGTTACAAAAGTAGAGAAAACGGAAATTCTGTTATAAACCTCAAAAAAGTCAGATAAAACCTCGATTTTTGGCCTTTCTTTCTGAATCAATGACTTGCAGGTCTGAAGTTAAATAAGGTATTCTTCGGATATAAAAAATTGCTAAAAAGTAGAAATATTGAAAAACTGTTAACAATATTTCGCTAACAAAATTCAGAATCGTCGCAATTTTTAAGTAAACATTTAAATTGGCTAAGGCATAAAAGAAATGCTGGTAAAATTCTGCACTTCATCTTCTATTATCTGTCTCACCCTGATCTCAACGGCCTTAGCCAGCCATGCGCAAGCAACCGATTTAGTGGCCGAAGATTCAGCGTCGATTGGCAATAACTTCACCCGAGAAGCAGAGGTCTTGGGGCCTTTTGCGCCAGCAACACTGCCTACAAACCCTCCAGAAGTTGAATCCGATCCGACCCAAACGGCACTCACGACGTCTCCTGCAGTAGAACCCGCAGAAATATTGAGCCAATACGGTTTAGTGCGATCTCTTAAAGGAGATCAACTTTCAGTCAGACTTATCGATGGAACAGCTCGAACCTACAAAGTTGCGGCCAACAGCGCGACTCAAACTTTCCGCCGGGGTAGCTTAGTGGGGTTTGATGTGAATGGTAATGATCAGATCGTTCGGTTAGCGCCACCTCGTGTCCGTCGGGTCTTTGAGGGAACTGTCATTGTTGTGGAAGAAAATAAGCTGGGCCTGGTCTCTCCGACGGGCGAACAACTGGTTACCAGCTTATCAAAAGACAAAATTAATCGGATGAAGATTGAGCCCGGGCGCACGCTTCGAGTGACTCAGTACGAAGGAACGTGGGCAACTAAAGTATGCTTACCTGCGGAAGGAGATGATGTGGCTGCCTTGTCCCAAACCCTACCAGAGACGACATCCGCTGAGCCTGTAGGCGGTGCTGACTTCAGCGATCCTTAAGTAAACGCCTCCTGGGAAAAGCTTTACCGCAGCAATCGATTCTCGAGCCAGCTCAGTTGGCTTTATATTTGTTGTCTCAGATTTATTTATCTTTACGGATAAGCTGACATTTGTTACCTAGATCACATGTCTTGCAAGTTTGCCGATAAAATTTAGGCACAATCAAAAAGTAGGTGTTCTTTAGCGATACCGAATCTTAATTGAATGATTTGGATGCAAGATCCTTAAAATTTCTGATCGGAGAAAGAATTAAAGGCTAACCCATCCTTATCATCCTCTTTGAGGTTTGGTGCCTCACCCCAACATTGTTGCTTCCTTGTGAGGAGGGACTTGTCATGAAATCCACTTTGATTGCTCTGGCTGGTGCTGCTCTCGCGCTGCTGCCCTCAGGAGTCGCTGCTCAAACTCAGGTTGTCTTTGGGTCGTCTTCCAATCAGGTGGTGCCGATTCCTTTTTTTATTCCCTCTGCGGGGTTCTTAAAGGGTGATTTTCCCTACCCAGGCTTTTACCATTACTACTTTCTGGGTGAGGAGGTTTTTAACCCAAATTATGAATATACATTAAGCAGTGATCTAAAATATGAGTTCCCGATTGTGGGTAACTTTCAGTACGAGTAGGGTGTGTGCCTGTCCGTGAACGACTTGAACGACTAACTGGACTGATCACCGATCAGGGTAAAGCCTGTCCCGATAGTGAGTGCTTGCCAGGGGACGGCCTGAGACAGCATTAAATCCCCCAGGAAACCTCAGCATTTGTCTGCAATCTGGGATACCGTTTATGGTGGATAAACAGTTGAATTCAACTGTTCCAACTCCCCTGACTTTTTGAACGGTGTATTGTGGTTCTTTCAACTACTGCAATTTCTCAACAACTGATTCCCCTCGTGGGTGCTGAGCAGGTTTTGCGTTTGTCTGAGACCTCATTGCTCTCTGCACCGGCGCAGATCTTTGATCGAGCCGCACTCCCAACTTATCTGGTTTATCCCCGTACCCAAACAGAATTAGCGACGGTTATTGCTGAGGCCCATCACCATCAATGGCGATTGCTGATCTGTGGTCAAGGGAGCAAACTGCATTGGGGAGGCTTAACGAAAAACATTGATTTGGTGGTGAGCACCCAATTCCTGAATCGAGTGATTGACCATGCGGCGGGAGACTTGACCGTAACGGTGGAAGCGGGTTTATCCTTGGCAGCGCTTCAGTCCCAATTAGCGGATGCCAAACAATTCGTTGCTCTGGATCCCGCCTATCCTGAGACTGCCACTGTAGGGGGACTAATGGCTACCCGCGATGGCGGTAGCTTACGCCATCGATACGGCAGCCTACGAGATATGTGTATCGGTGTGACGGTGATTCGATCTGACGGCCAAACTGCAAAGGCTGGGGGCAGGGTCGTCAAGAATGTTGCTGGCTATGACTTAATGAAGTTGATGGCGGGGGCATTTGGCACGTTGGGGGTCATCGCTGAAGTCACGCTGCGGCTCTATCCGCTGTCAGAGACCTCTACCACGGTGATCGTGGGTGGGTCTGAGGTACAGATTGCGGACCTGACTCAGACTCTATTAAGAAGTACTTTGACCCCTACGGCGGTGGATGTACTGTCTGCATCTACCCTTCAAGCTTGGTCTGTAGAGGGGGAACAAGGCTTAGGGGTGCGATTTCAAAGTCTAGAAGAGAGCGTGGTTGCCCAATGCGATCGCATGCTGAAACTAGCCCAAGGCCTGCCCAGTCTCACCCTCACCGCTGACCGAGATACAGAGTTTTGGCAGCAGCTCACCCATCAGTTCTGGCAAACGCCTCAACCTTCAGCCCTCGTCTGCAAATTTGGCGTGCTACCTGCCCAAGCGTCTCAGCTACTGGCTCAGTTTGAGCGGTACTGTCACTCGAAAGAGATTGCCTGCTGGGGACGCATCCATGGGGGGAGCGGCACCGGAGTTTTGCGATTAGAACATGAAGGGATAGGCAAGGACCCCTCTCCTGCGGTTGAATGGATACGAGCGTTGCGATCGCATTGCCAAAGCGCCCAGGGATTTTTAACGGTTTTAGAAGCCCCATCAGCCCTCAAGCGCGGCCTTGATGTCTGGGGATATGCAGGCAATGCGCTTACCCGTATGCAACAACTCAAACAGCAATTTGACCCTCACAATCTTTTGAACCCCGATCGTTTTGTTGGTGGAATTTAATGCCTACTTCTGAATCACCTAGTTCTCTGCGGGTTACGACAGCCCAGATTGATCGGTCGCTTTTAGAACAGACCGCTCCGCCAGCTAAGCCTCAATCTACCGAACAATCGCTGATCGATAGCTGCGTCCACTGTGGGTTTTGTTTGTCCACCTGTCCCAGCTATCGTGTGATTGGCAAAGAAACCGATTCTCCTCGGGGACGGGTCTATTTAATGAATGGCTTGAACCAAGGGGAATTTACCCTAACCGACACTACCGTTGAGCATTTTGATACATGTCTAGGCTGTTTGGCTTGCGTCAGCACTTGTCCATCGGGTGTGGAGTACGACCAGCTAATTACCTCCGCCCGGGCTCAGATTGAGCAACATTATCAACGTAGCTTACCCCAACGACTGCTGCGAAAAATGCTATTTTCACTATTGCCCTATCCACAACGACTGCGACGTCTACTAGGTCCCCTACAGCTTTATCAAAAGACAGGTTTGCAAGCGCTGCTCCGACAATCGGGTCTCCTAGAGCGAGTTTTGCCTAAATCTCTAGTGGCGATGGAGTCCCTGCTGCCGCCGATTCAATCCCAGGCCTTTACGGATCCGGGACCCGAAATTTTTCCTGCCCAAGGGAAACGGCGCTATCGGGTGGGGTTGATCCTAGGCTGTATCCAGCGCCTCTTTTTGTCTGAAGTGAATCGGGCTACCCTTCGGGTGCTAACCGCCAACGGTTGCGAAGTGGTTATTCCGAAAAGCCAGGGATGTTGTGCCGCTCTTCCCCATCACCAAGGTCAAGTCGACCAAGCCAAAGATTTAGCGCGGCAGATGATTGATAGCTTTGCCGATACTGAGCTAGATGCCGTGATTATCAATGCCTCGGGTTGTGGTCACACCCTTAAGGAATATGGGCAGATCTTAAAAGAGGATGTGGTGTATTGCGATCGTGCCCAGGCTTTTGCCCACAAAGTCAAAGACGTCCAAGAATTCCTCGACGAAGTCGGCCTAACTACTCCCTTGTCTCCTCTGCAGGCAGAGCCACTGACAGTGGTGTATCAAGACGCCTGCCATATGCTGCATGGCCAAAAAATTCAGGCCCAACCGCGCCACCTATTGCAGCAAATTCCCGGTTTGGAACTTCGTGAACCTCGTGATGCCTTTCTCTGCTGTGGTAGTGCGGGCGTCTACAACATTTTGCAACCGGAGATTGCCGAAGAATTAGGGCAGCAGAAAGTCCAGAATCTGACCCAAACGGGGGCCACCTTAATTGCCTCAGCGAATGTGGGTTGTACTATGCAAATTCGAAAACATTTGGATGAACAGGATCACACCACCCCCGTGCTCCATCCCATGCAGCTTTTAGATTGCTCAATTCGAGGGGTTGCATGGTCAACCGCAAGTGCAGGGAATGCTCAAGACAGGTCGCTTTAAACGAGTCTGATTGCTGCTCCATCCTTACCTATGCATTTAGCTAATAAACTGACGTCCTGGTTAGAGACCCATTGGGCGACGCCAGCCTATGCAGGCTGGGTTATTTTGGGCCTAACCACCTTTTTCCTGTTGGCGGCTTCGAATACGCTAGCAGGTTGGCTATATGTATTAGGAGGACTGGGTTTAGCCCTTTTGTTGATATCTGCCGTCTTACCGATTCAGTCTTTGCAAGGCGTAGAGGTGGAGCGGCTGCCCCTGTTACCCGTCAGCGTGGGTGAGTCCTTGAATTTGGGCTTGAAGGTGTCCAATCCAACTAAGACTGTGAAGTCCCTGCTGCAAGTCTATGATCACCCACCCCAAAAGCTAGGAGTCTTATCCTCCCACAGCATCGCTGATATTCCCCCGCAAGCGGCCCATACCTGGACTTATACCCTCCACCCCCAACAACGAGGGGTCTATCGCTGGCACAATATCCAATTACGGAGTGCTGCACCGTTAGGACTGTTTTGGTGCCGCCGGAGTCGCCCGGTGAAGGCCAAGGCGATCGTCTATCCCCAAATCTTGCCCTTACAGTACTGCCCACTATTAGATAACTCGGGACATGAGCAAGATCGGCAATACCAAGCGCAACAGATTGGCCCCCATAACCATAATGAAGGGGTGACGCGGTCTATCCGCCCCTATCGTTGGGGTGACCCGTTACGACTCGTCCATTGGCGCACCAGTGCTCGCCACAATGAGTTTCGCACGCGCGAACTGGAAATGTTTGCAGGTGGGAACACCTTGGTAATTGCTTTGGATAGTTCGGGGGATTGGCATCCCGATCAGTTTGAACAAGCGGTGATTGCGGCGGCGTCTCTGTATGCTTATGGTCAAAAGCATCAAGATCAGATGCAACTATGGACTGCCCAGATCGGGCTGCAAACGGGCCGGCAAGCCATCCTAGAAACACTAGCCCAAGTGCAAGCAGGGGAGGTAACAGTTGCGCCTCTCCCCCAGCATTCCGTGATCTGGTTAACATCTGATCCAGATAGTATGTCGGCATTACCCTCTGGGAGTGGTTGGTTGCTCTGGCCGCATCCCAATGGTTCAAATCAATATAAAAATATTGTGTCACGCCAGGGAGAAGGCGTCGTGATTCACGCTGAGCAACCGCTTGCCGTTCAACTCCAAACCCCAATTCATGCAACTCGACAATATCGTTAAAATGCAGGGACGACAGCGGTTAATCCTGTTGGGAAAGACCGTAGGCAGTAAAGGGACTTTGCCTCCAAAGTAATGTCTTGATTGAATAAATTAGTATAATCTAATACATTTTTCATCGTGAACTCAGCGATGGTCTTCATACTGCACTCATAACAATATATGAGTGTAAGTAGGTCAGTACGATGAATACGAAAGCCTTGCTTCATACTGCACTGATTTTTGGCTCTTTAGCCAGTGCATCGGCCCTAGCACAACCTGCTCATGGGGGAACATTGGTGACTTGCGGTCCCAATGGTGCTGCATCCATTGTCAAAATCGTTCCTGCAGGTTGTCGGCACCTGTCAGCAACTTCTGCGCCGAAACATTCACCGGATAATTCCGTAGAAGAATCCCGCTTGGGCTTTACCTTTAAAGCTGCTGCACCCAAATCGCAGGAAACTCGGCCCGTCGCCGTGGCTCAAGAATCCCAAAACTTAGCTGTCGTTGCGATCCGTCAGCATCGCTAATTCTACGCGCTGAAGCAACCTCACGATTTGCTCAGCCCACACCATGTTCTAGGGTGTTGGGCTGAGCTTTTGGTATATCTAAATTGCTCTGTCCCTTTCCACTAACCGAGTAGGGGTAAATCTTGCCTGCCGTCAATTTCTGCACCGTTTTGATCAGACCTGGTCTTTCCCTAGACAAGCTTTTTATGGACGCTTTTACTCTGATATTTTGGGAAATATCGATTGTTTAGCTCTAGCTGAATCATTGAGAAATAGCTCAATAATGATATTAAACCTTTTCGTTTTTATCGAAAATTAGCCCTGCATCAGAGAAAATAAATGAGTCTTAAGTTTGGAAATTAGTAGATTGGAACTATGTACACGAAATATATCGCAGCCAGTCTCACAGCGTTTTTTTTATTGTTCAGTTCCCTGTCTTGCAGCCAAGACAACAAAGGTTCAACTCCAAAGTCAACTTCCGAATCAACCCCTTCACAGCCGACTAATGGGGATTCAGGGCCATCTACTCCTATCCCAGGGTGGAAGAAGTTTGCAATCGAAAAGGCAGAACTATGGTTGCCTGAAAGCTATGAAGGAGGAAACATCAAGAAGGATGTAGATTTAATCATTGCTAGAGCGAAGCAAATGGGGTCCGACTTTGACAAGATGGTTCAAATTATTGAGCAAAGCAGAGACCTATTGCTTCTATTAGCTTTTGATTCAAATATTGGCCCATTGGGAGAGGTAACAAATGTCAACATTACTGCTGAACCCGTGTTATCCACTGTCTCTATCGATGATTTTATAGATCTAACCATCAAGCAATTGCCTTCCCAATTTAAAGTTATAGACCGAGAAATTGTATCTTTAGATAGATACCAAGCAGGGAATTTGACTTGGAAAGCAACCTTAAATGGGATTGAAACAAGAATATTGCAGTATATAATCAAAGACAGAAATAGTACTGTATGGGTTGTTACCTATACAACGAGCGCCGATGAGTTTGACCAAAGGTTGCCTAGCTTTAAGAAGAGTATTAATACTTTTTATCTTCTGCCTTGATTGTTCTGCAGCCTTTTAAGGCATTGTAACGATTGTCCTTATCGATGACTCATTTTTAGGAGGATAGAGACACATACCGATCGAGGATGTAGCGAAATAATGCATCGCGATAAGCGTGTTGAGCTTCCAAGTTTATGGGAAAAAAGGCTATAGAGAAAAAATTCTGAACCATCGGAGAATCAGGCGCTTTCAACCTAAGTGGATCAGGACGTTTATGGCGAGAATCGAATAAACTTCTTTTTGCCCACTTGTAGCACGGCCCCAAGCAGATTATCTGGCTGGTCGTAGGTTTGATCAACCTCGATGATTTTTGTGCCATTCAGTTTGACGGCCCCTCCCTTAATTTGGCGACGAGCATCACTACTGCTGGAACATAGACCACTAGCGTTCAGCAAATAGAACAATTTGACGGGGAAGGTCACCTCTGCCAGGGAATATTCAGGAATCACATCGGTTTGGCTCATATCCCCCTGGGTCACCATGGCGGCGAGGGATTGTTGGGTTTGATTTGCGATCGCAACACTGTGATACTGGCTCACCAAAGTATGGGCCAAAAGCTTTTGCTGTTCTCGGGGATTTTCGGGTAGTTCTGTTAAGGGCAAGTCTGTAAGGTGCTCAAAATAGTCTGCTAGCAATGCATCAGGCGTCTTCTCCAGTTTGGAATACATACTGACCGCATCTTCAGCCAAGCCCACATAATTATTCAAAGACTTGGACATTTTTTGCACGCCATCCGTCCCGATCAGAATGGGGGTCAAGAGACCAAACTGTGGGCGCAGACCAAAATGCCGTTGTAAATCTCGCCCCACTGCAATATTGAATTTTTGGTCCGTTCCCCCTAACTCTACATCAGCTTTGACCGCCACCGAGTCATACCCCTGCAACAAGGGGTATAGAAACTCATGTAAATAGACCGGTGTCCCCTGCTGGTACCGTTCCGCAAAGCCTTCTTTCGCCAGCATCTGGCCGACGGTCATTGTGGTCAGCAGTTCCAAGGTCTTCGCCAAATCAATGTTGGATAACCATTCAGCGTTATATCGAATCTCCAAGCGATCGGGGGTATCGAAATCCAGTATGGGCTTGATTTGCTCCAAGTAGGTCTGAATATTGTGCTTGACTTCTGCCTCTGTCAGCTGACGACGGACTTCTGATTTGCCCGTTGGATCCCCCAGACGAGCGGTAAAATCGCCAATAATCAAAACGGCTGTATGGCCCAAATTCTGAAACGCCCGAAGTTTACGAATGGGTAAGCTGTGACCTAAATGGAGATCAGTGCCGGTGGGGTCAATGCCCAGCTTGATACGCAACGGTTTATCCGCTGTTTTGAGTCGCAAGGCTAAATTTTCATCTGCCTGTTGTGAGTCGGCTTGATGGGGAAAAATATCGCTAACGCCCCGTTGGAGTAACGAAGACACGGCATCTACCATGGGTGAGGACAGTATAGATTAACAACGGAGGGTCTGCATCAACGTTTCCAGTTGAGACCACCCCTCTAAAGCAACTTCTAGTATGCCATTGCTGTGCCATTCATCTTCAAGGCGGGAGGGTTCACGGCAGGGGAGATAATTTGATTTTCTCTTTATGAAAGTAAATTGTGGCTGGGCAGGGAATAGGAATGGTAAGCTATGCTCAATCTCAATTTTAGACTCCTTGTCGCCCAATATCGCTCGATTGCGCTTGCCCTCGCTCTCTCCATGGACTGGCTAATCCCGTGGGCCAAAATTGCTAGTATGATCCCTGGGGAGTCACTATTTCAAAACTGTTCGAAAGAGGATGTAAATCTGCTGTGTCTTTATCGCAAACTGCCAGCCAAAAACACCCCAGTCACTTGTCCCGAGGCACAAGTTTTATTGGCGGAATTGGCAAAGCAGCGGGTTCAACCATCCTGATCACGACGATGTTGACCAGTGCTGCTGTTGCAGGGGGCTTAATGGGAGTGGCGATTAGCTTTCGCAATCTCCCGGATGTAAGGTCCTTAAAGGGCTATATTCCCAACGAGACCACCCATATTTACGATATCAACGGCAAAATTCTGGCGAGCCTTCACGATGAAGAAAACCGGGAAGTCGTCCCCTTAGATAATATTTCTCCCCATCTGAAGTTGGCCGTGTTGGCGATTGAAGACAGCAACTTCTATAAGCATGATGGCATCAATCCCTACGGGATCTTGCGCGCCACGGTGATTAACCTGCAGGCTGGGGAAACACGGCAAGGGGCCTCCACCCTCACCATGCAGCTGGTTAAAAATCTGTTTTTGACGCCTCGGCGGGAATTGGGGCGGAAAGTTGCCGAGGCCGTCCTGGCCATGCGCCTGGAGAAGCTGTTTAAGAAGGACGAAATTTTAGAAATGTACCTCAATCAGGTGTATTGGGGACATAATACCTATGGTGTCGAAACCGCAGCCCGCAGCTATTTCGATAAATCTTCCGCCGACCTGAATTTAGCGGAATCGGCGATGATGGCGGGCATTATTCAAGCCCCGGAAGAGTTCAGCCCCTTCGATTTTGATTCTGTGACCGATGAAACCCTTGCGATCGCAAAACGGCGTCAAGCGGTTGTGCTGAATCGGATGCAAGAGCTGAACTGGATTACCGCTGAAGAAGAGCAAGCCGCCTTAGATACCCCATTGAAATTTGGTAAGGTAACCTCCTTTCAACTTAGTCGCTCTCCCTATGTCACGAATACAGTGATTAAGGAATTGACCCGTCGCTTCGGCAAAGATGCCCTCAGTAAAGGGGGGATGCGAATTCAAACCACTATCGACTTAAAAATGCAGGAAATTGCCGAAGATTCCGTGAAATGGGGGCAAGGGCGCATTTCCTATGCTGCTGATCAAATGGCGTTAGTGGCCGTCGACCCCCGCACCCACTTTATTAAGGCGATCGTGGGAGGGGTTGATAGTCAGAAAAGTGAATTTAACCGAGCCACCCAATCGATCCGCCAGCCGGGTTCTGCCTTTAAGCCGTTTGTCTACTATGCGGCCTATGCCTCCGGGAAATTTACGCCCAGTAGCATCATCAATGACAAAAAGGTCACCTTTAATGATGGCACCGCTCGGGGCTATACGCCCTTGAACTATGACAAAACCTATGGGGGGTCCATGTCCCTGCGGCAAGCCTTAGCCACCTCCCGTAATATTCCAGCCGTTGTTCTGGGCCAAAAAGTTGGGGTGGAGAAAGTCATTGATATTTGTCGAGTGTTAGGCATTAAAAGCCCGATTCCCCCGGTTATTTCTTTACCCTTGGGCTCGGTCGACTTAACCCCCTTAGAAATGGCGTCAGCCTATGCAACGTTTGCCAATAATGGTTGGCAATCTGAAACCACCGCCATTGCCCAAGTCACTGATAGCAGCGGGCGGTTGATTTTAGATAATACCCCTCAGCCCAAGCTAGTCCTGGATCCCTGGGCCTCTGCTGCGCTAACCCAGTCTCTGCAAGCCGTTATCAGTGGCGGCACGGGGACCGCTGCTCAAATTGGCCGACCCGCTGCTGGTAAAACCGGCACCACCTCTTCAGAACGGGATGTTTGGTTTGTCGGCTACGTCCCTCAGCTCGCCACGGCAGTATGGGCTGGAAATGATAACTATTCGCCGATGGGAAGAGGGGCATCAGGAGGAAGCTATGCAGCCCCCGTATGGCGCGATTTTATGAGTAAAGCTCTCGCGGATCAGCGAGTGGAATATTTTAAGTCTCCCAGTAGTTTTCAAAAGCCGGGTGGCTAAACTAGGCCAGACTTCATGGGGCCAAACGGCTGGATGGCCTGCTTTATCGTTCTGTTGATGGAACCAGAAATCTGCGATGACATCCTATCAGCCCAATTTGTTAGTGCCCCCTGAGGTGTTGTCCGTTAAGGGGTTGACGGATTACATTCAGGCCTTACTGGAAGACGACCCGCTGCTCGTTCAAGTTTGGGTCGAAGGAGAAGTGTCGAGTGCGGTTCGCCATCGGAGTGGCTTCTTTTTTACCCTCCAGGATCAGCAGGAAGCTGCCTCCATTCACGGTGTGGTTTGGAATAGCTACTGTGAGCAACTGGTGATTGAGCCTGAGGTGGGTGAGCAAGTTTTGGTGTTGGGCCGGATTCGCTTATACCCGCAACGTGGCCAGTATCAGCTAATGGCCTGGCAACTCTTTCCCGCCGGGGAAGGATTACGCTCACTGCGCTATCAGCAACTCCGGGAGCGTTTAACCCGTGAAGGCCTCTTTGATCCCCTGCATAAACAACCGCTCCCGGCCTATCCCCAAACCGTTGGCGTTGTCACCTCACCTCAAGCGGCGGCTTGGGGGGATATTCAACGCACCTTAAAGGCCCAACATTCAGGATTGCACGTTCTGCTATCGCCTACCCTAGTTCAGGGTAAACAGGCCCCAGAGGCCATCGTGGTAGCCATTGACCGCGTGATTCAGGATGGGAGAGCGGATGTGTTGATTGTGGCCAGAGGGGGAGGCGCGGCGGAGGATTTAGCCTGCTTCAATGATGAGCGGGTGGTGCGGGCTATTGCAGAATGTCCTATTCCAGTCATTTCCGGCATTGGACATCAGCGGGATGAAACCCTCGCCGATCTGGTGGCAGATGTTTGTGCTCACACCCCTACAGCTGCGGCTGAGTATATTTCGCCCTTATCCGATTGGCAGGCGGCCTATCGGAACTGTATTGCCTGTCTCTATATTATTCTCAATCGCCAGCTCGATGTCGCTCACGAACACCTGCTGGCCCAAAAAACACGCCTACGACGATTACAGTTGGACCGCCGCTTCGAGCGAGAACAGGTGTTGCGATCTCGCCTACAAACCCACCTCCACCAAACCGTCAAACAGCAGCTGGGGCAGGCTCAACAACACCAACAGCTTTTACAGCAGCAACTTATCGCTCTTGATCCGACTCAAGTCCTTCAGCGCGGATTTGCGCTTGTCCAAACCCCAGACCATCAAATTGTTCGCAATACCCACACATTACAAGTCAATCAAGAACTCCAAATCAAGTTGGCTGAAGGCCATTTTATGGCTCGTGTAACGGCACTACCGTCCTCACCCAGGGAATCAGATGATGAAAGCTAATCCCAGCGATCCATCGATGGCTCAAAACGAAGTGAACCTCCCCTCCGACTGGCGGTATGAAGATACCATCCGCGAAGTCGAAACCATTATTAATGACATTGAGACAGGGCAGTTAGATTTAGCGGATGTCTTTGAGCGGTTTACAACTGCAATTACCTATCTCCGGCAGTGTGAAATGTTCTTAGCGGACCGACAAGGTCAAATGGAATTACTGATCGAAGAACTGGGAGATGAGACTGATTTCTAGGTCACACGTCTAACTCCCGTCTCCTTTGGGGCAGCACTACTCAATCATTGGAACGTTTTTAGGAAGAAATTTAGCAATGGGCAAGGAGTAAGGCACAATTGGAGGTCATAGACGCTCTTGCAATACCATGACTAATCCCATAGCTCCAACCGTTGGGAAATTGAGTATGAAAACCAAACTCGCCTATGGTGCGGGTGATATGGGTGCAGGAATTACTGCAACGTTACTGGCTTTCTCTTTATTATTTTTTCTGACCAAGGTCGCTGGCTTAAGTCCTGGCATGGCCGGGGCAATTGTTGCGATTGGCAAAATTAGCGATGCCATCAATGATCCCATTATTGGTGTCATGAGCGATCGCACTCGCTCTCGATGGGGGCGACGACACTCATGGATTTTAATGGGTTCTCTCCCCTTTGGTCTATTTTTCTTTTTACAGTGGCTTGTTCCAAATCTCAGTCCCTGGGGGCTGTTTTGGTATTACATCCTAATCTCTATTTTCTTTAATTTGGCCTTTACTGCCGTTAATCTTCCCTATACAGCCCTTACTGCCGAGATCTCTCAGGATTTTAATGAACGAACCAGTCTAAATAGCTTTCGGTTCACCTTTTCGATTGTGGGTAGCATCTTGGCGTTGCTGTTAGAGATTCTGATTAAAGGCGTTATTGAGAATCCCATCCAACAATATTGGGTGTTAGGGCTGGCTTGTGCCGTCATATCCGTATTGCCACTGTATTGGTGTGTGTGGGGGACTGAAGAGCGATTTGACCCAAACACGCAAACCAAACCTCTTCCTATCCTGGCTCAGTTAAAAATTGCGGTTTCCAACCGTCCTTTTTTGTATGTTATTGGGATTTACTTTTGCTCTTGGTTAGCGTTCCAGCTCACGGCTGCCAATCTCCGTTTCTTCGTGATTAAGTGGATGGAATATGACGGTGACACTTGGATTGCGCTTACGGTTCAAGCGGTTGCCATCGTCATGTTATTTGTCTGGACAGCCGTCAGTGAACGGGTGGGGAAACGGATGGTTTATTTCTTGGGGATGTCCGTATGGATTGTTGCTCAAGGGGGCTTATTCTTTTTACAACCTGGCCAAGTGGCTGGATTATATTTCCTCAGTGTGATTTCGGGTGTTGGCGTCGCAACAGCGTATCTGGTGCCCTGGTCCATGTTGCCGGATGTTATTGAATTGGATGAACTCAAAACAGGGGAGCGGCGAGAAGGTGTTTTTTATGCCATTATGGTGTTCCTTCAAAAGATGGGACTCGCGTTAGGAATTTTCCTCGTCGGCCAGGCACTGGAGGCTTCAGGATTTATTTCACCCCCCCCAGGCGAGCCGATCCCAAATCAGCCAGCAGCCGCGTTATGGGCGATTCGTGTCATTATTGGTCCGTTGCCGACCGTTATCTTATTAATCGGTTTACTGTTAGCTTATTTTTATCCCATTTCCCGTGAAGTCCATGCGGAAATCCTCTTAAAGTTACGGGAAAAGCGGCTAGGCGAAGAAACATCCACTCGTCAAGCACCGCCACAAATGGACGTCATTGATGAACCCTAATCAGGACTGTCTGGGCAATTTTGAGGGGCATTGCTGTCATCGAACGGCAGGCCTGTACTGCTTCTAACGATATAATCTATCCATCAGAGACTTGTGGCACATTTACCTCCTTGGCTGATTCTGGACCCATCGCTAAAATCCTGGCTGGCTGAAGATCTGGGTCGGGGCGACCTTACCACTCAAGCCTTGTGGCCTGTCGAGTCTGATACGACGTGGGGACAAGCCGAACTCCGACTGAAGCAGCCAGGGCTTATTGCAGGCTTGCCCTTATTTCAGCGAGTGTTTCACCTGCTATGCCTTGAAGTAGACGTTCAACCCCTGGTTCAGGATGGCCATACCTGCCCATCGGGAACCGTCGTAGCCCAGCTAAAAGGACCCATGAGTGCCTTGCTAATGGGGGAACGCGTCGCTCTCAACTTGATCATGCCGCTGAGTGGCATTGCCACCCTGACCCGTACCTATGCCCAGCAGATTGCGGATCTACCGACCCAACTCGTCGATACCCGTAAGACTACCCCTGGCCTTAGAATGCTAGAAAAATATGCCACTCATGTTGGAGGAGCCATCAATCACCGCCTGGGCCTTGACGATGCGGTCATGATTAAAGATAACCATATTATTGCCGCGGGCGGCATTGGCGAGGCAGTTCGTTGCATCCGTCAGCACGTCCCTTTCCCACTGGCCATTGAAGTCGAAACTGAAACCCTAGAGCAGGTTCAGCAGGCCCTTGCCCATCAAGTCGATATTATTATGCTTGACAATATGTCTGTGGAGCAGATGCAGGCCGCCGTCCAGTTGATCCGATCCTATTCCCCGTCTCATCGGACCATTATTGAAGCTTCAGGCAATATCAATCTGCAAACGATTCGCACTGTCGCCGAGACGGGAGTGGATTACATCTCCACGAGTGCCACCATCACTCAAGCCCAGTGGCTCGACTTCAGCCTTAAGTTTATGGGTTGAGTAAGCCAGTCACCCTCTGGGGACGGTTTAGGCAACAAAACTTAAGAATTAATGGCATCCAACCCATACTCGTCGACATCGGCAGGTTTGAAAGGGTTTTCAAGGGTTCTAGCGCTACCAATCAGTCCTGCAGATCAGGATCTAAACCCCGCTCAGGGGGGATGCAAAAACCAACAATCAGTGCGACCTGCTACGTTTTGCGGTTAACTTAGAATATCTTGACCACAGCCCCACTTTTATTGTCTTACATGCAGGTCATCCCCCATGTCTGACCTTCCGTTTACGCTTGATCAACTCCGCATTCTCAAGGCCATTGCGGCGGAGGGTAGCTTCAAGCGTGCCGCTGATAGTTTATATGTTTCTCAACCCGCAGTGAGTCTTCAAGTCCAGAACTTAGAGCGGCAGCTAGCTGTACCGCTCTTTGATCGAGGCGGTCGCCGGGCTCAGTTGACTGAAGCCGGTCACCTCTTACTGGACTATGGAGATAAGATCTTGGCCCTCTGCCAAGAAACGTGCCGTGCTATTGAAGATTTACAGAATTTGCAGGGCGGTACGCTAGTGATTGGGGCCAGCCAGACCACGGGAACCTACTTGATGCCTCGTCTTATCGGTTTATTCCGTCGGGCTTATCCTGATGTGGCGGTCCAACTCCATGTTCATTCCACCCGTCGGACCTGTTGGAGTATTGTCAATGGGCAGGTTGATTTAGCGATTATCGGGGGAGAAGTTCCGCTGGAACTGCAAGAATCCCTAGAGATGACGGCCTATGCTGAAGATGAGTTAGCGTTGATTCTGCCGGAATCCCATCCTCTGGCTGAGTCTTCAGTGATTCAGCGGGAAGATCTATACAAGCTAAGCTTTATCACTTTGGATGCTCAGTCTACGATTCGCAAAGTGATCGATCAAATCCTGACGCGAGGTAATATCGACCCCCGTTTGTTAAAAATTGAAATGGAGCTGAATTCCATTGAGGCGATCAAAAATGCCGTTCAGTCTGGCTTAGGAGCTGCCTTTGTCTCCACATCTGCGATTGAGAAAGAGTTAGAGTTAGGCAGCTTGAAACGGGTCAAGATTGAGAATGTAGCTATAAAGAGAATACTATCTCTAATTATCAATCCCAATCGATATCGCTCCAAAGCGGCGGAGATTTTTATCTCAGAGATTTTGCCTCAGTTTAGTACCCTATCCTCAGACTTGAAAAGGATTACGACTCCATCTGGCGATGCCGAACTCGTCACCTCTGCCACCAACTAGTTCTTGCGAGTAGCTGCAACGCTTCAATGGAGATTTACTGTACCCGCCCTCATTGTCAGCGTCCGAGTAACTTTTTTGCTGACCTAGACAATCCCCAGACCCTCAAAACGGTGCAACAAAAGTTTTGCTTGAGCTGTGGGATGCCCTTGATCTTGATCGGACGATATTTACCCTCCCGACTGCTGGCCAAGGGTGGGTTTGGGGCGGCGTTTCTGGCTTGCGATCGCTATACACCTGGCTTACGCCAATGTGTGGTCAAGCAGTTCCAGCCGACAGGTCTAGGCCCCAATCAGATGCAAATGGCCCAAAACCTTTTTCAGAGGGAAGCCGAAGTCCTAGAGAAACTGGGTCGACATCCCCAAATCCCCGATTTATTTGCCTTTTTTGAGCTCCCTGTGTCGGGGCGCGGGTCTCAACCGGCGGAAGATTTTTTCTATTTAGTCCAAGAATTTATTGATGGCAAAACGTTAGAAGAAGAATTAGAAGACAAAAGTCAGTTCCAAGAGAAAGAAATTCTTGAACTGATGCAAGAACTTTTACCCGTCCTCCAGTTTGTGCATGAGAACGGCTCGATTCACCGGGATATCAAACCCTCGAATATCATGCGCCACACGCAAACCAATATGACCCAAACGGGCAATGGGCTGCTGTACCTCCTGGATTTCGGGGCCGTGAAGCAGGTTGCTAACGTAGCTGCTCCGACGCCTAGCAAGGCCACCAGCATCTATACCCCCTTTTATGCGCCCCCAGAGCAAACCCATGGCAATCAGGTGTTTTCCTCGTCTGATTTATATGCCTTGGCTGTTACCTGTATTGTGCTGTTAACGGGTAAAGTTCCCAATGACTTATTTGACACGTCCCATAATCAGTGGCGGTGGCGCCCCCATACTCAGGTGAGCGATCGCCTCGCTTTGATTCTAGACAAGATGTTAGAGACGTCGCCCCAAAAAAGATTTCAGTCTGCGGCAGAAGTTCTAGCTGAGTTGGGACAGCCTCGCTCCAGCCTAGGCCAATCTCTCAACTATAGCCAGCCTGCACCACAGGCACCTCCCTTGTCGGCACCTGCGGCCCCTGCGCCTCAGGCAGTCGCTCCGGCTCCCGTACGCGCAAAAGCACCACCCCCACCCTTTTCCCTCATCCGTTTATTGGGAAGAGCTGCCTTCACGGGGTTTGAGGGAGGCTTATTAGCTGTCGCCCTCACCAGCTTTTTAGGCACCACCTTGATCAGCGGTGGTTTTTGGCTCGGTCTAGTTGCCGTTTTGGTCTATAGCCAATTGCAGAAATGGATTGAACGCGTTGATTTGGTGATCATTGCAGTCATCACCCTGGGGATCATTGTCTTTGTCCCGGCGTTGCAAGGCGGCAATCCCATTCAAGCGATTGTGTTGTTAGGTATCGTGTCTAGTTTGGTGTTGATGACGCTGAGCCTAGTGTTTCGACTGATTTATGGTTTTTTATCCCGGTTTCTTTGATTCTTTAGCCTCATGAGTGATCCTCTCCCACCCAGTTCATCCCCTTGGTTGGTCGCAGAACAGTTTAAGTCTGCAGGGACCATTGTTGATATCCAGGAATTTGGTCAAGGGAATATCAACAGTACATTTCTGGTGACGTTAGACTCAGCGCCTGATCAACGCTTTATTTTGCAGCGCATGAATACTCAGGTCTTCCAGCAGCCCCAACTGGTGATGCGGAACATTCGGGCCTATTCAGAACATGTTTGCCAGCGGCTGCAAACCGATCGCTATCACCGTCGCTGGGAAGTCCCCCGAGTCCTCCTTACCCAAGCTCATCAGGATCATTGGGTCAGCCCTAACGGCGACTTTTGGCGGGCCATGAGCTTTATTGAAACGGCCCAAGCCTTACAGGAGATCCAGACGCCCGATCAGGCGGAAGAGGTGGGCTATGCTCTGGGTATGTTTCACCATCTGATTAGCGATCTTCCGGCAGAACAGTTGGCAGATACCCTAGAAGGGTTTCACATTACGCCCCAATATTTACAGCAGTTTGAGCAGGTGCAAGATACCCAGGTTGAGCTAACACCCGAAGTAGAATATTGTTTGCAATTCATTCGCGATCGCAAACAAGATACCCATGTGCTCGAGGCCGCTAAAGCCGACGGCAAACTCCAGCTTCGTTTAATGCATGGTGATCCCAAGATCAACAATATCTTGATGGATACGGATACCCAGCAGGCGGTGAGTGTGATCGATCTCGATACCGTAAAACCTGGGCTAATTCACTACGATATTGGGGATTGCCTCCGTTCCGGCTGTAACGCCTTGGGCGAAGAAACGGAGCAATGGGAAATGGTTCGGTTTGATCTGACCCTGTGCCAGCGAATTTTGCAGGGCTACTTGGCCGTAGCCCAGTCCTTCCTCACCCCAGAGGATTATGATTACCTCTATGATGCCATTCGCCTGATTGCCTTTGAGTTGGGGTTGCGCTTCTTTACGGACTATCTTGCGGGTAATGTCTATTTCAAAGTCAAGCATCCAGACCACAATCTCAACCGTGCTTTAGTTCAGTTCAAGCTGACAGAGAGTATTGAAGCTCAAGCGGAAGAGATTCAAGCCCTGGTTCAATCCCTCCGATGACTGCTTTTACCCTCCAACCCTTTGCCCAGCCCCATCCAGATGTCACCATTACTGGCACCTTAGATCGACAGGGGAATCAACTTGAGATCGCTTATCATCTCTCTGGCAACCTAGATCAAGTTATTCTTCCCGCTTCCTCTGACCCGCCCACTCGCCAGTACGATCTATGGGAAGGAACTTGCTTTGAATTTTTCCTCGGTCTCCCTCAGCAGCCCAATTACTGGGAGTTTAATCTATCCCCTACAGGCAGTTGGAATGTGTTTCACCTCGAGTCCTATCGCCATAATTTACAAGAGGCTTTGGCCGTAAACGCATTGCCCTTTCAGGTGCAGTTAGGGATATCCTCATTTACCCTATCCCTCACCTTCGATCTCGCTTCAATCGAGGCAGTTGCCTACCCCCTAGACGTGGCGATTTGTGCTGTCATTCAATCTCCCCAAACCTCCCTATCCTACTGGGCCTTAACGCACTGTGGTCCTCAGGCCGATTTTCATCAACGGGACAGCTTTATCCTCCAAATTTAAGGTAGCCCCACCTATTCTCCGAGGACATTCATTAGCGCCACTACTAGAGGGAATCGGTTGATTTTTATCTGTAAACAACAAAAAACATCGGCAAAATTCCGAGGATTTACGGTGGTTGTAGGCTGCTTGCCCCCCTTAACTTAAGATCAGTGTCACAAATAATGGCCGTTCCTCAGCAGTCCTTCTTTGGTCCTAGAGATTATGAATGTACAAGCTCCAGCTTCACCGACCGTGGTTACCCAAGATTGCCATGTCCTGATGATCGAAGAAGAGGAAGGTATGCGTTGTGTGTTGTTGGAATCTCCCACGTATTCCTTAGGCCGAGATAAAAAAAATTCAATTGTTTTACCGGCTTCTAAGGCCGTGTCCCGCTTTCATGCCATGCTGTTGCGCATTCCTGGGTCTAATAGCTCGGGCCATAGCTATCGCATCGTCGATGGGGATGCCACTGGCAAACTGAGTACCAATGGGGTCATGATCAATGGTGAGCGCACCACATCCCACACCCTAGTCGAAGGGGATGCCATTATGCTGGGGAATGTCAAAGCATCCTATCGTTTGCTGACCATGTCCCCCTCCGGCCTCAATCACATTAATGTTGAAGGGTTAGATATTCGCAGTACCCTGCCCCATACCTTCAATCCCAATGCCACCCTGTCTGGGGAGCAAGGGAGTCGCTCCAACGGGTATAGCACCTCTCCCCCCGAAGAAGAAGAGCTACCGCCCACCATGTTTTTTAAGAAAGCACCGAAGAAAGCCTAGCTAGGCTTTCGTTTGGCTGGCTGGGGGCAGCTCGATAATTGGGGTTGGGGATGATTGATTAAATAATCGGCTAACCAGCGACAGCCGCGCTGCATCAGCGTTTCCAGATGCTGCTGAGGAGAAGCGGAGAGGGGCCACACCTGCACCGAACCGTCACTCGCCACAGTGGTTAACTGTTGACCCTCTAAATCAAAACTGAGATCTTGGATCACGGCCGCATGACCATCAAATTCCATCTGTAGGTTACCTTGCAAATCCCAGATTTGGATGTTGCCGTCTGTCGAGCCTGCTGCAACCCGCTGTCCATCTGGACTAAAGCGCAATCGATAGACTGAACTTGGCTGGTTGCGAAAGGCGCGAATCAGTTGACCTTGGGTCGTCCATAAGCGGATTCGACCATCTTCAGCAGCAGTGGCGATGGTGTGGCCATCAGGGCTAAACCGCCCGTCATAGACTGCCCCTTGATGCCCTTGTAATTGGGCCAGCAGTTGACCCTGCCGAGACCACAGGCGAGCGGTACCGTCTGAGGAAGTGCTGAGGATCTGCTGATCATCAGGACTAAAGCGGAGGCTATACACCGCCCCCTGATGCCCCTTGAGCACCGCCTGTTGCTGACCATTGGGAGACCATAACTTAAGGGTTTCGTCTCGGGAAGCCGTCCCAATCCGGTCTCCAGCGAAACTGATTTGGACACTGTAAATGGTGTCTGGGTGGGCCACAAAGGTAGAAATTGGTTGATCCCGTTGATAGAGCTGTACTTTTCCTTGCTTAGTTGCCGCAGCGAGTAACTGTTGGGGCGGATGAAAGCTAAGGCTGCTAATCGCTTTAAGCCCCCCCTTTAGCTTCCGCATTGATTGCAAGTTTTTGCCGATCTCGATCTCCCCATCGTTCCAAGCGGTCACCCGTTGCCGACCGTCCATACTAAAGCCCAGACTGGTTATTCTGCGTTGCATGTGTCGCTGCTGCTGCTCTAAGGCATTGAAACGGACTTGCCACAAATGAACATTTGTTTCGTCGTTGGAGGCGGTCGCCAGCAGGTTCCCTTGAGGACTAAATTTGGCACTAAAGACAGCCCCCTGATGCCCCCTTAGAACCTGTAAGGACTGCCCCGCAGCGCTCCATAAGCGAATCGTTTTATCCCCCGACGCTGAAGCCAACCATTGACCCGTAGCATTGAAACTCACGTCATAGACAGCGCCTTGATGACCTCTCAAGACCTGGAGGGGTTGACCTGTCTCTGTCCATAGCCGCACGGTTTGATCCGCCCCCGCAGTCACCATCTGTTGACCATCGGGACTGAAGGCGACATCGAACACCGCTCCCTGATGACCCCTTAGAACGGCTAGGGGCTCCCCTGTGATGGTCCAGATTCGAATCGTGCTGTCTCGAGATGTTGTCGCGATCCGCTGACTGTCTGGACTAAAGCTAATGGCATACACGGAATCTTGATGCTGGGTAAACCGGCTGTATTCCTTGCCGTAGCGGTCGAACACAATGGCTGTTCCATCCTTGGAGGCAGAGGCAATCAGCTGACTATCAGGACTCCAACTGAGATCATAGACATCCTCTTGATGGCCGCGCAGAACTTGAAGGGTTTCGCCTGCCAGCGTCCAGAGTCGGAGGGTTCCATCTTTGGCTGCCGTTGCGAGTCGTTGACCATCCGGGCTAAAGACAACGTTGTATACATCACCCTGATGCCCAGACAAAATCTGTAGGGTTTGACCTTGTAAATTCCAGAGCCGCACGGTGCCATCCCGCGATGCAGTCGCAATGGACTGACCATCCGGGCTAAAGCTCAAGCTATTGACGGTGGCTTCATGGCCTTCCAGGCGATTGCGCTCCCAAATATGTTGCAAAATTTCTTGCAAAGCAATCACGGGTGTTGTCGTGGGGTATTGGTGTAAGGATCGATGATTGCGAACGAGGGGCTGAAGATTTTGCACGGCTTCCATGGCCGTTAGCAGCGCCACAACTTGGTCAAAGTCAAATTGTTGTAAAGCGCTTTTACCCGCCCATTCAATAGATTGCGTTTGGGCAATTCGCTGCTGCTGCAAGGCATGATTAATCCACAGCGCAGTTGCGATCGCACCGATCAAGGATAGGGTGAGAATTCCCGTCCCCAGTCTCAGCTTCCGTTTGGCATCGGCATAGGCTTTGGCCAAAGCTTGTTTCGCCCGTTTTTCAGCATCGAGTTGGGTACTTAGACGCTCTAAATCGCGGGCTTTGCGCTCCGTTTCTAGGGCAATTTGTTTATCCAGGGCCTGGCTGGCGGCTAAATACTGATAATCCTGATTGCTGAGCTGCTGATCCTGAGACCAGTCCAGGGCATCCTGTAAGGCTTTACCCCGGAGCAACCGCGAGGTATCTTCGCGTTCCGAGGCCTCCCAAGCCTGCATCATGGCAGCATAGGGACGCAGGCTGGCTAATTCCTGTTCAATCCAGGCATGGTTGAAGATCGCTTGATAAATGCGATTGTAAACCCGCAAAACCCCCTGGCGTTTGACCACCAGCCCAGACAGTTGCAGTTCTCCCTGGGCAACACTGCCGTCCGCCACCACCGTCTCCTGATCGAGAATACGTCGATACAGCCCTAATAGTTGTCCCGTGCGGTCGGGAGGGTGGCGAAGACGGTCCCGAATAGTGCGCAAATGCACGGGTTCATCCTGGGTGGGCCAATGGTCAATGATCTGAGATCGCACCAGCCCAGCAATGACGGTCTGTTCTTGTCCCGCTGGGATCGGCACCTCTAATTGAGTCACCAACTGACAGAGCTTCTGGGTCAGAAAAGGTTGTCCGCCCGTCCACTCCAAAATTTCTCGAACCACAGCTTGCCCATGGTCCACCTGAGACGGCAAGCCATGCACCAAGGGTTGGGCTTCTGTGGCAGTAAACCCCGTTAGTTCAATGGCATGGCCAATATTGAATAACGTTTGCGTCTTGTCTTGAATCAAATCGGCAGGTGTAGCCACGCCAAATAAGGCAACCGTCAACCGTTTGTAAAGGTCATTCTCAGCTCGCTGATTGTAAAACCACCGAATCAAGGCAAAAAAATCATCGACGATAAACGGCAAGCTTAAGGTTTTATCGATTTCATCAATAAAAATAAAAATCTTGTTGTTGGGCAAGTATTGTGCCAATACATCTTCGATAAATTGCTGCAACTGTTGCACAGGGGGTAAATGGGCATGGTCCTGGAACCAGGGTTTCAGCTGAAGGGAATGACTGAGGGCAAGTCCTTGGCAGAGCTGAACAATCAGGCTGGCATACCATTGTTGTCCCTGCACTTGGCTGCCCGTCACGGTCATATCGATCGAGACACAACGGTGGTCCTGCGCCAACTGATGCATGGCCCGCACCTTGAGGCTGGATTTTCCCATCTGACGGCTATTAAAGACATAGCAAAAGTCGCCGTTCAGAAGGGCATTCAGCAGTTCCGTATCCGCTTGGCGGATAACGTAAGACGGGTGATTGTAGCCGAGACTGCCCCCAACTTTATATGCCAGCGCTGTTGGAGTCATAATGAATCGGTCGATTGGCAAAGTACTGACGATACAGCTCACAACTGGGTTGGGCGCAATCTCCGACCAAGTGAACCAATCCCATACTTTCAAGTTGATACGCTTGAATCGGCTCTAACCGTGCTTTGGGATAGTCAGCTATCACTCGCTGCATCGCTGCGGCTAATTGGGGTTGACGTTGCAAGGTCGTCCATAGACCTCGCAAATGTTCGCCGTAAATCCCGCTTTGGGTCGGTGCTTGCTGGAGTAGTTCTTCCGGCGGAATCATCCGACGACGGAGGGTATCAAAGGTCAAATGAACCAGATGGGGATGTCCACCCAATAAAGTGTCTAGATCTTGAAAAAAACGAGGAGACAGGGCCGCTAGCTTCGATTCCAGCTGATACAACTGAGCGACGGCCCGCAGTTGTTCGACGTTAAACCCAGACAACTTAATCGGCCACCCCACATTGAACGGAGATTGGTGGACATCTAGATCAATATAAATTTCCGTAGCATGAGCCAATACTAAGCGGATTTTTTGCCAGATCGCCTGGGTATTCGCTTCTTCATTCCAAGATCGGAGCATGGGTAAAAAGTCTTGCGCAATTAGCGGATACTCAAACAGGCGATCAACATTGTCGAGCCCCAATACCAAGGCATTGTCAACGTTGGGGAGTAAATAGCCTTGCACATAAGATTTACAGCTCATCAAACTACCATAGATATCTTCTGCCCAATATTGTTCGAACTGGAGCGCTAATCCCAATTCACGGCAGATATTGGCGCAAAACCACTGTAAGACTTTATCTAAGCTAGAAAAGATAGAGGTCTCTGCATCTAAGAAATTCAAATATACGACTTGATACCCCGTCATTCGGGCCTGAAATAACAGCCGACGCAGCAACGAGGTTTTACCCATTTGAGCGGGGGCCTTAATCCGAATCAGTGCGCCAGGCTGCTGAATCGCTTGCCAACAGTCTGACTCTGTTGGTGGTCGTTCGATGTAAAAAGGGGATTCTGCAGGTAAAGGGGTCCGATAGTTCAAGATGGACATATTGGTCGCCCGATCTGTAGATGGAGTATAAATCCACTCTGCATATCGAGTTTCTTGTAACCAATCTCGCAAAACATTGAATTTCCCCGGTCCCTTACTCAAGGCATTTAGATCTGTGCATCCCTGAGCCGGATTGGCGGTAAAAGCAGCATAAATTGCTGTCATTTGTTTCTTATACGATTCAAGACTCGCGGATTGAGCCATGGGCCAAATTTCTTTATCCGGTTTTCGCCAATTTTCATAGGCAAACCGAGTCAGAAAGATGTCTCTGACTTTACCCGTAATGCCAAATTCTTGAGCTGTTTGCTTTAAAAACTTATCCCATTGCTGTGGTTTCATCTGTTACCATGACCCACTTAAGTCAGAACTAGAAATAGGGCGAAGAACCTCTGACTGGAGGGGTAACACAGTCGATGAGTGGAATCATGATTCCACTTAGTTCTACATTTTTCCACTTTCACACGATTAATTTTCTATATTTTTTGGCTTTTTTTTCGGAGGTTTTTAGACTGACATCCTTCAGCTTTGAACCTAATCTAGCACTTGAGAGTCACCGATAAAGCTGAGAAAAAAGCAATGGCTAAATCCTCTGTGATGTTGGCAGCCGTAATGATGGGTGCAGTGGCAATTATCTCGCCGGCCCAAGCGGTTATTCTAAGCCAAGAAAGTCCCCAGCAAATACAAGAAGAGAACGCCTCTTCGTTAATTGCGCACAAGAATCGCTCTTGGCGTCGCAAATATTGTTGGCGTCGTTATGGCCGCGTCCGCTGCCGTCATAACCGTGATTATGATCGCTGGCATCGGCAAAGAAAGCGGGATCGACAAAAATGGAGAAGAGATCGAGATCGCTATTGGCGAAAACGTCGTCGCTGGGAAAAACATCGACATGATGATGATTACTGGAATCGTCGCGATCGCGAATATGAGATTTGGCGTAGAAGAAAGCGACAGGAAGGTTTCCGCGATAAGCTGGAGCGCTGGATCTATAACGGCAATAAAAACGACGATGATGATGATGATTAAAAGCCTTCACTGGCAAACGGTATCCGTTTGGTAGTAGCTAGATAAGCCTGTTGCCCAGTTGCCATTGATTTCTCAGAGGCAACTGGGCTTTTTTTTGCGTAAGAGTCTGGGAAAGAGACACGCCTGATCCGCGCGATGCTCAAGTCCTATGTCCAGCTTTTTTTACTGAAATTCCGGCCTATAACCTTGACGAGTCCGTCGTTCCAGAGGTTGAACTGAGATAGCACAGGGCTCCCCTATTAGTCACAAGAAGGGTTAGTCACAGGGCGGGTACTTACAGTCTGGGTTGGTTTGCTGCGGAGGTGCATCGATGTTCTGATCGACACGATACCGATAGGCGGAGACGCTCAGTCCACTGATCAAGACAACACTAAGGGATACGAATAAAGTCTTGATAATCATGGCAGAACATTTTTAAAAATAAACAATTTATCGGAGTGCGGTCTCAAAGCACAATTACACCATTCGAAACATATGCATTATTGTCTTATTCGGTATTCTTTTGCATATCCTTATCTCGAATATCCTTAATTATATTTTTTCTATTCTGCTTCCGCAATAGTAGATTATTACTATATTTTTAAGCTATATCTTTATTGATTTCTACTAAATAATTGGCAGGAACATATTCCGTCAACCAAACCCCATTTTCAGAGCGATAAAATAGAAATCCATCCTGATGCATTTGCTGGGCCTTGATCTCCAAAATGATAGGGTGTCCGTGACGTTTCCCGACAGCGATCGCAGTCTCATACGCTGTTGATAAATGCACATATTGTCGACCGGACGGCAAAAGCCCTCTCGCCATAATTGATTCGAGAAATCGTTTGGCCGTCCCATGGAATAATGGGCAGGGAGGGTTCAAAGCCTGTAAATCCAAATCAACAGGAATAGAGTGACCTTGGTTGGCGCGAATCAGTTGGCCATCATCACTTAATCGAAAGCGTTGTTTGTCATTCTGAACCACTACCGCTCGAATGATTTCTTCCGTCAATACATGATCGTGGTTGGCAGCACATTGAAGTAATTCAGAAATGTTTGCCCAACCCCCAGAATCTAACTTCAAATCAATCGCATCCGGTCGATGGCGCAACACATAACTTAGAAATTTACTCACGGATTTCAACTGTTTATCCATACCAGAACAAGCTTTTAAGCATCAAAACGGAGCAGCTATTGCACAAGACTCTTCCAAGAATAAATGAACACTCAGAATGAAGGTATCTATTCCGCTCCTAAAATAAGTTGAAATCCCTTTAAACTTGGCCCCACTTGTTCAGACAAAATAACGGGTATCACAGGGGAGGCAACCTCAATCGCTTGGAGATGTCTGACCGTCCAGGCATTGCAATCGGACCAGATCACATAGTACTCCCGCCCTGGATAGAATTGACCCACAAAAGCAGGAACGCTGGGATAGGGCTCTACCCGTTTACCATTGTGACGCAAAAAACTTTGCTCAAGCGCCTCAATCAGATCGTAGAGCTGTTGCGACGTCACCTGTCGATAATAGAGTTGGCGCACTTGGTCTTTAGCCGTAGGTACCTGGTCTCTACCTCGTACATACATGACAGAGGCCGTGGGTAGCACTCCCGCTGCCAAAGTTGTCGAAATTGACGTATCTGAATACATAAAGAACTGCTTATCTCCCCACCCATACTCCACATAGCGTGCCTGGGGGTGATTGTGCGGTCCCAAGCGCCAGCCAGTCGGTTGCTCCAGGATGATTGCAGTATGAAAACCCCAATTAACAACGTATAAATCATAGAGTGGCTTTTGGAGTTGCTGAATACTGGGGAGATGAATCGCTGGCTTAGGCGGAGTAAATAGGGCCATATATAGGGCAGGAACGCCCCACAATCCGCCGTTGAGGATAAGTAAAATGGTAATGCAACGGCGGCGCTTTTTCAGCACTGCCCAACCTTTACGAATGATGTTTTGCCAGAATTGACCTGTTTGCATAAGCTTACGCTGCGCTCATTTTTGCGGCGAGTTTGCATTCCCATAGGTCCCAAGATAGGATGCCAGAGTTGCCAACACTATCAACGCGTTAAGACCATCATGACCAAAGCCACCATGGAAACAGACAAAGGCACGATTCATCTTGATTTATTCGATCAAGACGCGCCTAACACCGTCAAGAATTTTGTCGACCTTGCTAATAAAGGATTTTATGACGGCTTAAACTTCCACCGCGTCATTCCTAATTTTATGATTCAAGGGGGATGTCCTAAAGGAACCGGTACGGGCGGGCCCGGTTACACCATCAAGTGCGAAATTAACGAAAATAAACATCTTGCCGGTACCCTCTCCATGGCCCATGCGGGTCGGGATACAGGTGGCAGTCAATTTTTTATCTGCCATGCCCCCCAACCCCATTTGGATGGGGTGCATACTACCTTTGGCCAAACCCAAGATATGGACGTGGTTAATGCCATTGGCCAAGGAGATAAGATTCTCTCCGTCAAAATCTCCGACGAGTAGAGATTGCAAGATTCTTCAATTATTGATGGCAGCACCCGGCACAATTTGTTCCAACGTTAGGTTAGGACATTCAACGCCTGAAGCCTTCTTTAAAGCTTCATAGCTCACTTTAATGCCTGCCTTTTTCATCTTGGAGTAATTACTGATTAGTAATAAACACGTTTCCAGTTTGATGCGAGTTAGCTGGGAACGTGCATGGCGCTTGCAAGCCTCCATCCCTGCTGATTGGGTATAGGTGAACGAGCCACCGATAGAGCCTGTATCAAATGGCCCCACACCATTGCCAAACACTGATAGTGCTAAGCCACTTGTCGTACAATCGCTGAGGCCTTTACCCACAATTGATTTACCTAATGGGCGAGGCCCTCTTTGGGAATTCGTTAATATCCCACTTTGCTGCAATTCCAGATCAGGACTCACATTCGATTCTGCTGAATTACTGGCATCAATCGTATTAGTTGTCTGAGCCACACTCAGAGTAGGAATGAATACAACTTTTACCGCAACAAGAAGCATCACAACCCCTACCCTTGAGCCAGAGGCCGTTTGTCTTGAGAGTGATGCTTGAGCTTGCACTGGTCTGAACAGAAATAAGGTTAAAAACTATAACCCGTAGAAGAGCTATTATCGATTGAAAACTCGCTGTAGTTATATTCTTCACGGAACTCAACTTTCACTTCCCGCGTGATATCAATATTCTCGATAGCAACGCTTGTTGCAGTGGTTCCATAGTTATAGTTCGTTCGTGTCGTTTTCCCCTCTTCCGAATTAGATGTTTGGGAGGAGCCACTTTGGCTGTCAGTCGTCAAAGACACTGAACTTTCACTGGTTTGAACAGAGTCATTAATTCTGCGCTCAATGACGGTATGTCCCATTGGAGACATTTGGAAGGTCGTTACGGTCGTTGCGAAAACACCCTGAGCCATAGCAGGCTTAGTCACAACTCCGGTAACGATTAACAAAAAGGGTATACAGAAATATTTCACGATTTCACAATTATTCACTTGCACAACAAAACCTACCTAAGCTGTACAGTGATGGCCCTAGACGATGGGCATAGAAATTCACTAGCGCTTATTCACAGCAAAAGATTTTCAGTTTGCACGACTCTTCGGTCACATCTTTGGCAATTCTTCAGCTTACCGATAAGCATTAAAGTTCTGTGGCTGCTGCTGATGTGTGGGTTCATGTTGCACTGGAGTCGCTACAGGAACTTGGTGTTGAGGACTGTGCTGATGTTGATAATGGGGATTTTGCTGCTGCCGAACCTGGTGGTGATTCGGCGGGATATGCTGAGGGAGAGGTTGTGGCTGTTCCGGCTGTTCGGGGTGAGACAGAATAGGTTGGGGCCGATGATTTTGCGGTGCTGGAACAGCATTACGCCCAAGTGGGCCATTTGTCGGAGCTACTGCACTCTGAACTGCGATTGGAGGACAGTCAACACCACCAATGGTCTTGAGTGCTTGATAACTGACTTTGACACCGGCTTTGACCATCTTGGAATAGTTACTAATCAGTAGCAAACAGTTCTCTAACTTAGCTTTTGAAAGCTGCGTTTGAGCATATTCGTTACACGTTCCCATCCCAAAAGAGTGAGTATAGGTAAACGAACCACCCAGAGTACCGGTATCAAAGGGACCAATGCCATTGCCAAAAGCAGAAAAGGCAATACCATTGCTGGTACAGTCTGCGACGCCTCGACCAACAATACTACGCCCCAAAGGGTGAGTATTAACTTGTGTATTGACCAATGAACCTTGTTGGTTCAAATCCACTGCAGGATTAGCTGTAGAGGTGGCATTATTGGGGGCATCAATATTATTAGTGGTCGTTTGGGCTAAAGCACAGTTAGCTGAGATCATTAATATCCCAAACACTGATGCACAAGTGAGCAGGCGAGAAGACATGATTATATTCTCCTGAATTGACAGGGGCAACATAGTGTTGCCCCTCAGTTTGCTGATTAATTCAGTTAGAATTCAAAACCACTAGAAACGGTGTGATCCTTCTCAAATCCGCTAAACTTATAGGACTCATGAGTATGAACTCTCACGTCCCTCTCGAGTCTGCCATCTTCCTGAGCATAGCTTGTGGTTTTGATGTCGAAGGATTCAAATTCGTTGAAATCGCGGCCATCTTTATGCTCAGTTACACTTGTGTACCCCCATTCTTTTTTGGTTGCACTAGAATGAGCCCAAGTGTCAGCCTTGTAAGTCTCGTGCACATGAATATTGGTCGTAGACTTACCGTCGTAGATGCTCCTTAAATCATAGCTATTCTTAACATAAGATGAACCTGCCGATGCAGGTAGAGCAGCACCGAGGGACAGTAGCACTGCGAGAGGTGCAATTTTTTGGAATTTCATGAGTAGTTACCGCTGAAAGTGTTTAGTAGCAATGGACTTTGGTGATAGAAGCTTGCCCAAGACATAAGTCCAAACAAATATAGCTAGAAACAGATTAGTTGTTAGAGCAATAAACAACGCTGGCACAAGAATTCATCCAACGCCTTTAGCACCAACTACCCATTTTGGGTATCCCCCTGTCGGTGCTTTTTAATATATTTCTTGCTCATCACCCAACGCTCCAAACCATGACAGCTTGGTTTGATGGGCCTAGACAACTGACTTTACAAAACTATATCTTGTCTATTGTATTGAGTTTGAAACTATACCGAGGAACAAAATAACTTACTGGTCAATCGTATAGATTAGAGGTCTAGAAAGTTAATTTGCTCTGAACGATAAATAATTCAACCCACACAGCAACTTTAATCTGGAATTTTTCCCCTCCATCTATTTTTCACAAATTATTCACTCACCTAGAGAAAAAATTAAGAGATTTATTCTTTTTGAATATTATATGAGACTATGAGAAGCTAATCTTCCTGGTTGGTGTTAAGAGACTTGAACACTATTTCGGTTCTGATCGCACCTATTTTTATCGGATGTCTCTGGCAATGTGGGTTCATAGTTCGAGCCAATGTCAATAGCTGAGTGCTATCGGTACCCCAAACCCATTGATGCCGACTCCCGTTAAGTGGGACGAACATCAGTTCAGGTTAGGCCATTTTTTGATTTATACATACAAGGATTCAGGTTGCAGCCCATTCAGGAATCGGGGGTTGCGCCTATCTAGAACTCAAGTTGACTCACTTTGCGACAAACGCTGAATGGACTCACCAGCCAGTTGCAAATGCGTCTCTAATAGTAGGTCAGGAATTTTCCCAGCATGAGGACTGTGCTTTAGGCATTCTTGCAAATCCAAACTGGTCACATGAGCTGCGGTTTGACCCGGAAACCAATGACTGGCTTGCCCCAAAAGGTTGTAACGCATTTTGGCATATTCTCGCATGTCGTAGGCTAGGGTTAAGTTTCGCAACCAGAGAATAACAGGAATATTGATATTGCCGGGGGTTGATTCGTGGGTCGGTAAACCCTGATGCCAAGTGTTTACCCAGTCTTTTCCTAGGGTTGCGATCGCAGCTTGTCTCAACCGTTCCAAAATAGGGGGTAACAAAGTATCCGCCTGGTCCAATAGCTCCAACGACTTCAGATGTTCATCAAAATCACTCGGTCGTGCTGCGCCCAAACTTAAGGTATGCACTTGGGCATGACTCAAACAGAACAAGTCATTAAACACCATGGGGCTAAGGGGCTGACACAGCTCCACCAATTTAGGTGAAGGCTTATACAACAGGCCCCCTTTGTCCGAAGGACTGATGATAAACACCCCGACATCACGTTGCATGGCCGCTTCAATCGCAGGCCAATTGAACTGATTGATGTAATACCAATGCAAATTAACATAATCGAACTGATCGGTCTGAATCGTGTCCACGATTAAATCTGTTGGACCGTGGGTAGAGAAACCCACAAACCTTACCTTCCCTTGCTCTTGCCATTGACGCGCTACCTCTAAACACCCACCTGGGCGGATGGTGAACTCCAAAAGATCGGGGGTATTAATGCCATGAATCCCCAGTAAGTCAACGTAGTCCAACTTGAGATTGCGTAGCGATTGTTCAAAGGTCTTTTGAAATTCTTTGGCATTCTCCTTTGGCGATACTTTGGTTTGAATGATCAGTTGATGGCGGGGGATGGTCGGCAGAATCCGACCCAGCTGAAGCTCTGAAGTACCGTAGCCTCTGGCAGTTTCAATATGATTAATCCCTAACTCTACAGACCGACGAATGGTGGCATCAAGGTTGTCTTGATTGGCCTGGGGGATTTGCCAGCCTGGTACATCCTTCCAAGAATGTTGATACCGCATCCCACCACAAGAAAAGACAGGCATTTGCAGCTCTGTTCGGCCAAATCGACGATACCGCATACTTACCCTCCGTTAACTGAAATTCTGATTGAGCGTTATTTTGAGTCGTCAAGTGGCAATGTTGGCGCTGTACGGATTTGTAGCCAGACTAAACCAGGTTGGCTCAGAATATTGAGCAAGGAACAAAATATTATCAACGTAGTGCAAAATTGACGTCACAATGCAAATAACCCACAGGTCTAACAACCAGCGGGTATAAGTCTCTACAGATTGACGGTCGTTCATAGGGCAGCAGATTCGAGCGGTACTTTGCATTGTAAGCAATTGGACAACGGTCCCTCAGATTGAAGCAACAAGCCCAGTCTTTTTCGCCAAAGTTCCATACACTAAGTAGTAAGCGAGTATTAAGCAAAGCTTAAGCCTCCAAGTTTAGGCTGGTACTCAGGCACTATCTTCTTTTACCTATGAACAAAACATTCCGCAAGGTTCTTAAATTTGGATTGATTGTTGGCGCGGTTGTTGGTTCTATCGTGTTGCTACAGCAGTTGAATGTAGAACCTGTAAAAGCTCAAATTAGACGGTTGGGTCCCTGGGCGCCCTTGGGTATTTTTGCCCTACGTTCGGTTAGTATCGTCGTCCCCATCATTCCCAGCACGATTTGGGCGATCTTTGCTGGATCGTTCCTGAGTTATCCCTTGGCAGTTGCCACAGTCGTCAGCGCAGATATCATTTCCTGTACCTTTGGGTTTTATCTGGCGAAGCAATATGGTCGTGGCATGGTGGAGAAGCTAGTTGGAGCTCGATTTATGGGGAAAGTGGATGAAATTAGTAAGAAACACTTGGAAAATAACTTTTTCCTTTTATCTGGAGCCTTAATGACGGGTGCATTTGATTTTGTGAGTTATAGTGCAGGTTTGACGACCACGAAATGGTCCATGTTTGTTCCTGCTTTAGTGTTAGGGGCATTAGTCTCGGATGCACCAATGGTGGCGATCGGTGCCAATATCTTCCAAAAGGGGAGTGGCTATTTGTTTGCAGGACTAGCTATCCTGAGTGCTTTTTGTTTAGCTATTTTAGCTGGATGGCTACAAAAACGTGGGGCCGCTTCAGCGGCTAACCAGACGAATAAATAGGCGCATCAGCAGACGCACCTGCTGTTCAAAGATCTCCCAGTTTCGCTATGAACTGCCTTCGTTGGGATTAGGATTGGCGGGGGTTGGCACCGGAATCTCAACCGGCGACCCTAAAGGAGGGGCGTTTGGACTAGGACTGATGGTCGGTTCATCCGCAGGCGTGGGGTTTGGACTGGGACTAGGTTCTAGAGTTGGTTCTGGGGCCTCTGTCGGCGTGGGGGTGGGTTTGGGTGAGGGGCGCTCCAATTCAGCAATTTTGCGTTTAGCGGTGAAGTAGATGGGATCGGCTTGTCTATCCCAGTAAGGATTTTGGGGCAGTTTGAAGGCTAAGTCACGGGCAGCGTACCACTGTTGGGCATCAAACGCAGCTTTAGCCCGCCTGAATAGGTTTTGTTGTTGCTGCCATTGAGCCTGCCATTGCTGAACTTGAGTTTGGGCAGCCTCTGCACGACTGCTGTTCGTGGGAACTTGTTGTGCGATCGCAATCGCTGCCTCTAAGTTTCCCGTTTGCTGAGCCTCTTGCTGGGCCTGCGCTAGCAGATTTTCTCCATTATCGACCGTTACTTCTTTCGGTTGGAGGAACGGCAATAGATCATCCGTCACCCCCCAGTAGCTCAGCCCAGCGAGCCCCAGTCCCATCAATATTGTCATAATGCCAAAGCCTAACACCCAGGGAGCGCAGCCGGATGACTTGTGAAGCGGCTGTGGCTGAAGACGTTGCCGAGGAGACTCTACAGATACCGGTGAGGCAACGACTTGCGTCGGTTCTGGGGCAGGCGTATTAGCCGTGAGCGGCGAAGGAGGAGGCGATATGGGAGCGATTCCGGGTGGCAGGCTAATACGTTGGAGGGCTTGTAACGCATCCTTAGCAGTTTGATAGCGCAACTTGAAATAGGGGCGCACCAATTGGGTTAATACCTGAGCGAATCCGTCACTGACCTCCGCCTGATCTCGCCAAATCAGTTCTCCATCCCCATCTTCCCGAAATTGGGAGGGGGGACGTCCCGTTAAGGCCTGAATCCCGATAATGCCCAGAGAATACAGATCGCTATTGGGTCGGGGTTTGCCTTGACTTTGCTCACTGGCCATATACCCAGGGGTACCGACTACCACGGTGATATTCGTCGGTGGATTAGTCACTAGGGCTTGGTTACGAACCTGCTTGACGGAGCCGAAATCGACCAATACCAGCTTCTGATCCGCTCGTCGACGGAGAATATTTTCTGGTTTAATATCGCGATGAATAACGCCCTGTTCGTGAATAAATGCCAGGATGTCAAGCACTTCGGACAATAGCGATCGCACTTTCAATTCCGACCATTGTTCCCCCGGCATCAGTTCATCTGTCAGGGGGATGCCATCAATAAATTCTTGGACGAGAAAGAAATCTTGATCTTGCTCAAAGAACGCCAGCAGACGGGGAATATGATCGTGGTGGCCTAATTTTTCTAACGTTTCCGCTTCACTGCGAAATAATCGACGAGCGACTGCTAAAAATTCAGGATCGCTACTGGCAGGCTGAAGCACTTTAACCACACAAGGCGGATGCCCCGGTCGCCGTGTATCTTCGGCGACATAAGTTTGCCCAAAACCGCCTGCTCCCAAGGAACGGAGTACCCGATAACGTCCATCTAACGTTTGCCCAATCATGTTTTTAGTGAAACTTTAGCCATCCATGCCCAGCATAGCGGGGCGGAAAGAGATGGGGATGAAAGATTTCAGCTAAAAGTTCCGTCGAGTCCACCAAACGAGGGCCAGGACGGTTGAAGTATTGATTGCCATCCACCACATAAACTTGCTGGTTCTGAACGGCTTGAAGCTGTTGCCATTGAGATTGTTGAGCGAGATCCACCGTCGCTTGAGTCGTTTGCGCTAAATCAAATCCACAGGGCATACAAACAATTATGTCGGGATTGGCTGCAATCAATTGTTCCCAGGTTAACCAACTCGAATGTTGCCCCACCGTGCCTAAACAGGGGTGCCCACCTGCAAGGGTTACCAGTTCTGGCACCCAATTCCCCGCTACCATCAGCGGATCAGTCCATTCTAGGCAAACAACGGTGGGGGGATGCTGAAGATCCTTGAGTCGTTGCTGACAGTCGGTGATGCGAGCCTGGAGTGAGTTGAGGATGGGTTGGCTGTCGCAGCCGAGTACAATTGCAACCCGTTCGATATCGTGCCAAACATGGTCCAACATCTGGGGTTGCAACGAGATGATCTGAGTGTTCTGATCCGTGATCTGGCTGAGTGCCTCTTCAACCTCAACCAAACTGACGGCACACACTTCACATTGAGCCTGGGTCAAAATATGGGTGGGCTTGAGTCGTTCCAGCTGAACCAGCTCTAACCGATAAATACTGAGCGCAGACTGGAGTAAAGCGGTGACTTGTTTATGGATCAGGTGACTGGGCTGATCTGCATTGAGATTAGCAGCTGTACAGATCGGCAGATTCTTGATCTGAGGGGGATAATCGCATTCATGAGATCGACCCACTAGATGATCTGCCAAGCCCAGCGCAGCGACTATTTCGGTTGCACTGGGAATCAAAGAAACAATCCGCAGATCAGACGCTGGCAAGATCAATTACTCAATGGTGATGGATTGTGGACCACTGCCGTTTGAGTGATGGTCATCGTTGGAGGAGGGAGGGGGAGGGTCACCCGGATCTCGTTTTTGATTGAGCCAACTCTTGACGGGCTCTTCCGCCAAATTTAGTCGCAGTAGTCCCGAGGCAAACCCTCCCATAAAGGCAACGGGTTTACTGACTAATTCTTGAAACAGTGGGGATAATTCGTCCAAAAACATCTACTCGGCTCGTGCAGGATACTACAGTAATGGTAACGCGACTCTTAGACATATCTGCAGACAATTTGCACCGTTCTGGTTAAGCCGCATAACCATGATGGCTACGATACACCTGAGTGTAGGTATTAATTAAAGGCATTCCATAGGCTGACATAACCTGAAAATCCTGCTGGTGGGCATGCAGTTGAGATTGGACATAAGGGCTTTGCGCAATTAAAGCACAAGCACGTTCCGGTGGTTCTTCTTGGAGTAAGGCTTCTGCCAACACCCCCTGATCGAGCGTGGGTCCCATATCAGGATAGAGGGAGACAATGGAATAGTATTCGTCGTAGGTCGCTCCAAGGCAGTGAAATCCTAAATCTTGGTGAGCTGCTTGCGCGAGTTCAACATAGCGGTTGCGAATACTGGCGAAGGTCGGTCTCTGAGGCTTCTTCATTGTTTCCTCAAGCAGGGTCGAGCGTCTGGTGATCATAGGAGCCAACTGCAATAAATGGGTGAAGGGATACGACAGATTTAAGAGAAAGAGGGAAGGATAGCTATCCCCAGTGAAGAATAACTATCCCTGAGTGCAAGTGAGACTATCTCTGAGTGCAAGTGAAGTTCAATCACTTAAGATAGCCATGTGTTTACTTTCGCAGTTCCACAAAAGCGGCGATATCGTGGAACCACGTAAACCTTGGTTTGGGGTGGCTACCCATTCGCGAATGAAATGGCGACTGCCAATGAGGGGACAAAAATCTCCGTGGAAATACGGTGGTAATGAAAAATTAGGCGGGGTTGAACAGTAGAAGTACTCAACGGAATGCATAGTTTATCTGGCTGATGCCAATCCATTTGAGTTGGTCAAAGTTTTTGCGGGCTTGGTTCTAGATTGTCTGGGGTAGGGTCGAAAAACGTTTCCAGAACTGTGGTGTCGTTCGATTACTGTCTCAAAATGTATGGCTTAGTATGCTAATTCCAAAAAAATGTATTCACAGATAAAATCTGAGAATTTCTAATTAAAATGGGTAATGGGTCTTGATTCTGGCTGAGATGAACCTCCAGAATGATAGCTATTAGCCCAGAATGATAGCTATTAGCAATGACTGGAATCAAGGTCTCTGCCACTATTAAATAGATGGGTCGTGGTGATTCTAAACTTGTTGACGGTGAGGTGGCAGATCTGTTTTAGGAACACTCTATCTGTTTTAGGAACACTCTAGAAAAGGCTGAAGATTAAGGTGGGAGGCGATGGCATCCGTGACTTGGTCCAGCAGGTGGTCTCGATAGACTTCATAGTCGGGAATCTCAACCGGTAAAGGGGACAATCCTTTCTGGTCTCGCAATTGGTTTATCCATACGCGCCGCCATGGTCCGTTGTTAAACAACCCGTGTAAATAGGTGCCTTGGGTGCGATGGTAATGACTGACCATACCTAAGGCCGGATCATCAAACCAGGATCCGACCGTTTCAGGTTGCTTTACAAAGGTTTGCCCTTGATGAATTTCGTAGCCTTGCACGATTTGAGTGCCATTGTTTAATGCAGAACGGTAGGTTGGGAAAGTGATGTGGGCTTGGCGCTGACGGGTAATCTTGGCTCCAGTCATAATGGTTTGGAGGGGGAGCAGCCCTAGACCTTGAAAGTCGCCAGGCTGGCCTTCAGTACCCTGGGGATCTGAGATCGTTTGCCCCAGCATTTGTAGACCGCCACAGATCCCTAAGATCGTGCCTCCTGCTTGGCTATAGGTAAGGAGTTGATCGGCCATACCCGTGATCTGTAGCTGCTGAAGATCTGAGATCGTCGTTTTTGACCCAGGGATAATCACTGCATCGGGTTGACCTAACGGCTGATGCAGGCTGACAAACTGTAATTGAACAGATGTCTCAGCTTCCAGCGGATCAAAATCCGTGAAGTTTGAAATGCGAGGAAGACGAATAACGGCAATGGTTAACTCAGCATGGGGTTTGGTCCGCCGTCGTTCAAAGAGATCGAGGGAGTCTTCAGCGGGTAAGGCTTGCTCTAGCCAGGGAATAACGCCCACCACAGGGATACCCGTTCGTTCTTCCAGCCAGGTAATGCCGGATTCTAAGAGGGAGCGTTGTCCACGAAACTTGTTAATCACAAACCCTGTAATCAAAGCCCGCTCATCGGGGTCGAGCAGTTCCAAGGTACCGACGATATGAGCAAAGACACCCCCTCGATCAATATCCGCAACCAGAAGCGTAGGAGCCTTCAAATGTTTAGCGACTCGCATATTGGTGAGATCTCGGTGCTTGAGATTAATCTCAGCCGGACTGCCTGCCCCTTCACAGACAATCCAGTCAAACTCTGCTTGGAGAGTGGCTAACGCATCCGTAATTGCCTGCCAACCCCGATCAAAATAATCGCGGTAGTAATCAGCAGCTTGAGTTCTGCCCACTGCTTTGCCCTGCAGAATCACCTGGGAGGTCATATCTCCCTGAGGTTTTAGCAAAATAGGGTTCATTTCGACGCGGGGTTCCAGGCCAGCAGCCCAAGCTTGCACCGCTTGAGCATGACCGATTTCACCCCCCGCAGGGGTGACATAGGCATTCAAGGCCATATTTTGCCCTTTAAAGGGCGTCACCCGATGGCCTTGGCGCTTGAGCATTCGACAAATGGCGGCGGCTATGATTGATTTTCCGGCGTGGGAGGTGGTCCCAACCACCATAATGGCGCTCATTAGACGGGGATTCGGACCCAACGTTGGCAAAGATTCTGGCAGCGGTCAGCGAGGGAAGGGTTGGGGATATCCTTACCCTGATGCTGCCACTGATCCACCAGTTGACGGCCTAAGGGGGTGAGGCGAAAACTATCCGTCAGACCTTGACCGTCCACCTCTCGACGCAAAAGACCAACTTGAATCAGCCACAATAAGGTATCTTCTGCTTGCCGCTCCGACAGAGCAGTTTGGGTATAGCCTGCGATAACCCCACTGCGATCGCACATCTCTTGCAGCGATACACTGTGTGATCGCATCGTTGCCAATAGATGAATCGTAAAGGGACTGCAAGCTACAGCCCGGACAGCCCGGTTAATCGTAGGACGGGGATAATGCATAAATTGAGCGGACAGACAATATTCTTAACTGTAATCCGAATTAGGGAGAAGGTAATTCAGAATTGGTTGGATCACTGGTCGATAGACGCCCCTCAGGTGCAACAAAAGCTGTGGGTAAGCCTTCCCTCAGAACTTCGGCCTCGTCCTTCACCGGGGTCGGAGCTGGAACGGCAGCCTCAAGCTCAAGCTGCTGTTTGGCCGCTTGCCAGAGCGCTTCAAGTTCTTCAAAGGTATGTTCTGCCAAAGGCTTGGTGGTCTGGGCTTCAATGGTGGAGATCCGGTCAATCAATTTCTTATTCGTACTGCGCAACGCAGCGGTCGGATCGAGTTGACACCACCGAGCGACATTCACCAGCGTAAAAAAGAGATCGCCTAATTCAGAAAGTTGATGTTCCGTATCGCTTTGCAATAGAGATTCCTGAAACTCGGCCAACTCCTCATAGAACTTCGTCCACACATCATTCAAATCTTGCCATTCTAACCCGGCGGCAGCGGCTTTCTCCGATAGTTTTAGTCCAGCCATCAGAGGCGGTAAGCTGCGAGTATATCGCTGCATCTTGGCACTCAAGGCTTGCGTTTTACCGGTCGCTTCGCCTTTCTCGGCCGCTTTGATGTCTTCCCAATTGGCGCGCACTTCTTCAACACTATTGGCTTCCACATCGGCAAAGACATGGGGATGGCGACGAATCAGCTTTTTGGTAATGCCTTGAGCAATCTCTTCTAAACTGAACAGGTCTTGCTCACTGGCAATTTGAGCCTGGAGCACCACTTGTAAAAGTAAATCCCCCAACTCCTCCGTCATCGCTTCAGCTCTGCCGGACTGGATGGCATCAATGGTTTCGTAAGCCTCTTCAATAATATAAGGGGTAAGGCTTTGAGGGGTTTGTTCCAGATCCCAAGGACAGCCCCCATCAGGCGATCTCAGCTTAGCAACCACTTCTACGAGTTGCTGAACTGCGATCGTCACTGCCGATACCTGCGCTGGTAGATAGATAACGGCAGGGTAGGAAATCCCCTTCTTATCACCGATTTGTTCTAGGGTGGTTTGCGAGAGCTGTGGATCATCAGCAGCCAGTTCTCCCACAATACTGACGGGATAATCCAAGGAAAATGCGGCTTGCAAAGCTGCATGCAACGTTCGCATCATTGAGGCGGATGCAATCTGAGTAATCAGGACTGGAACATGGAGTTGAACGCCCTCAGTTAGGACACTGGCTGCCGTGACAATTTGCAATCTGGCGGGGGATTCGGAACTAGGCATGGCATCACAATTGTGAGGGCTAACCATATGATGCGCTATTTACCAGTCATATAGCTAGCAATTCAAGAGAAGTGGTCAAGATTGCTGGCAGAGAAGCTAGGAGGTTTAAGGCTTAAGCCACTTAAAGGCTGACTTGCACAATGATCCGAGAGTATCGCTAAAGGAATGACTCATAGCTCCTAGTTCTAGCCCCAGTAAGATCGCTAGTCCTTCTGGCAGATAACGTCTGCTTTGTTGCTCTGCCTGTTGCACAAGGCTGTGGCTATCTACAGAAATATTCCAACCCTGAGCCAACAGTACTCTTGTCAGCACCATTCCAATTCCCAGCCAGGCTCCAAGATATGTTAGCCGGATGGCTGTACCAATAATGGGACCATGAGAGAGCCAAGAACGATGGTGCAATAGTTTCTGATAGGGCAACCAAATCACTCTTAACCAGCCCCACCGCTTGTACTGGACAGAGTAAATATCGAGATCAGGCCCAAACATCAGCCCGCTGAACAGAAAGGCACCACATAGACTGAGGGTCTGGCTGGCACTCCGACTCAGAATCAGCGCAACAACAGCGATGCCGGGAAGCATCCCTAGCGTAATTTGGTCATGGGTGCGGCCTGAAGGCATGGGAGAAACCGAGATAAAGTTGCATCCATTATGCTGGGTTTATTGAATTTATGGGTAAAGCTAGCAACAGTCTGCTACAATACATTTTCGATAACAAGGGCGATTAGCTCAGTTGGTAGAGCGCTTCGTTTACACCGAAGATGTCGGCGGTTCGAGCCCGTCATCGCCCATTCCCGCTATAACTCAATACCAGTAAGACTTTGGAGCTCCACCCAAAGCCCATTTTTACCCTATCCCATTGTCAATAAGACAGTATTTTTAGGGTGATTTAGGGGATTTGGAGGTTTACAGTAACCCCCATCTTTACCCCCTTATGGAGCCGAACATTGTGCAAACACAACGCTTCACCTCGATTGAAGTGGAAGTCCTTGAGTTGGCACCACCCCTTCCCGACTCGATAAATCCAACTATTACTTTTGAAGCGGAGGCGATAGTACCAGCCTAACTGAGGCGTCAGCAGTTGCATGAGTTTGACGTGGATAAACCCTCGTTCCGCCAATAGCACCCCCCGTTTTTTGTGGGCAGCCGTCGGCAAGCTTGCTGCACCATCTGCTGATATTGCTCGAAGGAGACACTGGCACTCCGATGTTCTAGGACTCGCCATACCACAGGCAAGGCTCGTCCTCGATAGACTACACACAGTCGCACCAGACAATATTCATCCCAGAACAGTGAGGTATTTAGCGCCAGAAAGATATCTTTGTCTTTCCAATCGGCCAAGGCTGCTTAATGAGTGGTTTATAGAGTCGATGGATATTGATGCGCGGATTATACAACCAGCGTTGAATTCGGCGTTGAATGCTTTGGGCAAATTTCCCTCTACAGGGTACATAGACGATCCATCTGGTGAGGCTGACGCTACCTGTTTGCATCACTGCAATCATCAACCAAATACAGGTAGCTCAGGTATGCCCAATCCCCTGGTTGACCAATCCAGTTGTGCAGGGCATGGTAGAGAGGAGAGTTTTTTTAAGCATTCTGGTGCGTGAGTCGAATCTGATGCCAGAATGCTTGCTCCCCTTAAGACTTGCCAAATCTAAGGCACCTCTGGCATTAGAGTCCTAGAAGGCTAAACTTTTGTCAGTCAACTAGACCAAATTCATAACCCAGAGGTGCAAGGATTATGTGTGGGCGATTTGCTTTTCTTGCTTCATCAGAGGAGATAGCTACAGCGTTTGGCCTCCAAAATGTCCCCGATTTCCCCCCTCGATACAATATTGCCCCCAGCCAGCCCGTCGCCGTGATTCGGCAGTTGCAGCATCAACCTCGTGAATTTCGGCTGATGCAATGGGGTTTAATCCCAAGCTGGGCTAAAGATCCAAGCATTGGCTACAAGTTGATTAATGCAAGGTGTGAAACAGCCCATGAGAAGCCCGCTTTCCGATCAGCATTGAAATATCGGCGCTGCCTGATCCCTGCTAGTGGGTTCTATGAATGGCAGAAGATTGATAAAAGTACGAAGCAGCCCTACTACTTCAGTAGGGCTCAAGCTAAACCCTTTGCTTTGGCTGGCTTATGGGAGTCTTGGAATGAAATAGAAACCTGTACAATCTTGACGACCCAACCTAACGCTGTTGTTGCTCCAGTCCATCAAAGAATGCCCGTAATTCTTGACCCTGAAGATTATTCCACTTGGTTGGATTTTGATATCCAGAGCCCAAAACAATTGTTTCATCTGTTTGATTCTGAGCGGATTCAACATCTAAGAGCAACTCCCGTATCAAAATTGGTCAATAACGCAAAAGTGGATAGGCCAGAATGTATCAAACCCAAGCCTTAGAGTGGAGAGGTACCCCAATAGTTATCATGACTCTCAATGATAGCCCCTGCCATAGATGCGATCGCTTCAGTGGATACCTCGCTGAAGGCTTCCTCGTCTGTGCCATCCACCCCTGTGGCCCGGATCAGAATCCTTGCCCTGACTTTGTGGAAGTGGTTGAGAACTGACAACCATTAGCCTGGATTATTCATGAGGTATTTGAGTGCCCTAGAGAAAAGAGCTTGAACCATAGTAGACTCAAGCTCTCCAAGAAATTTGTAGCTTTATTGTGCCATGACACCGTGTGACAGTGATGTAACCCTCGACTTTTATCAAGAACATCCGTTATGTGTTCAATTTTCAGACCTTGACTTGAGTTCAGATGTTGGCATTTTACTTGCTGCTCAAGCCGAGTCACGAGTCCATATATGCCAAGATATTGCTGCCTGTATAGAGGAGTGGCGCGACCCCGATAAACTCACCCACCCCTTGCCTCAGTTAGTGACTCAACGGGTATACCAACTCATCGGAGGCTACGAGGATGCCAATGATAGCGATAGTTTACGGCATGACCCCATCTTCAAAATCGCCTGTGAGCGCTTGCCTATTCCTGAGTCCAACGTACTGGCGAGTCAACCGACGATCAGTCGTCTAGAGAATCAGGTCACCGCTCGCCAGACCGCAGCCATGCGCCGTCAATTTATTGACCGATTCATTGCCAGTTATCCTCACCCGCCATCGACTATCGTTTTAGACATTGACGGTTGGGATGACCCGACTCATGGTGACCAGGAAGGGAGTGCGTTTCATGGCTACTATGGCCAGCATATGTATTTTCCCGTGTTAATCAATGAAGCTCAGAGTGGTTTTCCCTTGGTATGCCAACTGCGTCGAGGCAACTCTCATCCCGGTAAAGCAGTGGCCGGGATTCTGCGTTGGCTATTTTGGCGTCTCAAGCGAGTCTGGCCAGATGTGACGCTTGTTCTGCGTGCTGATGCTGGATTATACTGACGGTTTGTGAGCGTTCTGGCATGCACTATGCCATTGGCTCTAGCTCGAATGCTGTGCTGAAGCGGAAAATCTCGAATTTACTAGAGCAGGCCCGACTCCAGTATTGTCGAACCCAACAAAAGGCTCGATTATTTGATGATGTCTACTACGCGGCTGCCACCTGGGACTATCCTCGACGTCTGGTGATGAAGGCTGAATATCTGCCCAAAGGGGCCAATCCTCGGTTTGTCCTGACCAATATGATGCTCAGTCCACAGCAACTCTACGACTCGTTCTATGTTCAGCGTGGTGGGGATAGTGAGCATCCCATTAAAGAACTCAAGCGGGGCATTCAAGCAGACCGACTCAGTTGCCACCGTTTCACGGCAAATCAATTTCGTCTCCTGTTAGCACAGGCAGCGTATTTGCTGATGATTACGTTACGACAGGCTGCCCAGGGAACAGAGTTAGCGACGGCTCAAGTGGAACGTCTACGATGTGTGCTGATTAAAGGGGCTGCTCGGGTAAGGGTGTCTGCTCGACGAGTGCTTGTGGAGCTTGCAACATTTTGTCCCTTTGAAAAAGAGATTCGCTTAATTGCTCAACGGTTATGTGACCCGATGCCACTCACTTTAAAGTCGCATCCAATAGGGTCATGAATAATCCAGGTTAGGGTCAATTGTTGAAGATGATGAGTTGATCAAGGACTGGCCGGGATATCTCACCTCATCGGAGCGGATAGAGGTACTGGCGTCTCACCCATATTTCACAGGAGTCTGCCCAAAGTGTAGTGCGCGTTTTGGAGATAGAAGGCCAGTCCATTACGATTGCCAACTGGAGCTGTGGTTAAGCTTCGAGAAATCACCACTGATCAATATAGGCGCACAGTCACTAAGATTTATTCCAAGGGGAAATCAGTGGATTTAAAGCTGGTAAGCGAAGGGTATGCCGTGGTTTATTATTAATACCTCGGTGGCTGTTCGGAGACTTCAGATCAGTATATTGCCACTGAGGAGGAGGCGCGATCACAGAGATTGAAGTTTTGGAATCAGAGTGATCCGCTCATGCCGTGGGATTATCGTAAACGCCAGAGCTAAGAAGCTTGGGCTAAGCGATTGAGGTGCTGCTGTGCCTGCGAGTACTGACTAAACTGGCGTTCATCGACCCGGAATTCAGGAGTATGTACACGATACCGTCCATTTTGAATCCGATGCCCATGAACGGTGTGAAGAAGTTCGTGGTACATCACGAAATCGACAACATATCTAGGAACCTTCTTTGAATCCAGAGTCAGGCTGATCACCACCCGATCCCTGCTGGGCTCGTAATGGCCGAATTTACGCTTGCTGTAGGTATGGCTCCAGCAAAGCTTAGGTTGATTCAGGGTGCCGTTAAAATAGACTTGATTCACCCGCTTAAACACTTCTTCTAGATTATGGGCATTTCCTTGTGCCGTTTCCTCTAGATCCTCCACTATAAGCTCCATTGCTAGCAGAAGTTCTGCAAACTCCTCTGACAGAGAGTATTCCAAGAACACACGGGTTGTTTGAGGCGACTTACCTTTCAGTATCGAATCCACTAAAGCTTGCAGGACTGAAGCGTCAGCGAGGATAAATCCCTCATTGATCTTGAGGGTTCCAGATTCACTGCCCAGTTTGCAGCGATACAACGCTGACATATTTGCAAACTCGATGGATAGGGTTTTAGGATCTTTGAACTCCTTATAGCTGGCATTCAAGGATTGTTTCCGTTCGAGGCCAAGTTGCAAAAGCTGCTGAAAGGTGTGTACGGCATTGAGATGGGATTGAAGATTGTCATCACTCAGCAGAAACTTGACCCAACAATAGATTTGCCGGGATTGCCCTGTTAAGTTCGCAGGTGTTGCCCCTTGGCGATCACATAAGCCCTCAATGTCCTGTGCTGTATGTTGAAGTTGTTGGACCAGCTCTTGTCCTTGCTTTGACTTTAATCCAGAGCCATTGGCAACCTCAGCAATTTGACACTGCAGGCGTTGATGTTGGGGACGGATCTGACGAATGGAGATCCGTTTTTGGCTCTGGAGTGGGCTGTGCTGCTGGACGATGGGCAAATTCTTCAGATCAACGCTCTTCAAGAATTGATAGGCTTTTCGTGAAGGCAGAGGTAACTGATTGGGCGAAATCTTGGCTTTGGCACAGATTTGCTCTGTTGTTTTGATTGATCCTGCTACATATTGTTTGAACTGAGGAACTTCGTTGATCGGGATGCCAATTTTAAGCTGATCTCTAACTTGATTAGAGGCTTTCACCAATCCCTTAATTCTCATGAAACGCCTGTCGTTGGATTAACCAACTGCAGGATATCAAACTTATGCAGGATTAAGGATATCTTTAGTTCGATACAGGCCATATAGTCATTACATGGGCACAATTTGTTGCTGTAGGGCTATCAGATGGCCTCCCCTGTCGAGAATTGGAATTTTGAATTTGAGCCTCAATAGTTTGAACGGCTGCGCTAACAACAGCTAAACCTGCTTCTAAATGGTCTTGGATCATCTTCAGGAATTCAAGCTGGTGCTGTCGATAGTTTTCTCTCGATTTTGGTTGATGGCCAGTATTCGATTGGCAGCAGAAGGGGAACATCACCAGTCTTCCAAGACATCACTAATTCCATGATGACGTACCTCAGAAGAATACTGGGGTGAGATCTACCCTTTAGGCTTCTCGAATTTAGAAGGTGGCTCAAAATATTGGACAGGGGTGTCTTTGAGGACCTCACTCATAAACTCTCGCCAAACCGGGGCCATCCACCCGCCCCCCGTCGCTCCCGCTCCGATGCGGGCATAGTTATCATTGCCGGCCCATACCGCCACTGACAGCTGAGGTACATAGCCGACAAACCAAACATCTCGTTCGGATGAAGTGGTCCCCGTCTTCCCTGCAGCCGGACGACCAATCTGAGCAGCAACGCCCGTCCCACTTTGGACAACGGTTTGCAATGTACTGTTGACAGAAGCCGCCGCCCATTGATTGAGCACTAACTTGGGCTGT
>NZ_JANQOP010000123.1 GCF_028285745.1 Acaryochloris sp. IP29b_bin.137 | reverse complement strand
TAGGGTAGTCGTTTCGGCCACCCTATTTTCTTTGAAATCACACTGCCCTATCTACTGCTGACTCTAGATTTGAAGTACCTTGTCATCCCCAAAGGACTGGACCACATGGCTCGACTGAGGACACGATGATAGCGTTGATAGTTGCGTTGCTCTGCCGGCCCCATAGTTCTCAAAATGGCACTGACGGTTCGCTTGCCAGGCGCTAGGATCGCGCCGATAATGAGCACAACTGCTGATTCCCAGACACTTGCTGAAAAAAGTAGTGCAACAAACAGTTTCAGCCAAGAAGGAACATCCATCAGGCACTCAGTAAAAAAGAGGTACTCCTAATTCTGATGCATACTGACTCTGGATGCGAATGGATAAAGTCGAGCTTAGGTTGTCCAATACTCACGTAATGCCATGCGAATGGTTGGGTGGTCAAATGCATACTCCTCTTGTTCAAGGCACCACTCCAGGTACATCACGATTGCTTGTCTTTGCAAAGGATTGAGTGTTGTTAACTTAGATTTGGCGTAATCATCTAACTGCGTTAAATGAAACAATGGATCATCTACTTTATTTTCCAGACTTGCCACGATATAGGCTGGCAAATGAAATCGCATCCCCTCCGCATCAAAAAATGAAAGACTGCTGTGACATCTCTGCAAGTCATCGCAATTCAGTCGATGCCATTCTTCCTTCTCGTCTTTTTCGCGATTTCTCCGCTGCACTTCCTGAGTCTTGTAATCGTCGATGGCTTGGGCTTCCCAGAGGCCAATCCCAGCACCAAGCGTCACACCAGCAAATGCAGACTTGATATTGTTCGCGACGATGTCTTTGTCCATGAATATTTAACGTTTTTTACGGTTGATTGAGTTACATTCTGGATTTTGCGATCGCATGTGACCAATTTTGTCAGTAGCAGAGTTTGCACCAATCCAGATAGCATTCGCAAGTCAGTCGTTATGGGTAATCTATCCTTCAACATCGAAAACCGACAGATTGAGTGGAACAGCATCTCCTAGCCAAGATGCGTGTATAGTGTGGTCTTCCAGATCATTTCCCGTCAGAGCGTGGACAAAAACCGTTAAATCATCTCGATTAACTTCTAGCCATGGAATAAGTTGATCAAACTGAGACTTGCTAAAGGAGAGCTGGCAACTCCATCGAGGATGAGGGCCAACCAACTTTTGATGAACTCGCCCCACCTGAATTCCGAATAGCTCACCTGCCTGGTGGCAAATTGAAGACGCCATCTCCACGGAGTTTGCATCAAAATAGACATGCGCGTGATATCGGTCGTACACGTTTGTGGGTCGTTTCGTCATCGGAGAGGAATGCATTGAACGGCAGAACTGGTTAAACCAAATAAGACTTCCAATGTAGGCTTGATGTATTGGCCGCCATGACGGGTTAGAGAGTCTCTTAAACAGAATTCATTAGGTCTTCATATTCTTGCGAACTCAAGATTTTGGGGGTGGCGACGAGCATACCAGAGTCAACCTCAAAGAAAGGCGTCTGCTTGTAGCTACCATCGATGCGTGCTTTCAAGATCATCAGAACATTACGAATGATCGTTCTCACCTGCCCAGATTGCTCAGGTTTAGGGTCTCCTTTGGCATTCTTTACATTGACGTTGACGCCTTTAGAATTGCAAATATCATCAAGCTTAACGGTAGACGATTCCAAGCAATTATGAACCACACCAACAAAAGACAGAGTATGGCTCGGTAACGTACCACCAATGGGGGTATTACAGCAATTAGCATACCAACGCAATAGCCCCGATTCTGTCAGCCGCATACAGGCCAAATATTCTGTCCCTTGGGCAAAAGAGATATGTTTCGGGAGCATTTGAACGATCTCCGTACCACCCTGGTGATCGAGCATTTCATGACGTCTGCCTAAGAAGTGAGCAAAAGCCTGACAATCTTGGCAGTAACGAGTCACCTGATTGATCGATGCAGATTCATCAATACCCCCTTGAACGTTGCCACATTGACACTGGATTGGATAGGCCATTCTCTACGTCTCCACTGAACTGAGCAATATTACGCGTGCGGTTTAACGAAATCCTTCACCTAAAGCCAAGATGGAATTGACAAGTATTCGAGCTAGACGGCCTTGGGAAGCACAGCACAAAGCTCAAGCGCATGGCCATCAGGATCCTCGAAGTAAACCGACTTTGCCGGAATCCAGTCGTGGACGATGGGGCCTTCCAGCGCGATGCCCTGTTCACGAAGCTGCTGTGCGGATTGCTCAATTTCAGATTCGCCAACAGTGAACGCAAAGTGTTGAGTGGGCCAGTGACCCTGGTCTTCTTGCAAAACGATCATCCCAGAAGTATCCCCAGCTCTAAGAAACAGCCAGTTCCGCTGTTCATCACGAAGGCCCACTTTCAGGCCAAGAAGCTGACAATAAAACGCCTCTGCCCTAGCAAGGTCGCGTACTCGGATAGCGACTTCATAAACACCACGAATGGGAATCATCAACTGTCTCCCTAGGGTTTTTTTCATCTTAACAAGGCTGGCGAATGGCCACTTAATAAAGCAGTAACGTTCTTAAAGTAGGCATCCGTCAATACCAGCATTCGAGATCGTTCAGTTTTATCCTTGCTTAACCAGAGGCACCAAGTGCATCATGTAATCCCGTTTGCCAATAGGGACACCCACCATCCGCAGAATGTCGTAAGCAGTGACCAGGTGGAAGTAGAAGTTTGGTATAAGAAATTCGTTGATATAGTTAATACCCGATAGCTCAAGATAGAGACTGTCGCCTAAATCAATGCGCGTGATTTCAGCTAGCCTGTCATCTTCAACGTTAATGCCCACCAGCTTTTTTTGAGTATTGGCAATGTGCTCGTAGGCCTGGGAGAGAGAGGTGACCTTAGGATCGAGATGATTTGCAGATTTGCCCTCACTCCACAGGGTAAAGTTATGGGGTTGATCGCAGGTAAAGGCGATCTGTGTCCCGAAGGGTAACATATCAGCCGCTATGCGTTTTTGCAGGAAGGAGTCGTTATCACTGAAATGCGTTTGAGCGGTCTTTACAAGATGTTCGAGTGTCGCTAACCGACTTTGAAAGAGGGTTTGAATTGAAGCTATCGCTTGACTGGGCATAGTTTGCTTCCTCAAAACTGATTCTATAAAGCCTATTGATTTCAGCTTTTAGCCTAACGATATGTGGCGTGTTAGGTGTTAAGTTTCTATTTTTGATGCCATGCTTGGTGTGGTCTGGTAGGTTCTCAGAATCTTCTGGATGCTCAGCATTTCAATCCAGCTTTGTTTTGCTGATGTCTCGATTAAGACAATTTCATGCCTGCAACCGTTCTATCAAAAGCCTGGCGATTCAGGTAGCGGTTGTTGTAAGGGAGCGGCCAAATTCAGAAGCATACTGTCTCTAAAGTATGTAAAACCAGCGTATTTGCCCACTTTATAAAAGTCATATCAGAGCTTTCTCAATCGCCTGTACAAGTTGTTCCAACTCTGATTCCAAAGTCAGATAATGTACACAAGCTCTGACGCAGTTAGGATCTGCGATCAGGCGCACCATCATCTTTTGGCTTTCTAGCTGTTGTACAAAAGGACGATGATTGCTGAAGCCTTCAATTTGGAAAGCGACTAATCCTGATTCAGGTGCTGTAGTGCGTAAACAAGTCACTTTTGGAATGGTACTGAGCATCTCCCATAAAATTCGACTAAGATGCACAATTCTTTGATACCGCTCTGTCGGTGTCCCCCACTGTTTTTGTAGTTCAATGGCGGCTGTTAGTCCTGGGAACAGCGGAAACGCAGATGTGGCCACCTCATAACGACGACTGTCTGGCTTCCAGCTTTTGGGTTTACCTTGAGCATCTTGATCAATACCGCGCCAGCCCATAAAAGTAGGTTCCAAACTCTCTAAAGAAGTGGATCGGACGTATAGTCCGCCCAAGCCATCCGGACCACACCACCATTTATGGCCGGTAAAGGCATAGAAATCAACGTCTAGCTCATCAAGACTAAGGGGTAAAACCCCTACAGATTGGGCCGCATCCACTAAAATTGCGCTTGTAGGAACGGCTTGCCGACAGGCTTGGGCCATGGTTGCTAAGGGCAACACCTGACCCGTATTCCACAGAATATGACTGATCACCACTAGGCGTGTATTGGGCCGCAAATGCTCCACCATCATGGCAGTTGGATCACCGCCATTAAGGGTCGCCATGAGCGGGAAAGTCGATACTTCAATGCCAAAGCGACGGGTTAGCTGTTGGGAGGTGGCGATGACGCTAGGATGTTCGCAGTCTGAGAGTAAGAGATGATCGCCGGGTTGCCAAGGGATACCCCACAAGGCAATATTGCAACCACTGGATACAGATTCGGTCAGGGTAATCGTGCTGGGAGAAACGTTGAGTTCAGTGGCTATGGCACGCCTAGTCCCTTCAACTTTTTCCGTCATCCAAGCCAGTGCCCCCCCGGTAAACGGGCCAAGCTCTTGCATTTGGGTATAGGCTGACTGAATGGCAGTGAAAGCAGGTTGTGGCAGTGGGCCTTGACCACCGTAGTTGAAGTACAGCTTATTTCCTAAAGCAGGAAATTGTTGTCGATGTACTTCTAAAGAATGCTGCTGTTCGGAGGTCATACCTATCCTTAGGGTTCAGGTCACAAGGCCAGCATACTAGCCTTCGCTATTCTGCCTGATTTTGCCATCCTGTTAGATTGATCAGCTCCTGTTATGCTGTGCTCAATTAAAGGTCTTGCTGGTTCTGATCGCCATCTGCAAATGCATCTGTAAGAACGCTATGCAAGAACAGTCCGAAATAGATCGATTGCCAGAGCAATATCCAGACAAGTGTATAGTCTTTCATCCTTTCCTCCAAAGTGTTTCCAAGGTGCATGCTCAGAGACCCAGCAGGTAACATCCTGACACCGATGCTTATCAGACAATTCGGAATTTACGGATTGGGGTAAATTCGAGGGCAATGCTGCTAGCAATGAAGTTTGTTCAGAAACCTGTAACAACCTCAAATACGCGAGTCAACCCTATTGTTCTAGCCAGCTATATCGAAAGCTGTCCAAGCAGTCGTTCCATATATGGGCTCTAGGCTGTATGCCAGAAGGTAGTGATTTTTGACTACCTTGAGTGCTGCAAACATCTTGATCTTACATAGATTTAAATATAGCTTCAACTAATTATTAATTGATTTTTATCTATATTAAAATTAGAGGCTTGATTTTGACTTGAGCTAACTTGGGGGGCTTGGATCAAAACCGGGTAACAGTGTCAGGAGCGATCAAGGTAATCTGAAGGCTTGATGTCACCCCCCTGAATTGACCCTCCAGTATGATTTCAACT
>NZ_JANQOP010000001.1 GCF_028285745.1 Acaryochloris sp. IP29b_bin.137 | reverse complement strand
CAACCACTATGGTCTATTTTTGGCTCGGGAGTTAATGCCGGGGGGAATCGTTTACTATTCCCAGGATGCCCATTACTCCATCGACAAAATTCTGCGCTGCCTGAACTTAGACAGCATCATGATTCGGAGCCAACCTGATGGGTCAATGGACTTGGATGACCTCCGAGAGACCTTGCGGATTCACCGAGATGTCCCTGCCATTGTCTGTGCCACTATCGGGACCACTATGAAAGGGGCAGTAGATGATGTAGTGGGGATTCAAACCATTTTTCAAGACCTGGCTCTGAAGCGTCACTATCTTCATGCTGATGCTGCCTTAGGGGGAATGATTCTCCCCTTCATTGAAGCGCCACCCCCTTGGAACTTTGCAGATGGCATTGATAGCATCGCCATCAGTGGACATAAGATGATTGGTTCTCCCATTCCCTGTGGCGTGGTGTTAGCGAAAAAAGGCCATGTTGATCGGATTGCCCAAAGTGTGGAATACATTGGCACCTTGGATACGACGCTTAGTGGTTCCCGGAATGGAATAACCCCACTCTTTCTGTGGTATGCGTTCCACACAGTAGGGGTGGCTGGATTTAAGCAGCTTATACCAGATTGTCTCAAGATGGCGGACTATGCTATTGCTCAACTCAACCAGCTTGATCGCAACGCCTGGCGACATCCCTACTCCAACATTGTGGTGTTTGATCGTCCGTCGCCCACAGTCACCCAGCGCTGGCAGTTGGCTTGTAATGGCTCCCTCACTCACTTAATTGCTATGCCCCATGTGGTAAAAGAGCAGATCGATCAGCTCATAGCAGATATTCAATCCCTGGAACCCCCTGCTGCCCCATCAATGACAGAACTCCCTGTCTGTGAGGCTGGTTTAGGAAAGGCCAATGATGAGATTACGTTGGTGGGAGCTTCGGAGGATCATCTGCTGACTCAGGTCTCTATGGCTTTGGCCGCAGCGGGGATTTCCATTGAGGATATTACGGCAGTCAAAGCGGCAGGCGGGAGCATTATTCAACTGAAGGTGAATGATCGGGAGCGGGCCTTGCAGATTCTGAATGAGCATTTGGATATTGGTCGATGTCATGGTCAGTATCGTCCCTTTAATACGGATGCTGCGACCCAAATGCTGACCCAGGCAGACTACCAAACTGTTAGTCAAGATGCGCTGTTAGTGAAGCTAGCCGATAAGCCTGGTGCCTTGGCTGAGCTGATGAAAAAATGCCGAGACCATGCGATCTCAATCCGTAGCGTTCGTCTCGTATGGCGGGGCCAAGGAAGTGCCCTCGTTGAAATTGCCTCAGACCAGCATACGCAATTACAAATCCTACTCTCGGATCAGGTGGTTATGCAATAATCCCCAGGAAAGATCAATTCAAGAACTTCACACTTACAGTTGGTAGTCCTCATTTGCTATCTGTCGAAAGATCAGCCGCCATTCGCCAGCTCATAAGCATCTGGCAGAAAACCTACGCGTGGTCTTTTAGGATTTTGTGCCCCATTCAATGCCTCGCGGCCACATTTTTGTTAGTGGCATGACACCCCCGTTCACTGGGCAGCGACAAACGACGTTGATTTCAAACCTGCGCGACCCGTAGCTCCGGTGCAATGGAGTGTTATGCGGATATTTTGAGTTCAAGTGTAATTGTATCGGAGTAATCCCCGTTACCATAGATGCGCGTTTGATCTGCAGGCAACAATGAGGATGATCGAAATCCAGCCCTTTTGTATGCGCGGACAGCTCGTTGATTGCGACGCGAAGGTCGAACGATAAACATTTCAACCGCAAAATGTGCGTGCAAGTGGCGCATCAACGCCACCATTGCATCCATTCCGTATCCATGACCGCAGCAGACTTGCGATCGCATCCAGATGTCCAATTCCGCAATCGATCGCTCGGCATCAAGGCCATCGTAATTGATGTGCCCAACTGGTTGACCATCGACTTCGATGATGAAAGTGCAGGCGCGATCCATCGAAGAAGTGCGGCATATAATCACTGCAGAAGTCGTTCCAAGTGGGAATCGCTACGTCTGGATAGGTAGGTGGCCCCATCATAAATGGCGTGACATCAGACGCGACAAGCCACGTATAAATATCCCGGCGGTCATCTTCGCAGGCAGGACGAAGCGTTGTTTTTATGCCACGGATCATGGTAGTGGTTTGTCTGCATAACGCTTGAGTGCAGCGGCGTCAAAGCCGCGCAGCGGTTTTGACGTCCGACTGCAACGATTTGTTAGGCGGCAACGTTGAGTTGCCATGACACGCCAAACCGATCATTGACCCAGCCAAACTTTTGGCTAAATCCGTAATTGTCGAGTGGCATCAATACGTCACCCTGCTCGGACAGAACGCTAAATGCGCGCTCAAGCTCCTCCAGCGAATCAAACTCTACGAACGTGGAACTTGACGGAGTAAACGAAAATTCGTGCTCAATCGGACTGTCGGAGCACATGAACTCACGCCCACAAAGCGTGAACACCGCTACCTTGATAGTTCCGACCGGACCAGGCTCGCTCTCGGTGTATTTCTCGACACGCACTATGCCGGAGTCCGGGAAAGTGGAGAAATACAGATCCAATGCTGCCTGCGCAACACCTCCTTGAAACATAAGAAATGGTCTAGCTGTTGTCATCACATTTCTCGGCTGTTGGTTTTGCCGCCTAAAAGACTGACCTCTGAGGCGCGAGAGTTAATCTAAAAGCTGACGAAGTGTATTTCGAGCGTCCCTTGCAGTCCCTTGGTAGACCACAGCACAGAACTGAAAAGGGCTATAAACTAGAGGCGACCGCCAAAATTTCTTAAGCACTTAAGCACTGTTCATAGCACTGTTCGCATGATATCGCCTTTACGAAGGCTAACCAAATTTACGTCAGCAGAAGGTCTTAAAGTATCTAGCAATTTGATAAATTCAGTTTTGTATTTTCCAGTTAGATAGGTGATCCCACTCCGGCCATTAACCCTGAGTTCATTTGCGAAATGGTTTTCTGAAATCGATACTGTTTTAATCCATTGAACTTTTAATGGCCATGAGTCAATTTGCTCTTGGAGAAGAGCCTGATTTTTGGCAATTAGCTCAATGTAGTCACTCATTCGTCGTATAACAGCACCCTCAAAAGAATTATATGTCGAGTGTTGTCTAATACCCCTGATTTGGGTAGAAAAGCGACACATTGTCAGATAACACCCCAATTTTCGACCCTATTGCGTCAAGCATCCACTCCCCCCTGTTGCCCAGAATCAACCTCCACGTCTGTTAGGTCAAGCTCGCCAATCAGCCAGACTCAGACATTTCAGTCGCAAAACTGAAGTGTCATATATCTCTTTGGGGATGACAAGGGTTTCACAATGTGGTCTGAATCAGTGATAGCGCCCTCATGCCTCTCTGGTAATTGAGTCGTTTATGGGGTTTCAGTTGC
>NZ_JANQOP010000373.1 GCF_028285745.1 Acaryochloris sp. IP29b_bin.137 | reverse complement strand
TTCGCTTCGCTATGTCAGTGGTCAGGTTACACTTTATCGCATATCCCAAACCTAACCATCACAATACTTTCAAGACTTGTGGGTAAGGCATAGCATTGTGGACGGAGCATGCCGTCATAATAATTTTCTGGAGCCATCCTCAATTATGCGTCGGCAGATATGCGTCACCTTAGCGAAAGGTTAAGCGCCAAACGATTGATAACTTGATGATTGAACATGGGTGTACTTCAAAGAGTGGATTGGGAGTGGCTTCATAGGGCTGACCGATTTAAAATATTGCTCTTGATTCTCGGAGCGGTCATGGCCAGCAATTCATTCAAGGTCTCTGATGTGGAAGTTATTCTGACCTCCTATGCAGACAGGGCCAGCGATATTTTTTTTATTCGGCAGCAAGTCTTTCATCTTGAACAAAACATTGATCCTGTCCTGGATATGGATGGAGAAGATGAAACAGCCGATCACTTTATTGCCTACTGGCAGCAGCAGCCCGTCGGTATTGCTCGTATCAGGGCCTACGAAGATGGGACACAAGCCAAGATTGAACGGGTAGCAGTGTTGCAGGCGTTTCGGCAACAAGGGATTGGCAAAGCAATTACGATCTCAGCCCTCCAATATGCTCAGCAGCAGGGATTTGCCACAGCGATTCTCTATGCTCAAACCCCGTCAGCATCTTTCTACGAACAATTTGGATTCCAACGTCAAGGAGAACCGTTTATCCAAGCAGATATGCTGCATATTGCTATGGTCAAAAATTTAGCTGAAACTCCGAGTAGGTGTTAAACGTCTTTAATCGTTGGTCCTGGGAAAAGGGCCTTGGGAAAAGGGAGGTCTGGGCAAGGGGGATTAAGGATTCATCCGGTGTTGGCTAAGGTTTGAAGTAGGTTTGCATGCTCAAAAAAATAGGACTCGTTGCCGTCTTGTTCCTACTCGGGGGTGGGGGCTGGTTGGCCTATACCTGGCAGCAGGTCACGTATCTCCCCGATTGGTATACTCGTCAATCAACGCCAGAAACGGTCCCTTCCACATTACTGCCTGCCCAAGTGGATGAACCCGCTGAGATCGAGGGCTTAACCTTTGGCTTACAGCAGAAAGTGGATCGAGTGTTAAGCACGACTTCTGTGCAGACACCTGAGGTACAATTAACGGCTCAGGAATTTAACCAGTTTGTGGTGACGTCACTTCCGGCCCAGGCTCGCAGTCCTCAAGTGATTTCGGCAGTCAAAGCGATGAATACCCAAATTGAAGCAGACCGACTCAAAACGGGGATTGTGGTGGATACATCTGCATTACCCCTTGATCAGCTACCGTCAGAGTATCGGGCCACGGTGAAGGGGTTGCTTCAAAGTTTTCCAGTCTTACAAGATAAAGAAATCTATGTGGGAGTGGAGGGTAAACCTCAGGTGCAAGAAGGGAAAGTAGTTCTGGGAGAAGATGTCCGGTTAGTGGTCGGCAATGTGCGATTCTCCTATGCGGATATCCGCGATCGCATCAATCTTCCACCTAATCTGTTAGACAAACCCGTGAATCTCCAGTTAGGACCGCTCCAAATTGAGGATTTAAATTTCCAAGATCAAATGGTTATTCTCAAAGGCCAGGCCAAGTAGGGGCTGCCTTCGTCTGCTAGGCCGAATGTTCATGCCACAAGGAAGAATCTTGTTTCGAGTTCGGTCCATCAGATCAAATTGCCGGGATGCGCCCAGTTCCTCAGGACTATTCAAAATTTAATTTGTCAGTCTAAGTATGGATTGTCCCGTTAGGCATAATCGCCCCGGAGAGGTTGGCACCCGTTAGCTTCACCATGACCTTCTTCCCAATACCCATATTAGCGCCCGTAAAATCTGCGCCTCGCAGATCGGCGCCACTCAAATCTGCCGCGGTCAGATTCGCACCTTGTAAGGTGGCCTGAGTAAGGTTGGCTTGGAGCAGGTTAGCTCGGGTCAAATTGGCATTCGTCAAATTGGCACCCGATAAGTTTACCTTATGGAGAAATGCATCTTTAAGATTAGCACTGGCTAAATTAGCCTGGCTCAGATTGCGCCCCGAAAAATCACGTTCTTGTAAATCGGCCCCCTGCCAGTTGACGCCACTGTGATCAGGGGTTAGGGGGCGAGAGGTGGACTGAGTCTTTGCCGAGGCGGGTTTTGCAGGGGGGCTTGACCGTCCAGTGCGCCATCGCTTAGCAGCCCGTTTAGCGGCAGAATCAGGCGAAGTGCTAGTCTTTTGGGGTTTCTTGGCTGGCGATGGGTCGACCTCTTCAGATTTGCTAAAGGTGTTGGCCTGTTTCTGTGTCGCCCGAGTTCGCTGGCGGAAATTCTTAGCGGCTTGAGACTGCCGACTCTGAGACCGTTGCGGAGTCCGAGGGGTAGCGCGTTGGGTTGGTTTATCCGGAGGACTGGACGCTCGGGTTTGGCCTGCTGCTGCTTTTTGGGCAGGACGACGAGCCGATCTCAAGTTCTGGCGCCGTTGAAGATAGGCTTGCAAATAGTCGCGGGCTTCGTTGAGGGCTTGTAGCTTGACAACTGCTTTTTCCTGTAAGCGCTCACGGCTTTTAGGAATGCGATCGGGATGCCAAATAAAGACTAAATCCTTGTAGGCCTCATTGACCTCTTCTAGGGACGCGCCAATTCTCAACTCTAGGGTGCGATAGCATTCATTGAGGTTTGGCATACTCAATTACAGAAGGAGGGGCTTAGGCACTCCTTTGCTCTGGGCAAAGTTTAAGCAGAAGTCACCTTACTTTATTTTGCCAGGTCTGTTTTGAAAAGGGTATAGCGCCAGGCAGGGCGGGGAAAACCCCCCTGCCCTGCCGAATTGCGTTCTTTATTAAGCTTAGTGAACGCCTAGTCGAGATAGCCCATCAAATCAGCTGGATCGTAAATGGGTTCCGTGGCAACAGGGCGGTTGTTGGGGAGATTAGGAGAAGGTACCAGAGGCAGGCCCATATTCACAATAGGGCGGTTACCCACTAGGCTGTCCTCATCCACAATATCTAACCCAGACCGGATAATGGGGCGGTGGTTCGGCAGGGTATCAGTATCAACCACTTCTAAATTGACCGCAGTGATTGGACGGTTGCCAGGCAAGCTCGAAGTATCGACGACCTCTAAGGTTCTTGCTGCAATGGGACGATTCTGGGGTAAGGGAGGGGTTTGATACAGTTCAATTGCCCCTTCTTCGGGTTTCTTCTCGGATGTAGCCATAAGTTGACTCCCTAGACAACAGTTAAGGATGTGTATTAAATGGGGGATCTAAATAAAGATTTGATAAGAACAATCACTTCTCTGATCATAATTGAGAACGTTCGATTCGGAATATTAATTCGTGTTTAGGACGCCATAACATTTCGTTATGAGGGAAAGGCTGGAAGTAGATGCGCCTGCGTTTTCTGCTGAGGATGCAAGGTCTTGTAAAGGCTAGGGGCACTCTAGACTTTCACGGGTGGAAACCCCCGTAACCGGATTAACGCCATCGGCATATTCACACATCATGGTGACTTGTTCACGATCTAAGAAGGCGTAGGAAAAATCAGCCCCAGTGATGGTGGCGTCATAGAATTTGCTGCTGGTTAGCATGGCATCGGTAAAGATGGCATTCGTCAAGTCTGCTTCGTTAAAGAGGACCCGATCTGCAAAGGTCTCTGTTAAGTCTGCCCCCGTCAAGTTAGAACGCTGAAATGTGGCCATGGTCAGAATGGTGCCTTTGAGATTTGCGCCGGTCAAGTTGGCTTTCAACAAAATAGCGCCTGCTAAAGAAGCCCCTTCAAAGTTTTTATTTTCGAAGTCTTCATAACGCAAGTCTGCAAAGGTGAAATTTTGGGCACCCTCGTCTGCCCAGGTAGGTTGGCTATTGAGGACAAAGCAGGAGCCCACGAGCCATACAATTGCGAAAACAATAGAAATCGTGCGTAACCAAGGCTTGATTCTGGGGTTCATTAATTTATATCAGACCAAAATTTTCCGTTCACTCTTTATTTTCGCATTTGTTCGGAGGAGTGAGTGGATAGATCGGATGAGTAGCACTTACACATTTATGTATACGGCACTGATCTCTTAACAGGGCACATATCTAAAACCTTTATTGGTGTATGAGTTCTAACATGCTAAGCGGGCGTGAACAAAATCCCATCTCCATCGCTGGTGTGGTCTGCTTACTGAGCCCCCAATGGGGTCAAACCCAGTTATGAATCAGTCGTTGTACGCCCAGCACTCGCTGTAACCCCAGCCGCTTTTTGGCATAGAGATTCTGCTAGTGTTTAACCACCCAGCTCAAAGTCATAAGCAGTAGAAGAGGAGTTTGGTAAAACATCGCCATCGTCATCAATTGTAAGATCTCCAGAACTCAGTCTGGACGACGCAACCCGGAAAAATTTACAGATGGAAATTAGATTATCATCCCTTAGCAAAGAAATAGCATTTCAACAGGTCTAGCCTGCATTATTCATGACGATTTTTGGCGTGCCTTGAACATCTCTCCACAGATTAAGTCCAGTATTTGTTTGAACGACAGGCTGTTTTGAGGCGTTTCCTGACCATCAGCGTTTGAAGCCCTCGTGAATAATCCAGGCTAGAACATGACCCGTTTCACGTCTTAGGGGCAAGCTACCACATTCGTAAAGTTTAGAGGCGGGGCATTAGGGGGAACCGGAATACCATTGAAACTAAAGGTGGCATTGTTATTATCGGTACTGATAGTGGCTAAATTGACGACTTGGAAAGTATTCACCCCAGAGATAAGATTAAAATCCGTTCCAGATGCCGTTGCAAAGCCAGGATTATCACTGCGGTTGCCAGAAATGATGGCACAGATTGGATTACCTCCACCGTTATCCACACGTACACTATCTTGACCTGCTTGCGGAATGAGATTATTGGAAATATTGGTAGTGGTAATAGTGGTATTAAAGATGGGTAGAACGTAGATACCATTAGCACCATCTCCAGAGGTCGTTATTGTATTGCCACTGATGTTGGCGGCGGTAATACTGCTGTTATCGACAACAGGCACGAAAATACCTTGTGCACCATCTCCAGAGGTCGTCACCGTGTTGCCACTGATGTTGGCAGTGGTA
>NZ_JANQOP010000370.1 GCF_028285745.1 Acaryochloris sp. IP29b_bin.137 | reverse complement strand
TAGCGTCTGAATCCATGCAGTCAATAACAAGGGCAAACAAAAATGGTTAGGGCATTGAGTATTCCGACTGAGGTTGATGAAGTGATTTAAAGGCCTATTTATCTCCATAAGTTGGAGCCATCATAGGCTGTTTATAACTATTTGCAAATAAACCGCGAATTGCAGCGGTAATCGCTGATAAAACCACCCAACAAACCCCATAAAGTCGATTATCATTACGTTCTAAACGATACAAGAAAGCAACTGTATCAGCATATTTTTGGCCCAATATTGCTAAGCTTCGATACCGAAGATTGTTTTTTTCTCCACTAGTTTATATTTATTCGTCCAAAGTGTTTGGATGAAGTTGCCTCTGTTACCTCAGATTGACCTATGTTTGAATAAAAGGTCCCCAAATCGCAAAGGTTATTCCTGGCGTTTGAATATTAACAAATAACGTCAGGGGATTCGTAGCAAAACAAGCTCCTGCAAACTCTTTATCATTCAAGGCATTACGAGCAAAGGGATAGAGTTGTCCCTGTTGATTAATACCGCGAATAAATTGTTCACCTCGCCCATCCTCACACAAAAATAGATCGCCAAAAGGTGCCATGGTTAAGTTATCGGGATAATCCAATATCCCTGGGTTATTGGGTTCAACAAATAAGGTCAAAGTTCCGCCTTCAGTAGCATCTTGGCCTGGCGTATATCGCCAAATTTGGCCGAGATGGGCAGCCCCCCCACTGGTACAACAGAACAGAACCTCGTCGTTCCCCAGACAAATGCCTTCGCCGCGACTAAATAGGGCAGCCCCATTGGCATACCCTTCTGCCCGAACCGTATCGGTCGCCGGATCAGGATTCTGAATTCGCACCCACTCGACAGGGAACGAAGTGCCCACGGCAATATCCTGTTTGGTATTCAGTTGAGGCTGTCCTTTGATTTTCAGGGCTTCGAGTACTCCCCCGGCCTGGAGGTTTTGCGGTTGATGGGGCAGAAAACGATAGAATAGCCCATCCTCGCGATCTTCCGTTTGGTAAATGATCTGGCTATTGGGGTCGACGGCAACCGCTTCATGGTTAAAGCGGCCCATTGCCAATAGGGGTTGGGGGTGAACTGGGCCAGGGGCTTGAATCGGCACTTCAAAGTTATACCCATGCCGTTTACTCACCGCTGGGTCAATATCTGGTGTGGACGTATTCTCTTCGCAACTAATCCAAGATCCCCAGGGGGTGGGGCCTCCGGCACAATTGCGGTAGGTCCCCGTGAGGGAGGCATAGTGCCGAATTAACTGGCGCTGGGAATTTATCACCAGTGTAGTCGTGCCGCCACTACACTGTGGATCATACGCATTGCCCCCTTGTACCGATGGGGTCTGATTTGGACTTAACTCATGATTGCGAACCAGGATCGTAGTCTTGTTGGGGCCGGGAAAAGCCGCCATCCCATCATGTTTGGCGGGTACCGGAAAACCATCGCTCATTCGCTCTCCCGTATGGGAAAACGCTCGATATTGAAACCCCCGGGGTAAATCTAGGAGTCCATAGGGGTCACGAATCAGTGGACCATAGCCTTCTGCTTGAATCGACAATCCGTTGGCTGCTCGAGCGAATAAGCGCGATAGGGGAGCACCCATGACGGTTGCTGTTAAGCTCCCCCCTGTAATGGCGAGAAAATGGCGTCGTGAAAGATTCAAAACGGTCTCCTATTGGATGAATGGCGATTCCTCGGCTGAAAGATAGTCCCGATTACCGTGACAAATCTACCGCGAACAGTATCGGCAGTAATTTTAGGGCTCAGCGCTTCAGGTTAACCCAGCCCCAAAGAATTCAGTGCCAAATCGTCCCTTCATATCCTAAAGTGAGATTGCCAATGCTTGTTTACGATGCATCACGGCTGATCGTTGGATGCTTTTACTATCGTGTTTGATTCAGCATTTGCCAACCGTTTTTCTTCTGAAATATGGCGGACACCACTACTTTTGAACAATCGGTTTTCATCGACGCCCCAATTGCCATCGTTGATCAAACCATTACGGATCAAGAGCTGATGCATCGCTGGCTCAACCCGCTCTTAAAGTGTGAGCCCGTAGGGGAATGGAGTTCGCAACTGGGGAGCCAGACTCGCTTTATGATCCGCATCCCACTGCTCAACCCGACCTTACACAGTCAGGTCATTGAACGACAGGAAGGACTTGTAGTTTGGGCCTTTGACGGTTTTTTCCAAGGATGCGATCGCTGGCAGTGCCAACCAGAAATTAGTGGGACTCGGCTGATCAACCGCTTTGAATTTCGGATGGATAATCCAATGGTTGCCTTTGGTTTTCAGGCCTTTGCCTCGAAACTGACTCGACGGGATATGCAAAGCCAGTTACAGCGGCTTAAACACGTGGCAGAGCAATATTATGCTCAGTCTGAGTTACTGTAATCTCCTGATCGGTGAGGAACATTCTCCCTTAACCTTTTGTCTTCAAAATTGCAAGGACAACGTGCAACTTACCGAATACGAGGACAATCCCATGAATATTCATCGACCATCTTCTCAAGCTGGGTTAGCAGCGCTCTTAGCGTTGGGGATTTGTAGTGCTGGGGTTGCCCCCCTGATGCAGGCGCTGCCTGTGTACGCCCAAAGCTTTCCACGGTCAAGCCGAGTGGCCCTCAGATCCGGCACGGTGATTCCAGCCGCCTACCAGGGGGCCGAGCGGATTATTCTTAAGCCTGATGAAACCCTGCCTGTCACATTGACGGTGGTTGAAAATGTTCGTAACGCCAGAGGGACCGTCTTAATTCCCAAAGGTAGCCGCATTGCTGGTCAACTTGAACCAACTGGCGATGGTACGCAATTTATCGCCAATACCCTGATTTTGACAAACCGTGAACGGCAGGATATTGATGCGACCTCAGATGTGATTACCCGCAAGGAAGAAATTCGCAAGGGAAATAATGACCGCATTTGGCAGGGAGCGCTTGTGGGGGGGGCTGCAGCTGCAGTCTTATCTGAAATCTTTGGTGATATTGGTGTCCTAGAGGTCCTAGGTGGTGCTGGCGCTGGTGCTTTAGGGGGTTGGCTGCTCGGTCGACGCGAGAAAGTTGAAGTGGTCGTGATTGATGCGAAACAAGATCTTGATTTGACCTTGGATTCAAGCTTAGCACTGCGCTAGTCGCTTACGGTTCTTGAGCAGTATGACCCGAATGAACGGCGCAAACATCCAGGATGCGCAAGTCATTGTTGTTGATCTGTTTGATGGCGTAGTACTGATTTAAGTTGACGCTATGCTCGTAGGTCTGCTGCTCGTAACTTTCTACCACCGATACGGTCAACGCCCCGCCCTGGAGATTGCCTGCAAAACAATCAAAAGACGAAGACGGCATAAAAAAGGCTCCAATGACCTGATTGCGCTTTATTTTGAAGATTAAGTATTCGGTTTGAAATTTTCCCGGTTTCCGTGCTTGCCCAAACAGATGCACGCCGTCTTTGAGGGGAGATTGGGGCAATGAAACGGCGATAGCATTGGCCTCTTGCTCTACCCCTATGACGTTGGGTTGGGCCTGAGCACAGAGGGCTGTAACAGCCCATGCATTCGCCAAGGCCAGACCCCCAAGAAGATAATACGGTAGCCTCTTATACCGTTTACCTACTTGCGATGAGGATATAGAGATATCAAACCAAAACTTGTTCATGAGGCTTAATCGGGAAACACACGGGATTCAGTTAAAAACTGAACTAAAAAATAAAGGAAATTAACTAAAATTCTTTTATTACTCTCATTGTCCTCCTGTGAGTCTCATTTTTGGTATGGTTCTTTACAATTGATGAGATCTCGATATAAAGCTTTTCAGAGCGATGCTGTACAAGGCTTTTCCTTTGTTCGCGGGGAAAATATTCTCAGTTATTTACTGATTGTTTTAATATTTTCGGCGAACAAATAATTTATTTTTATGCGTCTGCCTATCGATAGACTGGCCGCAATGGGTCTGTTCACCAAGATGGCGGGGCACGCTAGAAGTGGGTTGACCGATCTTTTTCTTCTTGCCTGTATAAAATCACGATATAGGTCTTGAACGGTAGAATAGGGAAGATAAAAACCAAATTTTGCATCTCTTTAAGATCTATGGGTATGATTTGCCCTCAATATAAGCTTTTAGGGCTAGGCCATGGCCCACATGCTGTACTCTTGCTGACCATCAGTTTGGGGGGGCTCGTCGCAAGTGGTTGTGATCGACCAGCGACGGTTCAGTCCCTTTCACCGTCAAAGATTCAACCCGTCCAGTCTCCAGCTCCCGTCATTCCGGCGCCAGAGTTGACTACTCTTGCACCTGCACCCACTACTCCTAGGACAGACTCTACACGTCCTACTCCCCAGCCATCTGCTCCGGTAGATGCTGCCACCCCTCTCCCTGCGTCTGCCAAACCCTCTTCATATCAAGCCAATCCGGTGGCTGCTTTGGCTTTACCGCCAAAACCAGCTCAAGCAGCCCCCCGCGTTCCGATTCGGGTTGCGATCGCCCAACAATCCCCCTACTTAGTCATTGGATCCTCCACCCCCGCTACCGTCGTTGACCAACAAGGCCAAGCGGTCAAAAAACTCGTCCCCACCTCCGCTGAGAACGTTATTGTGCAAGGCGGGCAACTTCAGATCGGTGCTCAGAGCGCCCCCAATGTGGTGTGGATTAAACCTGAATCGGCAACGGGTCTGGTCTATGTGTCAGGCCGTTGGTACCGAGGAGCCATTCAGGTCATTGCCAATCGCGGCAAACTTCTAGGCGTCAATCATCTGGATATGGAGTCCTATCTCTATAGCGTGGTCGGGGCTGAGATGCCGGCTTCTTGGCCGATTGAGGCCCTCAAGTCTCAAGCCATTGCCGCCCGCTCCTATGCCCTCGCCCATATTGCCCGTCCGGCTAACCCGTTTTTCGATCTGGGAGATACTCAGCGATGGCAAGCATATAAAGGGGTCGAAACTGAAGCCCACTCAACCTTAGCGGCAGTGGAAGCAACCGCTGGAATTGTGCTATCTCACGAGGGTGCCGTGGTGGAATCCCTCTATGCAGCATCGGATCAAATTGTGCGTGAAGTCCATAAAGGCTTCGGCATGAGCCAGAATGGGGCAAACCAGCTAGCCCAGCAGCAATACAGTTACCAGCAGATCTTAGCTCATTTCTACCCAGGCACCCGCTTGGCATGGCTCCAGTTTTCTTCCTAAAACATTGATTTGAGCCAGCCATTCTCATGTTAAGGAAACGCTTTTCACACAAGACATCTGAGTCTTGATAGGTCATCTGTCATCACCACTCAACTGGGTCAGAATTGATGCCAAGAGATTGAGCACCGCCGGGCCTTGGAAAAGAAAAGATTTGAATAAGGAGAATATTGTCGCCAAGGAGTGTACGCAGAGGAGCAATTTTTCAATCATGTGCTCGATGGGAAAGAGGGCTAGCATCGCTAGAATTGTGGGCTCATTGCCTCGATCGTGAACCTTTCGTTTGGCTCTATCTTGGAAACAGATGCCCTGCTGAGCCCCCTATCGATTGCCAAAAGCATGACTTTAATACAAATTGCGACAACGGATGACCAGATTCGAGCCTGTTACCCGGTGATGGTGCAGTTGAGAACGCACCTCGACTCCCAAGCATTTGTTATCCGAATTCACAGACAGATGCAGTTTGGGTATCAGTTGGCATACTTATCAAGTTCTGATCGCATTTGTTCCGTTGCCGGGTTTCGCATCAGCGAAAGCCTATCTTGGGGGCGATTTCTATACGTTGATGATTTGATTACAGATGCCCAAGCAAGGTCACAAAATTATGGGCACCAACTGTTAGACTGGCTCGTCCAGTATGCTCTGCACCACAATTGTGTCCAGTTGCATTTGGATTCCGGCTTGCAGCGCCTGGATGCCCATCGGTTTTATCAGCGAGAGAGGCTACAAATCAGCGGCTATCATTTTGCCCTTGAACTTTAAAGGAGACTGACATGCCCACATTGATTAACCAGCCCACGATCATCACCGCTGCGGGGAATAAACCCAAACGGATTGAAGAATTTTTCGGACGGATGAATTCCAACCATGACCATATCAGTGTTGCTCGTATGGTGTCTCCCCCGGGCTGGCAAGAACCAGGACAACAGCCCGAATTCCAGGAGATGACCCTTGTCTTGCACGGGCAACTCCACGTTGAATATGAGGGGGGTGTATTGGCGGTGAATGCAGGTCAAGCCATTGTTACAGAGCCCGGGGAATGGATCCGATACAGTACTCCGAATGGTGCAGAATATATCGCTGTATGCTTGCCAGCCTTTTCCCTAGAAACCGTTCATCGAGACACTGATGAGACCTCAGCACCATAAGGCCACCGCACTACCATTCTGAGATCAGTGTTTACAAGCGCTATTCAATCCTGACAAACCCAGCTTGCTCAATCAGTTGCTGACCCTGCTCGCTGAGCATCATGTCGGTATAGGCTTCGCCGATCAGCTGTTCTCGATCCTTATTTTCCTTGACGATGACATAGAGGGGACGAGTGAGCGGGTAGCTACCATCCCGGAATGCGGCCAAATTAGGTTGATTGCGGGTAGACGGACAATTTTGAGTGGATGCGCCTTGCTGTGGCGGGATCAGCTTATCTGAGCTTAGCCCCAAGGGGATGGGTTTACCAATACATTGATAGAGCACTTCCGCTGCTGAGGCGTAATAAATGCCGCCATTGGTTCGATTTAATTGGCGCAGGGCATCGGTTGTGGAGTAGATAGGGACAACGGTAGAACTAAAGGGCTCATTTTGCAGCACATACTCTTGAAAATAATCCGCAGTCCCGGAATCTCCCGGTTGGCGAGAAAAGGGGGTAATCGTTCGATCGGGTCCCCCTAGCTGATTCCAGTTACTGATATTACCCAAATAAATTTGTCGAAGTTGGGGAACGGTTAACCCTGGTACGTTGAGGGAGGGGTGAACCACCACTGCAATACCATCCAAGCCGATGGCATGTTGGGTAATTTTGAACCCTCTTGTGGTAGCGATCGCATATTCTTCATCATTGAGGGGACGGGTCGATTGGGTAAAGTCAATTTTGCCGTCTAGAAGCATTTTGATGCCCTGACCGGAACCCGGCGTGCCACTGACCGTTTCTACGTAACGGAGCTGAAGGTTAGGGTAGACATCTGCGATCGCATCTTCCACATTCGGTCGAATTAAGGCCCAAGTGGCGCTGCCTCCATAGTTGTAAAGCCCCTCTGGAACGTCAGGTACCTCAGCAAAATTCGGGGTTAATGCCAATGTCGCTGCCCCCTGACTGGGGCTGAGCTGGAGCTGACGGGGGGATCGCAACCATCCCCAAAAGCCCGCAATGAGGAGTAATAGCGCAACTAGGGAGGCCTTTAGATAGAACTTGCTTAGTTTTGTGTTTCTGGGGGCAGCGGGCTGAGCAGTGGGCTGGGACGGTTCTGGATCCGGCAAGCGCTGCACCGAATAGGCTCGCTCTGGCAGGATGATCGTCGACGTTTGGGGATTTTCCTCAAAATCGACAGGACAGCTTTGTCTCGCTGTGGCAAAAGCCATTTGCGTTGGCGTTGGCAGTTGGTAGGCTGGAACGGCACCGTGACGGTAAAACGCCATCAGATCATCAATCAGATCTTTTTCGACCAGCGGGTGATATTTCAAAAGCTCGAGGATACGCTTCACCCGGCTAATGGCTGCGGGCAAAATATTGTCTTGCTGAAATCCAGGGAAAAAATCTTCAGCCCCTTGCTCCAGCGCTAGGCGCCGTTCAGTCGCCAGGACTTTTTTGCGCAACCCAGCGGTCAAAATCAACTTGAGGTCAGGGTAGTTCTCGTGATACCACCGACAGATGTCAAATGCATTCAGATGTTGTGCCCCTAGATCCACTAGCAACAAGCCAATATTGGCCCGTTCAATGGCATCTCGCTGGCCTGCAAGTCGCGAAAAGGTGATTTCAGTAGGCTCTTCGATGACTTCAATCTGCTGAGATTGTAGGGCTGTTGTCCAGACTTGAGCCTGAAATTTAAGAGGCTGTAGGAGCAGTACAGATTTGCTGGCGCTATACATTAACGTAAGCAGTGCGGGCTGCTGTTGAGTAAAGACGATACGCTCAAACTGTGGGCAAGCTTGATGTTGAGTTTTGGGGAGACCGTAAAGCCCAAGTCTAGCCACTGTGTTATTTTATGGCAAATTTTATACGACTTAAAGAATAAAATGACGCCCTTCAAGATTTCTGTATCTGGATCAACACCGCTACACTAAAAGCGCAGTGCTCCAACAAAACGATCGTTTGATTTTAATGACCTGTGGGGACAGGTAGACAAATCTTGCCCCCCAGACCACTTCTATGATAGGAACACAGCAAACACCCATCTCGATTTTGATTACACCTAATCATTTTGATTACCTTGTTTTTGATTACCTTGTTATAGAAGAGCGATCTCATGAAGAGATCGCAAACCCCACCCAGGTGAGGAAGGTCCGATGAAACCCAAAACTCTCAGTCAATCTGTTTGGTATAGCGTTGTTCTCTCTACTGTGTTATTGAGTCCTGCACTGGCCCAGACTTCTTCATCGCCTGCCGCCCCTGCCACGGACCCACAAGAGATTGAGCGGCTGCTGCAAGAACTGCGCAAGGAGCGTGAGGGGCAAAAAGAGACCCAAGCCGAGGCTGCCCAAGCGGTGAATCAAACCACAACGTTATTTAATTGGTTTTTGGTGGTTTTGGGGTTGATTCTGGCAACTGCGATCGCAAGCCTCATCCTTCTCCGGCGAGCGGTGGTCCATGAAGTCGCAGAGGTCGTGCAAAAACATCTCCGAGAAATGCGCGATCTCAAGGGACATCTGGCGGATGCAGCAGATGCGGTGGAAGTGATTCTGCAAAAAGCAGAAGACCTCGATGCCGATCTCCATCAAGAATCGGAGCAGTTTCATCAAGACTTGACCAGTAAGCGCCAGCGGCTATCAGACATGCTGGCAGAGTTTTCTACCAAACAGCAGCAGATCCTCAACAAAATCGAAGGGTCTTTGACGGATACGGAAGCTGCGATCGCAACCTTTGAAGCCGACTCCACCGCCAAATTTGCTGCCTTAGATACAGAATTGAGAACCGAACAAGAAACGATTCTGGCTCACCTACAACGACTGCGCGAAGAGATTGAGCCCCAGCTTTTCACCGTTGAGTCGGATGCCCAAAACCAGAAGACAGCGTTTCTAGAGCGGCTGCAGCAGTCTGAGACAACCTTCAAAGCCCAACTGTCCCAATTGCTGAGCAAGAGCGAACAGGAACAAGATAAGATCCTGACTCGCGTCGAAAAAATGAGCAATGATTTTGGGCCACAAATGGCAGCGCTTCAAGCCGTTGCCCAGACCGAGAAAGAAACGTTAATCGGTTACCTCGCTACCTCTAAAGCAGAATATGTTACCCAGTTGTCTGATCTGCAGCAGGAAGCACGCAAGCAATGGGAACTCATTCTGCAAAATCTCAAGCAACTAGAAAGTGACTTCACCCCCCAGCTTGAAGAGGTTGAAACCCAACTTCAAGTCAAGGCCAACGAGAAAAAAGAGTCTTTCCTAATTCGTCTTAAACAGGTCGGTACCGAAATTACGCGTCAATTGACTGAGGCACAAGAGACCTTCCAAACCCAGGCCAGCAAAACCCTGCAAAGGCTACAGCTCCAAGAGTCTGAATTTACAACTCAACTATTTAATTACCGAACACAGCTAGACACGGAGAAGACCAATGCCCTGGCCGATGTTCAAGCCCTGACCGACAATGCCTCCACCCTACTCGCAGACTTAAAAACGGAGATACAAACCACCCAAACGCAAGCCGTTCAGGATCTTCAAGCCCTAACCACCCAGGTTTCTAATCAACTGGCCGACTTGAAAACAAATTTGCAAGGCTCTCAAGCACAAACGGAACAGTCTCTTCAAACCTTAGAAGCAAAAACAGAACAAGATCTAACTACCATTACCGCCGATGCTCAAGCCCGCAAAGACCAGATTCTTCAGCAACTCGCGGCAATCTCTCCTGCTCAACTAGCTGGTGATGCCGTAGCTGAAATCAACGCACAGTTACAGACAGCCCTTGGACCTTTGGAACGCCTACAGGCCAACCATCCCGATCTCTTCTTGGATATCACAGATTATATCCAGCAAGGCGATGAGTTACTGGCAGATGGAGGCTGTAGAGAGGCGCTTGCTAAATATGATCAAGCGTTGGAATTAAGGACAGATGATCCTCAGCTATGGTGTAAGCGCACCGATGCTCAGATTGGTCTGTTAAAGCTGGAAGATGCGGTAGGTTCCTTGGATAAAGCGATTGAGCTGACCCCAGCAGATCCTGATCTATGGTTACGGCGAGGCCGATTACTCAAGGAATTGCAACGCTATGAAGGAGCGCTAGGGGCATTCAAAGAAGCAGCACAATTGTCACCAGAGCAGACTGAAACCTGGATGGACTGTGGAGCACTGCTAGAACGACTTCAACGGTGGGATGAAGCCATTGCTGCCTATGACCGTGTGATTGCGATTGACCCCAACCATCGCAATGCCTGGATGAATCGGGGCTTTGTAATGGGAACGCTCCAACGTCATGAAGATGCCTTTGCCTCCTTTGATCATGTGGTTCAATATAAAGCCGAAGATGCAGCAGCCTGGCTGAATCGAGGCTTAGCGCTACAGGCTTTGGACCGCCATGAAGACGCCTTTGAATCCTTTGAACATACGGTTCAACATAAGCCGGAAGCCTTCAAAGCTTGGAGCTATCGAGGGTATGCATTGATCAAACTAGAACGCGATCGCGACGCTCTCATCAGCCTCAACAAAGCTCTAGAAATCAATGCAGATTATCCTAATGCTTACTATGGCAAAGCCGTCTGCTACGTCCTCCAAGGTGAAACTGCCTTAAGCCTAGAAAACCTAGAACGGGCCATTCAGCTCAACCCCAGCTTCCGGGAACAAGCCCGCAGTGACACCCACTTCGTTGACTTCCGTGAAGATGAATGGTTTCGCGAACTCGTCAATCGCTAAGCCCCTCTCCGTTCGAGCAGAGAAGGGCTTTGGTTCTTAAACGACTGTTTCGACTGTTTCAGACTAGAGAGTGACGGGCTCTTGCTCTGCAGGCTGGACATGGGATTCAGGATGCACCTTCGCTAGCATCTGTCGAAGCCCCTCGCCTTCAATCACCTCTGACTCCAGCAATTGCTGAGAAATCATCTCCAGTAGCTCCTTATTCTCCTGGAGAATACTCAGAGCTTCCTGATGAGCCGACTCCACAATACCCTTGACCTCCTTATCAATCGCCTGAGCCGTTTCATCACTTACC
>NZ_JANQOP010000366.1 GCF_028285745.1 Acaryochloris sp. IP29b_bin.137 | reverse complement strand
GTCGGACTTCACGGTTAAGAGTTCTTGTAAGGTATAGGCTGCTCCAAAGGCTTCCAAGGCCCACACTTCCATTTCTCCAAATCGCTGTCCACCCTGCTGAGCTTTACCCCCCAGAGGCTGTTGAGTCACCAAGGAGTAAGGACCAGTGGACCGAGCGTGGATCTTGTCATCCACCAAGTGAACCAGCTTCAACATATAGGCTTTACCCACTGTGACGGGTTGGTCAAAGGGTTCACCCGTTCGCCCATCAAAGACTTGGAGTTTGCCGGGGCGATCAGGGTCAAACAGCCAATCTTTGCCTGTTTTCTGTTGGGCTTCTTCTAACTTGCCGTGAACGGTGCTACGAGACGCCTCTTCCCCATGCATTTCATCAAAGGGCGTGAGTTTGAAGCGAGTATTCAGGTTCTGACCTGCCCAACCAAGGAGGCACTCAAAGACCTGTCCAACATTCATGCGAGAGGGGACACCCAGAGGATTCAAGACCAGATCGACCGGAGTACCATCGGCGAGATAGGGCATATCTTCAATGGGCAAAATTCGAGAGATAATGCCTTTGTTGCCGTGGCGACCCGCCATTTTGTCCCCCACCTGCAATTTCCGTTTTTGGGCAACGTAAACCCGGACCACCATATTCGCCCCTGGCGGGAGTTCATCTCCTTGCTCCCGGGTAAACACCCGCACGTCGACGACCCGACCTTTTTCGCCATTCGGCACTCTCAACGAGTTGTCTCGAACATCCCGGGCTTTTTCACCAAAGATGGCCCGCAGTAATTTCTCTTCGGGGGGCTGATCAGATTCTCCTTTGGGCGTCACTTTACCCACCAAAATGTCGCCTGCTTCTACCCAAGCCCCAATGCGGATAATGCCACTTTCATCCAGTTGGCGCAGGGAATCTTCGCCCACATTGGGAATTTCTCGCGTGATTTCCTCTGGACCGAGTTTGGTTTGCCGGGCTTCAATTTCAAATTTTTCGATGTGGATAGAGGTATACACATCATCACGAACCAAGCGCTCACTGACTAAGATGGCGTCTTCGTAGTTGTAGCCTTCCCAGGGCATATATACCACGAGAATGTTCTGGCCGAGGGCCAGTTCCCCTCCCTCCGTTGCCGAACCATCAGCAATGATTTGGCCCTCGCGGACTCGATCGCCAACAAAGACGATGGGGCGTTGATTTAAGCAGGTATCTTGGTTGGATCGCTGATATTTCTGGATTTGATACTCTGTTTCGTTGCCTTCCTCATCACGAATGCGAATGGCATCGGCAGAGACATACGTCACTTCTCCATCCGTATGGCTAATAATCACCATTCCAGAGTCACGGGCTGCTTGGGCTTCTAGTCCGGTACCAACCAATGGGCGCTCCGGTTGCAGTAGGGGCACGGCCTGTCGCTGCATGTTCGAGCCCATTAAGGCCCGGTTGGCATCATCATGCTCCAAAAATGGAATCAGAGAGGTGGCCACCGAAATAATCTGCACTGGCGATACGGCCACGTAGTCCACTTCTTCAGGAGACGTGGTGGTGAAATCCTGGCGATAGCGGACAGGAACAATCTCACCTTGAATATATCCCTCTGCATCCATGGGAATATCCCCTGGTGCCACTCGCAAATCATCTTCCTCATCCGCAGTCATATACTGGGGCGGCTGATCTTTGAGAACCCGTCCGTGTTCAACGGGATAGAAGGGAGTCTCAATAAAACCATAGGGGTTGACCCGGGCATGAGTGGCTAGGGATCCAATCAGACCTGCGTTCGGCCCTTCTGGAGTCTCAATAGGACAGATCCGTCCGTAGTGGCTGGGATGAATATCTCGAACCGCAAAGCCAGCCCGCTCCCGAGTAAGACCGCCAGGTCCCAGGGCACTTAATCGACGTTTGTGGGTTAATTCCGCCAACGGGTTGGTTTGGTCCATAAACTGCGAGAGTTGACTAGAGCCAAAGAATTCTTTGATTGCAGCAACCAGTGGTTTGGGGTTGACCAAAGAGGCGGGCGTTAAGGATTCGACATCCGATACGGTCATCCGCTCTTTGATGATCCGCTCTAGACGGTTGAGACCCACCCGAACTTGGTTTTGTAGTAGCTCGCCCACGGAGCGCACCCGACGATTACCCAAGTGGTCAATATCATCGACCGAACCAATATCGAACTCTAAATTAATCAGATAATCAATGGCAGCTAAGATATCATCTGGCGTCAGCACGCGTGTGGCTTCAGGTGTGTTGAGCCGCAGTTTCTTGTTGAGTTTATAGCGACCCACTCGGCCCAAATCATAGCGTTTTGGATCGAAAAAGCGGGATTCTAATAATTGGGTGCCGCCACTAACGGTGGGAGGTTCTCCCGGCCGGAGTTTCCGATACAGTTCAAGCAGGGCTTCTTCTTCGCCAAATTGTCCTTCTTTATCGATCGTTTTTTGGTAATACTCAGGGTGACGTAACCGATCAAAAATTTCGCCATCGCTCAGCCCTAGGGCCTTCAGTAAAACCTGGGCTGAGAGTTTACGGGTTTTGTCAATCCGAACCCAGACCAAACTATTTTTGTCTGTTTCAAACTTTAACCAGGCACCCCGATTTGGGATAAGGCTGGCATTGTAGGTGCGTCGACCATTTTTATCGGTCTCAGATTTATAGTAAACGCCAGGGCTACGGACAATTTGATTCACGATCACCCGTTCGGCGCCATTAATGATAAAGGTGCCCCGCTCGGTCATCAGGGGCAGATCGCCAATAAAGACTTCTTGCTCTTTGATCTCACCCGTCTCTTTGTTAATCAGGCGGGTCGGAACATACATCTGGACGCCATAGGTGCTATCCCGACGCTTGGCCTCATCCACGTCATATTTGGGGCGTTTGAGCTTATAGTTTTTGGCTAAAAAATGTAGCTCTATTTTGCCGGTATAGTCTGAAATGGGAGAGAAGCTTTCTAGTTCTTCGATCAATCCTTCTTTCAAAAATGAACGAAAACTTTCCCGCTGAATTTCAACTAGGTCAGGGAGAGTAAAAGCGGGTTGAGTGTAGATCGAGTTAGTCATACAGCTCCTCTTTGAATCACGCCCAGCGCGAATAGAATCAACAAGTTTAAGTGACGTTTGTACCGAAAATCAATCCTTTTTAAGATTGAACAGGTAAAGACAACTGAAATAATCGACAAGCATTTTGGGTGGTGGTGGTTGCTAATTGCTCGAGGGAAATGCCTCGCAAATCAGCCACCTGTTGGGCAACATATCTCACGTTTGCAGGTTCGTTGCGACGTTCACCCCGGACAGGAACCGGAGCGAGAAACGGGCAATCGGTTTCGATCAGGATGCGATCGCACGGAACCATCCGGGCCGATTGATGCACTTGTTTTGCATTTTTGAACGTAACGATGCCACTGAAACTGACATAGAAACCCAAATCGAGAAACCACTGGGTTTCTTCCGGCGTTCCGCCCCAGCAGTGCATAACGCCGTTCACGGGACCTTGTTCATGCCAAAATTGCTGTAACAACTGACGCATGGGCACAGCCGCCTCTCGACAATGGATAATGACGGGGAGCTGTAATAGTCTGGCCATCAGGAGATGGGCCCAGAATACTTGTTGCTGTTGCTCACCATTATCGGCCTTGAAAAAATCTAACCCAGTTTCGCCAATGGCAACGACTTTCGGATCAGACTGGGCCAATAATTGCATTTGGGTCTCCGCATCTTTATCCCATTTGTCGACATCTAAGGGATGAACACCGACGGCATAGTAGAGTTCAGGAAATTGCTGCGCTAAGTTCTGAATTTGCTTAAATTCAGACGGCTCGACACAAGAGTGAACGAGTCGCACAATATGATGATCCCGCCAACGTTGAGCAATTTGGTCAAGGTCAGGCTGGAAAGCATCAAAATTTAAGTGTACATGCGTATCGATGAGTTGCATGAAGTCGCCAGGTCCAGGGCAGTTGCAGTGGAGAAAGAATCCAGATCACCTGAACCTGAGGCTCAGTGACAGCGGCGCTGGTCCTCAGGTAGCAGCTTTCAGCAGGCGGGCCAGCCCCGCCTTTTTGCGAGCCCCAGTATTTCGATGAAAAACCCCTGTTTTAACAGCCTTGTCAATTTTGCTGTAGGTGACGGACATGGCGTTGTGTACTGCAGCGAGTTGCTCCTCAGACGGATTACTTTTGTAGTCATCAACGGCTGCTTTGAACCGTTTTGTAAATGTTTTGATTGCCGATTTGTAAGCTTTGTTTTGTAAACGATTCCGCTCGGCGATCAGAATGCGCTTTTTTGCAGATTTGATATTGGCCACAGTTAGTTGCTCAGCAAACTTCCGAAAAATCGATAATTACCCAAAGGGATATTCTAACACCTAATGTCAATATTACGTTCTCGAATTTCGAGTTAAGCTAAATAGGGATAGGGCGGGGCGGATATCCAAGCCTGGGGCGACCTTAATGCATTCGTAAGGGGCATTCATCCTCCCACAACCCTAATCAAATGCGTTACATTTGCAGGGATGGCATCATCTCTCTGGCAGTAGCATTTAGGCATTTCAGAGCTATGCTCCGAACAATTTCTCAGCAAGCGGAGGCAACTGCAGAACTGCGACGGATTTGCGATCGCACCCGAGATGATCAGCTTCTCCACAAAGAATCCACCGTCCGAGAGATTCTATCAACTGTCCAACGACAAGGGGATGCCGCGCTGTTGCAGTATACGGCTGAGTTTGATCAGCAGACCCTCAGCCTCAATGCGTTGAAAGTGAGCGGTGCCGAACTAGATGCGGCTTATCAGCAGATCTCCCAGGATCTCTTAGATGCCATTCGATTTTGCCATCAGCAACTCACCACCTTTCATCAACAACAGCGACGCCAGAGTCAGGTCCACTTTGGCGATCATCACGTTGTTTTGGGACAGCGCTACACCCCTATTGAAAGAGCGGGTTTCTATATCCGAGGCACTCAAATCGCATCCCCTAGCCAAGTTTTGGTGAATGCCACCCCTGCCATCGTGGCAGGGGTTCCAGAACTGGTGATGGTGACCCCCCCCGGTCCCGATGGTCAGGTTCATCCGGCAGTCTTAGTGGCAGCTCAGGAAGTCGGTATCGATAGGATTTATCGCGTCGGGGGAGCCCAGGCAATCGCCGCCTTGGCCTATGGTACGGAGTCAATTCCGGCGGTGGATATGATCGCCGGCAGCGGCAATATTTATGTCACTCTGGCCAAGAAATTGGTCTATGGCTCCGTCGGGATTGATGCCTTAACCGGACCCTCTGAACTGGTTATTCTGGCGGATGACACGGCCCATCCTTCCCATATTGCGGCCGACCTCCTGGCACAAGCTGCGTCTGACCCCTTAGCGGCCTCAATCCTGATTACGTCCGATTCAACCCTGGCCACCAAGGTCGTATTGGAAGTCAATCAACAACTTCCCGCCTATGGACTCTTAGCGGAAAAAGCCATTGCCCATTATGGTCTGGTCATCCTTGTGGACCAGCTCCATCAAGCCATCCTTTTCGCCAATCAGGTTGCCCCTGCTCAGCTGGCTTTAGCCATCGCCGATCCTTGGGCTGTCTTAGAGCAGATTCGCCATGCAGGCTCTATCCTCTTGGGGGCGTATACTCCCCCCGTCACTGAACAGTACCTTGCAGGTCCCAACCCTAATTTACCCACCGGGGGAATGGCCCGGTTCAGTTCTGGACCTGGCGTGGAGACCTTTATGAAACGAACGAATTTAGTTCAATATTCCCCCCAAGCCCTCTCCCTTGCCGCGCCCCAAATTGATGCCCTTGTTGAATTGGAGGGCGGTATGGCCCAGTCTTTATCCATGCGGATCAGAATCAACAAAAACTTATAACCTTAGGGATCCTCGGGTGAACGGGGTGATTCTGTAGACCAAATTTCCCCTTTAAAACGGGTCTTGGCCTCCTGAAAGGATTGCTGCATGGTCTGCTGAATTTTCTTGGGATCAGGGGTTTTCCCCCCCATTAAGTCGCCAAAATAAACACAGGCCCCTTCTCCTAAGGCCCAGGTATAGGCCGCCGCCCAAGTGGCTGCCACGACACTACCAAAACCGGGCACAAATTTGATGAGTTCTCGCCCGACCACCTGGGCAATGAATCCACCTGCGATCGCACTCAGGACCCCACCCGCTTGGGAGAGGTTGATCGACTGACCGTAGAGACGCCCCAATAAACTCACTAAGGTCACTTGCAGGGCGGTCAACGCTGGCATGGTGGCAAAGGGAAGAGGTACAGCCGCTAGGGTTGCCGCCATCACGGCAAAGGTTGTTAAATAGCGCCGACTAGTGTCTCGATAAATAGAACCCAGTTCCCTCTCGATCCCTGTTTCATCCAGGAGTTGATGTAAGAGCCTGGATTCAGCCTCCGGTAACAGCTCTGCCAATTGATCGACAAACGTATCCAGTCCGTAGAACTGAGGGGTGAATCCATCTTCTTCTAACGTGAAGTCAATCATCACGATGCGATCGCAGCAGTTGGCAAACTGGTCCTGTAGCGCGGAAAAGGCTCGCAGCACCGCCGGATCAGTAGGAGGATAAGCGGGGTGAATCTCCCTGTCAGCGGCATAGAGATCGTGAAGACAAGTCACGGCCAGCAGACATGGAATTTCTGGATATTGCGCTCTAATCTGGGTAATTTGGTTTTGCAGAAAATCGGTAGCAAAATCGTTGAGCTTAACCGTCAGAATCATGACTTTGGCGGAAGGTGCATGTTCTTGGGGGTGCGAAGCGGCCAGGAGCTGCGATAACTCTGCCGTTGGATCCGACCCCCTAGGCTGGACTTCCCCCAATCCCATCGTGTCGGTGAAATAAAGAAGCGGCAGATCTTCGGTGGGATAGGCGTATTGCTGGGTGTGGGCTGTGTGGGGACGGAACCCTTGGCCAATAATGTCTTTGGTTGCCCCCGTCAGACTCCGAACGATTGAGCTTTTCCCGGATTGCGGTTTACCCATCAAAATGACTTCTGTGGTGGGCAAGGTAGCCCTGACCCGCTCTAAGATAGCCGCTACTTCCTGCTCATCCACCTGGAAATAGCGTTTCAGGGACTGTCCTCTTTTGTGCAAGGGGACGAACAGGATCTGAGCTGCATCCAGGAGTTGCTGTGCTCGTCCGTTGGCAAGCCAAGCGGTGAGGTTAAACCGTTGAGGCCGAGAGGATATGGGGGAGTCTGACGGCTTTGGATTCTCCACGAGCTGAAATGGAACGAGAGCAAACGGGCAAGACTAGCGCTCTCTCCAGCGATTAAGGCAGAGCGTCAGGAGGAAATCAGAGATCTTCTTTAGACCCAGGAGACTGGTGGTAGAGGGCATCTAGCTGCTCTCGCGCATCCTCTACACTCATGGAGCGCATCACCAATAAAGGCTCATCAATGACGTTGCCAGATTCATCCAGGAGTTCCGGGTGAGGAACAATCGGTGCCGCTTCATCTTCAGGGTAGGCAGATGGCGGCATCGGTAAGTTGTAGTCCCGCTGAGACAGGAAGCCTAGGGTCAGCACGTTGCGAAACAGATTACCCACGGCTAAAACCGCCAGCACAATAAACGCAATCATGTATAGGAACTGAAACATCATCCATAGCCCTCCCAAGCCAAGAGTATTCCGGGGACTGCCCACTGCCTGAAACAAATGATCAGGTTTGGATCAATAACGATCTCTAATCCAGCCTCTTTTGAAAATGTAAACCATTTTGCTTAATTTGACTGCCCCAAGCGAAGCTGAATCATCACCTGCCAGCACTCAGAGACGAGATCATGCCAGGATTCTAAGAGCTGAGAGTCGATGCCGATCTGCCCATAGGTCGCTTTGAATAAGCTGCGAGCAGCCATCACCTCCAATAACGTTTGATGAACCCGCCCCAATAAATCGGACTGTTGTTGGGTACCTAAAAAATCAATTTCTTCGAACTCCAAGAGTGATCGAGAACGACTCAGCCAGTAGTGGAAATCCCCCAGCAATGGCCCTAATCGAACTGAGACCAACTCTGGTTCCGGTAAATATGGATTTATCATTGTTCAGATAAAGTTTTTATCAATAAAAAATAAATATTTGGTTCTTTTTACAACATATTACCAATATCTTTTAACTTTGTTGAATCTCTCTTGCTCCTTAAGGGATCTAACCTGAGCGCTATTCCACTCAATATGCAAAGGATTCTAGCGTCTGTGAAATGACTTGGCTGAAGGGTAAGTTACGGACAGAAACCAGACAGTGAAAGCAAATGCGGCTCGCTTGGCAAAAGAGTTCAGTGCCCGTGAGGTCTGGTGTCGGAGGAAAACGCATTGTAGCGGCACGTTTCTATCTGGCACTGTTCGGTTAAGAAGTGACGCATTCAAAACCTCTGGCCATGAATATCTCGGCGATCTCAACTGGCCGTTGAATGAATCCCATCACCATTGCA
>NZ_JANQOP010000365.1 GCF_028285745.1 Acaryochloris sp. IP29b_bin.137 | reverse complement strand
TAAAGCGTTCAAACATGGCGTTTTCCCACAACCTGCTGCTTGCTGGTAAACCCAATTTTAGCACGAGAAATCGGCTGAATTGGCGATTACATAAGGATTTTCACTGGATCGATCAGGACCTCCTACAAACGAAAAATCCTTTCTATGAGACGAATCAGCGTTTTCCTTTGATCCATTGTAGATTTATCTTTCCAACAATTGGGTCTTAAATGATCAAACTGGGGTGTGGATATTACGAAATTACGTCAAGCACTGCTATTCTCATCATTCCAGAGGATCTGTGGCCCTTGGCAGCCCCATGTCCCTAGTCGATGCTTTGTCTCCTGTTGCCATCCTTCAAGGGACTGCTGAAATTGAGGCGTCTGCAAATTCCCTTGCCACAGGATAAGGGCATCTTCACCATTGTCGTAGTAGCGGGGACGTTGCCCAGCGATTTGAAACCCCAATTTTTGATAGAGCCTTACGGCAGAGTGGTTGGTCACCCTGACTTCCAAGGTAGCTCGGTTGGCTTGTTCGAATCGAGCCCATTTCATAAGCGACAACAACAACCCTTGCCCCAATCCTCGGCCCTGGTACTGAGGATGAATGCCTAGCATCGTGATATGGGCTTCATCTTCAATGCACCATAAACAACCCATACCCACTAAAGGAGGCGTGGACTGATGATGGTGGCTTGCAGAACTCAGCGTCTCAGATCGCAATCTTAATCCCAACAGGATACTGCTCAATCGATCTAATTCTTGCTGATACCCCTGTAAGCTCCACCAGCCCCCAAAAATTTGCAGATCTAGGGTCACCGCATCCGCTAAATCTTGGCTACCTAGGGGGCTGACCTCAGCCAACATCGGGATGTAAAGCGGTGAACCCCTGTTGTGATCGCCCCACGGTTCAACCTGCTCCTAGCTTTGGAGTGGGCGATAGGACTGGACATATTGGCCAATATATCGTTTCAGATAGCTTTGCATAAACGTTTGGATAAATGCTTTCATCTTGGGACGGAGCGCCGGTTGGGATTGCACCTGACTAATGGCATTGCTCAGCTTTTGATACGACTCTCGGCTACTGGGATCTTTGGCAAACTGAATGGCCTGACGAAGGCTGGCAAGGGCTTGCTCATCGTTCCCCGCCTGGAAGTAGGCAATCCCGCGGCTGCCATACATATCTGCTATGGCGACATTGCCAGGCTGGATACGAATCACTTGATCGAAATCTGAGATGGCCCCTTGGCTATCGCCCTGGGTAAGGCGAATCATGCCGCGGATGGTGTAGATATCACTACTGCCAGTATTGATGCGGATGCCTTCGTCAAAGTCTCGTAAGGCGCCTTGATTATCTCCCATTTGGAAGCGCAATATACCGCGAACACCAACCGCCTCTAGATATTTAGGATTGAGTTGAATGGAACGATTGAGATCCTGCAGGGCACCGTTATAGTTGCCCAACTGCCAGCGAACAAACCCACGGAAGTAGTGAACGGCATAGGCATCCTTAAAGGAGGTCTTGAGGCTTAATGCCTGATCAAAGTCGGACTGCGCACCCGATAAATCACTGTTGTACCACCGCACCACACCTCGAGAGGCATAGCCAATCTCAGGCTTCAGGCGAACCGCTTGCTCGACATCGGATTGAGCGCCACGAATATTGCCAGTCACCACTCGATAGAGTCCCCGAATACCGTAGGCATCGGCTAGCTGTGGGTCAATCTGGATTGCTCGATCCAAATCTGTCAAGGCACCCTGGCGATCGCCTTGCTGAAACTTGATGGTGGCCCGATCACCATAGGCACTGGCATAATTAGGATTGAGACTAATCGCCTGGTTCAAATCACGCAGCGCACCTTGGGTATCTCCCCGGTGTAACTTATCGGTGGCCTGAAGGTAAAAATCTCCCGCTCTTGGCCCTTGGGGCACTGACGGAGTCACTGGCGGACGGGCCGGGACGGTAGAGGGACCCGATGGGCTGGGACCCGATGTGCTAGGTGGAGAAGTTGTAGGAATGGAATCTAATCTCACCCCTATTTGCGGGGCCATGGTCGAGAAGGTGTCAATGGGAATTCCCAGGTTCGTATCATTTTTGAAGTAGACATTTCCCTGTTGCTGAGCATCAGAGCGGCCATGAATCCCCACCAGAGTCCCTTGGTCATCTAAGACGGGGCCACCGCTCATGCCGGGCCGCGTGGAATTGTTATAGACCAAGGCATACCCATCGGCTAAGGGTTTGGACGAGTTTGCGGTCAGTCGGCCTTCAGTGAATCGATAAATGGACAGATTAATGGCTTGCGTGGGTTGGGGAAATCCGGCGACATAAATCGGCTTGCCTTCTTGAATTTGTGTCGAGTTCCCCAGGTTGGCGACCTTGTAGGACTTATTGCTTTTAAACTGTAAAACGGCCAGATCAACTCCTTGTAAGCGTTTAACAGTTTTATAGTCTAGTTTGTAGCGCTGATCCGTGGAGGTGACCACATCATATTCATCGGGGGTGCCGACAACATGAAACGCAGTGAGCACGGTATAGGTATCGCCATTTCGGTTGATAATTACCCCTGACCCTGGATTTTGACCATCAATCAAAACCGTGACTTGCTTAGCAATACCGCTAATTTGCTCAGGATTGAGGGCTTGCCCTGGCTGAGGGGCAATTGCAACTGCTGCAACCCCTATAAGCGCAACGGTCGGATATTTAAACTGTCTAAACACCATAATGCTGAAAGATCGCCATCAGACCATACTCTAGCATGGAGAAAAATAGGTCGTCTTACACGTTTTGTCTGTGTTCTAGCGTAGAGGATAGTACCTAAATGGGTAACTCATCCAGTTTGACAACCCCTACGCCTTGACCTTTGATTTTTTTCGCTTGGCCTGTTGTTTCGCCCGTTTTGCTGCGGCTTTGGCTGCTTTCTCAGCCGCAATTTTTTCCTGCTTGGCTTTCTCGACTGCAGCAGCTTGCTTTTCTAAGTAATACTGATAATCGCCTCGGTAGAGAATCAGCTCTCCTTCTTTAATTTCCACAATTTTAGTGGCGACTTGGGAGATGAAATATCGGTCATGGGAAACGATCACGACTGTGCCGTCGTAATCCTGTAATGCGGCTTCCAGCATTTCTTTCGCCGGAATATCGAGATGATTGGTGGGCTCATCCAACATCAGTAAATTTACCGGGTTGAGCAACATCTTTGCTAGGGCTAGTCGCGCTTTTTCGCCTCCACTCAGGGCCTCGACTCGCTTGAAGACCGTTTCACCACTGAATAGGAAACGACCTAAAAGGGTTCGAACTTCTTCATTTTTCCAGTCGAGGACCTCATCATGGATGGTCTCCATCACGGTTTTCGACAGATCTAGGGCTTCAGCCTGATTTTGCTCAAAATACCCGGGAATAACATTATGCTCCCCCAATTTAACCGTGCCTTCATCCGGGGGCTCAGTTCCCATCAACAGATGGAGGAGGGTAGATTTCCCAGCCCCATTTGGACCTAAAATGGCAATGCGATCGCCCCGTTCCAATAATAAGTTTGCACCTAAAAATAAAATGTCATCGCCATAGGTTTTCACCATATCTTTGATAATGACCACTTCTCGGCCACTGCGGGGGGCCGCTAGAAACTGAAACTTAAGGGTGCGAACATCTGCCGTGGGAGCCTCAATTCGCTCAATTTTATCCAGTTGCTTTTCCCGGCTTTTAGCCTGGGTACTGCGGGTGGCACTGGCTCGAAACCGATCAACGTAGGTCTGTTGCTTCTCAAGTTCTTTTTGCTGATGTTCGTAAGCACTGAGTTGAGCCGCTTGCTGTTCTGACTTCTGTTGCAAATAGGTGGAATAATTCCCTAGGTAGGAGGTGGCAATACCTCGCTCAGTTTCCACAATTCGGTTGCAGAGGCGATCCATAAAGGCGCGATCGTGGGAAACGATCACCATCGGGGTAGTCAGTCCCTTCAAATAAGTTTCTAACCATTCAATCGTTTCTAGATCCAGATGATTGGTCGGTTCGTCTAACAGGAGAATATCAGGGCTTTGCAGCAGAATTTTACCGAGGCACATTCGCATCTGCCAACCGCCACTAAAGGCACTGACCAACCGATCCCCATCCTCGGTGCTAAAGCCCATTTCGGGCAAGATTTTTTCAATGCGAGATTCTAAACCATAACCATCTAAGGCTTCAAACTGGCGCTGGAGCCGGTCCAATTGGTGGATTAAGTCGTCCAAGGTATCCGGATCCGCGCTTTCCATTTGCTGCTGAACCTGATGTTGTTGCTGTTGAACTTGGTTCGCTTCTGCAAAAACAGTCCAAAATTCTTCTCGGACGGTCCGGCTGGTGACAACGTCAAATTCTTGGTTCAGGTAGGCAATATGGAGATTGTTGGGGCGAATCACCTCTCCTGCAGTAGGTTCTTCTTCTCCCGCAATGATTTTGAGCTGAGTGGATTTACCTGCACCGTTGACGCCAACTAAACCAATTCGATCCCCTGGCTTTAGTTCCCAGCTTACGTCCTTAAGAACTTCGCCAGTAGGATAGACCTTACTAATATGTTCCAGTCTCAGCATGTAGAACTCCGATACCAATGGCAAGCTGACGGAATTCTCCCCTGACAATCCCGCATTTCAGCAACAAAAATTCATTATAGTCTAGACTTCGTAATATCTAGCTTCAACTCAGCCGACATAAGTCCTAAACGTATTATGTAGACGTACGCCGACCCTCCAGATCCGCGCAGGCTGCTTGCCCAGGGAGTAGAACTTTTTCCGTTTATCCCGCATTAGAGAGAGGCATTACTCAGCGTCAGGGGCTGGATCATCCGCCTTTGGCTTTGCAGAGGTTTTCTTGGTCTTGGTGGACGCCTTTTTGTCTGTTTTGGTTGAACGCTTCGATTTTGTGCTGGCAGTTTTCTTGGCAGGTTCGGCTTTGGCGTCTGCGGGAACCTCTCCCGCTTCTTTAGCTGGCTTAGCTTTTTTTGTAGACGTCTTCTTCGCGGTTGATTTAGCAGATTTTTTAGCTTCAGCAGGCTGTTCTTCTTCAGCAGGGGAAGCGTCTTTCTCAGCTTTGGCTGGAGCCGGGTCTTCTTCAGCCTCTTCCTCCGCTGATTTTGGCTCAACAAAATCCACACTAGAGTGCTCGGTTAACCAAGAAACCACCCGCTTATGGAGTAGCTCATCTTCCACCACCGCTTCTAGGCGATCTCGATCAATCTCTTGCCCTTGCAAATCTTTTAAGATCTCCTGACATCGATCTTCAATGGCTTCCGCCTCTACCTCAATCGACTCTGCCTTGGCCACTTCAGCTAAAGCGAGCGTTCGTTTTAGACGGGGAATGGCATCTGATCGCATCCGCTCCTTCATCTCAGCCAACATCTCTTTAGTCACCAGCTTGTTGATGTCTAAACCATTGGATTGCAATCGGCTGAGGGTCTCTCGAATCATGACATTCAGCTCATCATCAATCATACTTTCAGGCAGATCGACGTCTAGCTCTTCAATGAGCGCCTCCAAAAGGGCTTCTTCCACATTGGCATCTGTACTATCTTGAGCTTCCTGCTGATATTGCTCCTCCAAGAATTGACGTAGTTCTGCCAGGGTAGAGAATTCACTCACATCCTGAGCAAAGTCATCGTCCAAAGGTGGCAATTCTTTGGCCTTGATATCCTTGAGACTAACGGTAAATTCAGCGGAACGACCGGCTAGCTCATCTTGGAAATACTCTTGAGGAAGCGTAACCGCAATGTCTTTAGTTTCCCCAATTTGCATACCGATGATGCCGTCAATTAAATCATCCAGGAACTTTCCTTTCACCAACTCTAATTTAAAATCTTGAACAGACTCCCCTTCTGGCGTCTCGCCTTCAGCATCGGCGTCGTCTGACTCACTTGGCAAGAACCGACTTTCAAAATCAACGAGGGTAACATCACCAGCCGCTGCAGCACGATCCTCCACCGGAACCAAGGTCGCATTGGATGATCGATGCTCTTCCAGCACTTCATCGACCTTGGCAGCGTCGTACTCTACCTTTTCAGCTGTAACTTTAAAATCTTGATACTTCTGAAGCGTGACTTCAGGAGAGACATCAACACTAACCGTAAACACAATCGGCTGACCCGGCTCAAACTGAACGGCTAGATCATCAAATGAAGAGCGGAATTGAACATTGCCCAGAGCTTCAATCTCTTCTTGTTTGACGGCAGCTTCAAAATTTTTTTGGACCAAATCTTCAAGGGCAGATGCTTTTAGCTGATCTGCTCCAAATCGCTGGAGAATAACTTGCCTGGGCACTTTGCCTTTGCGAAAGCCAGGAATATTGGCAGACCGCATAAACTTGGTAATCACTTGTTCGTACGCTTGACGCGATTGCTCAGGAGAAATTTCTATTTCTAGACTGATTTGACTGCCAGGGAGCTTTTCCTGCTTCACCTTAATTAGCTCTTTTGTTTTAGACAAATCGATTTCCTCTCCCAGGGGCACAAAAATAAGATGTAAGTAACGTAGGGCTAACCAATCCTACTGGATCGATAGTCGTAGCCATTCTAGTTCAAGTTGCGAGTGCAGCTAAACCTAGATTAGCGAATTTTGCATCCGTTTATTTTCTCAATCCCTCCTTAGCCAACGGTATATCTAGTGCAAACCGGGAACCCTAGTGAAGTATGAGCCTTCAGTTACCGTCCCAAAATTTTCAGAGTCCCCTGGTCGAACCGAGTAGCCTAAGGGGATAGAATTCACCAAAAGTTTCGAAGACCAGGGGTTGATACCCTACACTAGAGAGAGGTTCCTTCAGAAATGACGCAGTATTGCCATAACCTTATCTTTCTTTCCGCCAGCTTGAGGCCATCATTTCAGAGCATTGTGGCAGAGCCAGCATTTTTCTCAGGCAACACCATTTGCATAAGTTCAAATACTTTACTCGTTGAACTAAATTATTTAATCCATTCAATACAGACATTTGGAGGAATCAAATTTGGGTCAAGCATATAGAGTCGCTATTTTAGGAGCCACTGGAGCCGTTGGCGCAGAACTCATCACCCTACTCGAAGAACGGAATTTCCCGCTATCCTCTCTCAAACTGTTAGCCTCTCCTCGCTCATCTGGACAGATCTTACGTTTCCAGGGAGAAGCAATCCAGGTTGAAGAGGTTCGCGAAGCTGCATTTCAAGATATTGACTTAGTCCTGGCTTCAGCAGGTGGAAGCGTTTCCAGAACTTGGGCTCCTAAGGCAGTCAAGGCTGGGGCAGTCGTAGTCGATAATTCCAGCGCTTATCGGATGGATCCTCAGGTCCCATTGATTGTCCCCGAAGTCAATCCTGAGGCAGTGACTCAACATCAAGGGATTATTGCCAATCCCAATTGCACCACCATTCTGATGAATGTTGTAGTTTGGCCGTTACACCAACTGCAACCCGTACAACGAATTCTGGCAGCCACTTATCAATCTGCCAGTGGCGCTGGTGCGCGGGCCATGGAAGAAGTAAAAGCCCAAGCCCAAGCAATACTGAATGGTGACCCACCCCCCACAGAAATCTTCCCTTATCCGCTCGCCTTCAACCTATTTCCGCATAATTCTGACCTGAATGCGAATGGCTATTGCATGGAAGAGATGAAAATGGTGCAAGAAACCCGCAAGATTTTTAATGCATCTGACTTGAGAGTATCTGTGACCTGTGTTCGCGTTCCAGTACTCAGGGCTCATTCAGAAGCGATTAACCTGGAATTTTCTCAACCTTTTGCAGTTGAGAAAGCCCGATCGATTCTGCAGGATTCCCCTGGCGTGAAATTAGTAGAAGATTGGCAGGCCAACTATTTTCCAATGCCCATCGACGCTAGCGGACAAGATGAAGTTCTCGTTGGTCGTATCCGTCAGGATCTGTCCCATGCAAATGGCCTCGAGCTGTGGTTGAGCGGCGATCAGATCCGAAAAGGCGCTGCTTTGAATGCCGTACAAATTGCAGAATTACTAGTGAAACGACAACTGCTAAAGCCCTCTCCTGCTATTGTATCCGCATAATTTCACTAATTGCTAGCTCACCTAGGAGAGGTCACCCCTCAGCTACGTGCATCCACCATCTAATACGGCTGGAAGACTGGCATGACAGGTGAGTGTGTACCACACTAATAAGCTACCTCACCTCAATAGTTAACTCCTCTGAAGTGCCTACAGCATCTCTAACAACTTGTTCATATGATTCAATTACAGAAAATAAAAGTCGTCCATTTCTAACATGAGCCAATTGAACACTAATATCGGAGCGGACAGCGCGTGACCTTCTTCGGACAGATCTTGACAGCCATGGTTACCCCATTTACTGAGACTGGGGCAATGAATTTCTCGGTCGCAGAAGCGCTAGCGGTTCACCTTGCAGAGCATGGCACCGATACCCTCGTGGTATGCGGAACGACGGGAGAATCGCCAACTCTAACTTGGCAGGAAGAATACGAGCTATTTCAAGTGGTCCATCAAGCAGTTGCGAATAAAGCCAAGATCATGGCGGGAACTGGCTCTAACTCTACTCGCGAGGCCATAGAAGCCACAAAGCAAGCTGCAAAGTTAGGATTAGATGGTGCGTTACTAGTTGTGCCATACTATAACAAGCCACCGCAGGACGGCTTATATGAGCATTTTCGTGCCATCGCTGCATCTGTTCCTGACTTCCCACTAATGTTGTATAACGTTCCGGGGCGTTCAAGCTGTAATCTGGAAGCTGAGACCGTGGCTCGATTGGCGGACATTGACAATATCGTAGCCATTAAAGAAGCCAGCGGTAACTTGGATCAGGTGAGTCAGATCCGTCGTTCAACCTCATCAGAGTTCTCAATTTATTCTGGAGACGATTCTCTGACTTTACCTTATCTATCTGTTGGTGCTTCAGGTGTGGTCAGCGTCGCGAGTCACTTGGTGGGTGAGCTACTCAAAAAGATGGTCGTGGCCTTTTCGTCAGGGGAGCCGCAACTCGCTACTGAGATTCACCTCAAGGTCCTCCCTCTGTGTAAAGCGCTGTTTGCAACGACTAACCCTATCCCGATTAAAGCAGCGCTTCGACTACAAGGGTGGCAAGTGGGTTCAACTCGCTTACCCCTTTCTGAAGTTCCTGAGCCGGTTCTTCAAAAACTACAAAACACTTTGACGGATCTGGCATTGATGTAAGCAGTCAGCACTTTTGCCGCCAGTAAAACTCCATAAAATCCATCACACTCAACTGCAAACCGTAGATTTCACAGTTTGCCCATCACATCGCAGAAGACTTTAATACCGAAGGAAACCTATGACAGAAACTGATACGAAACAAGCCCTTAAGATTATTCCTCTGGGCGGTCTTCATGAAATTGGTAAAAACACCTGTGTCTTTGAATTTGAAGATGAAATTATCTTGGTTGATGCTGGACTAGCCTTTCCCACAGATGGCATGCATGGTGTCAATATTGTTCTACCGGACATGACCTATCTGCGGGAAAATCGCCACAAAATTAAGGGCATGATTGTCACCCATGGTCATGAAGACCATATTGGGGGCATTGCCTTTCACTTAAAGCAAATCGATATTCCGGTCATTCATGGCCCTCGACTAGCGATGGCCCTATTGCAACGGAAACTAGAAGAAGCAGGTGTCGCTGGCAAGACAGAGCTGAAAACGGTTGCACCTCGGGATATTGTCCGTTTGGGCTCACACTTTTTTGTGGAGTTTATTCGCAATACTCACTCCATGGCTGATAGTTTCACTGTCGCCATTCATACCCCCATTGGTGTCGTGATTTTTACAGGAGATTTCAAAATCGACCACACTCCAGTGGACGGCGAGAATTTTGACCTACAAAAATTGGCAGAACATGGAGAGCGCGGCGTATTATGCCTGATTAGTGATTCTACTAATTCCGAAGTGCCCGGTTTTACACCGTCAGAAAGATCGGTTTACCCCAATTTGGAGCGAGTGTTTGCCCAGGCAAAAGGACGACTGTTAGTGACGACTTTTGCCTCATCGGTGCATCGCATCAATATGATTTTAGATATTGCTCAAAAGCAAGGGAGAACTGTATCGGTTGTCGGTCGCTCAATGCTCAATGTGATCGCTCATGCCCGTAATCTGGGGTATATAAAGTGCCCTGATAGTTTATTCGAACCGCTAAAGGCTATTCGGAATCTCCCTGATCACAAGATTTTGATTTTGACGACTGGGTCTCAAGGGGAATCGATGGCAGCCCTGTCCCGAATTGCTCGTAAAGAGCATCGCCAAATTCGAATTCGGCAGGGCGATACGGTTGTTTTCTCTGCAAACCCCATTCCTGGAAACACGATTGCGGTTGTCAACACGATTGATCAATTGATGATGCAAGGAGCAAACGTTATTTATGGACGACATCATGGCATTCATGTTTCAGGTCATGGTTGCCAAGAAGATCAAAAACTGATGTTGAACCTAACGCGACCTAAATTCTTCTTGCCTGTCCATGGTGAGCATCGCATGTTGATCAGGCATGCTCGAACTGCCCAAAGCATGGGCATTCCGGAAGAGAATATGGTGATTATCAATAATGGAGATATGGTGGCTTTAACGCCAGACTCCATCCAAATTGACGGTAAGGTCCCTTCGGGTATCGAGCTGATGGATCGAGCAGGCATTTTGAAAGCTCATGTGCTAGAAGAGCGTCAACGGCTAGCAGAGGATGGGTTAGTGACTGTCGCTGCCACTATCGGTCTCGATGGTCAACTGTTAACCGCGCCTGAAGTTCATTTGAGAGGCGTAGTGACCACAATTGCGTCGGAGAAATGGCAGGAGTGGGTCCAAAGTGCGATCGAGTTAGCGTTAAGAAACCGTTGGGACCAGTTTAGCCAGCTCGCAGACCAGTCTGTGGACTGGAATGGCCTCAAAAGCTATATTGAGCGAGAGCTCCAGGGCTTATTACGACGGGAGCTACAGACCAACGCTACCCTGCTTTTGCTGTTGCAACATCCCCAGCAATCCGTTGGTTTTAAAGCAGATTATGCAGCACGAAGTAAAGCACCTGTTGCGAGTTGAGTCGCAGATGAATGGATCTAAGGCTGAGGGATGGGTGGACTTAGCCTAAATCCAGATTATGAGGGTATGGATGTTGTGACCTCTGGGTTGAGTGCAGCATCCTCAATTAAGGCATTCAGCGCAATCTTTAAGTCACTGCTGAGGTTCGCTGCTGCCTTTTTGGTCGGACCTGGGTAGTCAGTGACGTTGAGGGGTACACCAACTTTGACGTGGAGACCACAGCCTTGCTTTGGCACTGAACATCCGTAGTCAAGGGCAACGGGCACGACCTTAATGTCTGGGCCCAATTTTTGTTTTTTCTGAGCTTGAATGGCAAGGCGGGCAAAACCAGGTTTGAGGTATTGGACATAGCGATCGCGCATTACGTCTCCCTCGGGGAAAATGACGAGTACCTGGCTGGCTTGTAATAAGTCAATGCCATGCCGCAATGCGGCAATGGACGGCTGGTCTGGATCAATGGGGAAGCCCCCAAACTGGCGAATAAACCATCCTTGGAAACCGTTCATTTCATTGACTGTCACCATAAAACGAGGGTCTCGACCAATAACAGGGCGGCCAAAGGTGTAGCCAACCGTGATACCATCCCACCGAGAACGATGTGTCGGTGCAATAACAAGAGGTCCTTGTTGAGGACAATGCTCTAATCCAGAGACTTTAATACTACGAAAATATGCGGGTAGAACGAGTGATCGGCCAAAGAAATAGATGAAGGAAGTAAAAGGATAAGAAACTTTGGATGTTATTGTCGAACTATTTGCTGATGGTGACACAGCAGTATCTCAGGCCAAAATTTAACTAAAAGACGCTAAATACTTAGCAAGAAAACTCATCTGACCATAAAAAGAGTTTTCTTGGTATCTCATAACTGTATATAGAGATTGTTAGCCTGTGACGATAGGCAAGGACAGTTCAAGAATCGTCACAATTTTTTGAATATACAAGTGGCTCCCTTGACGGCCAGTTAATCATTTAGGCAACAAGGGAGCCACAACTCATACAGTAAATTGTGCAGTCAACTAATAGACCTCTTGCATAATTCAGCTAACAATAAGGTAGAGGACTACAAATCCAAGTCAGAGCAAGATATCGATTGAGTTAGTAGCACATCATGAAACGAATATTGCAAGAGATCTAATTACGATAAATAGAAATAATCCAAGAGCCGATGTATCGCTTGAGACCTACATCTCCAGGAGAAGAAATTCGGCAGTTAAAGAAGTAAGTACCACCTGATCTAGGATTTCTGACATTAGAAGCAACCACTTCTATAGGCGTATCTGCTGGAATCACCTCTGTCGGGATAATTTCGATAACCCCGTTCTCAGTATCAACAGTAACAGAATCTAAAGGAATATTTTTCCCTTTTTTGAGATTGAAGAGTCTACTCTTCGGAGCGTGTCGAAGTTCAATTTTTTTCTCTTTGAATTTGCCATCAAAATAGTCGGGGTAGGTAATATTGATTGAATCAATAGCTACACTCTGACGTTTGATTTTGAGTCGCCAGCGATCGCTCAAATGTCTGGGGGTTCCGTAGCTTAGTACATACCCCAACTGTTGCTTTTGGGAAGGGCCATCACCCCATACAAAACTGAAACCAGGGTTAGTTTGTGCCTCGCTGATCAAGGGAACACCAACGGCTAGAGAACCTGCACAGAGGGCGATGCTGGCGAAACGTCTGATTGAATGTTTTGGGGTAGACATGGGTAGGTTAAACCAAGACTTGAGGGTGAACAAGGAGGGGACCAGATACTATTCCTTAATAAAAACTTTTCTTTTATGGATATCCTAACAGCCATGTGCTTGTGGTTTGAAAGAACTTGTGACAATTTAAGAGCTGGGATAATCCGAGAACGCTGCACCTAGAGTATTTCTGGTGATGTAAAACAGAAGACGTCAACTGTTGAACAAAGTGCCCAAGGTAGCGCAAAATCATGTCTGAGCAAGATCAACGCCAATATGCCCCTGCGGTTCAGCGGAACCGTCATCCCATTTTGGCGGTTCTCAAACAAGCATTGCCTCAGCACGGACTTGTTCTCGAAATTGCGAGTGGCACAGGAGAGCATGCCGCTTTCTTTGCTCAGCAGTTTCCCTCATTGGTTTGGTTGCCGAGTGATCAATCCCAAGACCAACTGCACAGTATCGCGGCTTGGCAACATCAAGCTTGTGCTGATAATCTTTGCCCGCCCATTGCGATAGATGTTTTACAACAGGATTGGCCTGAAACGGTTATTAAGGCTTTGGCTCAATCCAGTAGGGTGAACTCTGAATTAGTGGCGATCATCAATATCAATATGATTCATATTGCTCCCTGGTCAGCAACAGAAGGATTAATCGCTGGAGCTGCTCAGCTTCTGCCACCCAAAGGTCTGCTGTATTTTTATGGACCATTTATTCAAGCAGAACAGCCGACAGTGCCCAGCAATCAGTCCTTTGATCGATCGTTGAGACATCGTAATCCTGAGTGGGGAATTCGCCAGCTGGATGATGTCAACCAGGTTGCCGCCCAAAATGGTTTGCATCTGGAGAAAATAGTTAACATGCCTGCCAACAATTTATCCGTCCTCTGGCAAAAAAGGCATAACGTCCATCCTTCATCTGCAGGTAAAGGATTAGGATCTAGCTTGGACATTTGACAGGATTAAGTAGGCGTATAACCAGCAGAGATAATCGCTTGCCGAATGTCTGCTTCTGAATGTTGAGAAGAGACTTGGAGTTCTTTCGTGTCCAGATTGGCGGTTAGAGTGGCTTGGGTATCAACGGCTGCGATCGCAGCCTCAATTCTTTCCACACAGGCTGAACAAGCCATATCTGAAACTGTTAGCTGAATCATGGGTCAGACCCTAACTCTGAAGTGAACAATATGACGGTAGGCATCAGTTACTGTTCAAATCCTACGGGAGTTAAGCTGCTTTGTGACGGTTTGATAGGTAAAGTGGGTGATCAGTTTCAGCTTCAACAACCCGCGGTTGCCACTCACATACGAGTTGCCCATTAACCAGCATCCATTCTGCTTGGACTTGAGGTTGGGGTTGCTCTTCCTGAAAACGGTGGCGTCGAATCAACATGGTCTGCTCCCTGACTCCTGTGATGACTACAATGAGTTTCCAGCGAATACAGCGATGACACAGTGATTTCAGATGATGAGGTTCGTGATATTGATCACTCAAGGCACCGCTTTGGAGAAACTCAAGTATGCATTGTTCAATGAACTTTTGCGCTTGGATATCGCCATGGGCCACTAGGTCAGCATCATGTCTCAACTTGAAAACTAACAACTATGATGACGCAGAGATTTGGCAATCCGCATAATTGATGAGTTCCAACAATTTTTGTCGGAGCGTGTTCAAGCCAAGTCGATCTTGGGCCGAGATAAAAACTGCCTGCGGAAACTGGTCTTGGGCTGAGGCCAGCGCTTCACTGCTGACTTGATCCATTTTGTTAAAGGCAATCAATCCTGGCCCTGGGGTAACGGGCATGGTTGCCAGCAAATCCATCACCGAACGCAAATGGTTTTCCCAATCGGGATGGGATAGATCAACAACGTGCAGTAGGGCATCCGCATCGGTCACCTCTTCCAACGTGGCTCGGAAGGCATCCATCAGCGGGGGCGGCAAATTATGGATAAATCCCACCGTATCCGTTAACACCAGGGTACGCATTTGGTGGGTTTCAGGATCGGGAATACTCAGACGCCGGGTCGTGGGGTCTAGGGTGGCAAATAGCTGATCCGCCGTATAGGCTTCGGCATTGGTTAACACATTTAAGAGGGTAGATTTGCCCGCATTGGTATACCCCACTACGGCCACGGACGGGACTCGCTGATGCTGGCGACGTTGACGTAAACGAGAGCGATGAGCCTGCAACTGATTCACCGCTTGTTGCAAAGTATTGATGCGGCGCTGAATAGCCCGCCTTTCCGTCTCTAACTTCGTTTCCCCAGGACCTCGGGTGCCAATGCCACCCCCCAAGCGAGACATGGCTTGTCCTCGACCCGCCAATCGAGGCAGCATATACTCTAACTGAGCCAATTCCACCTGTAGTTTTCCGGCCTGAGATTGGGCCCGTTGGGCAAAGATATCCAAAATAACTTCAGTGCGATCAACGATGCGAATGCCGATTTGGGTCTCTAAATTACGCACTTGGGACGGTGAAAGATCCTGATTAAAGACAATCAGCGTTATGCCTAAAGTTTGAGCCCTGAGAGCAATTTCTTTGACTTTACCGGCACCGACGACGGTTTGGGGATGGGGATGGGCGCGCTTTTGATGAATCGTCTCCACTACAACTCCTCCAGCACTCTCCACTAGGAGCGCCACTTCGGCTAAGTTGGCATCCATCTCTGGTTGAGAGACACTTTGGGGGATCATGCCAACAATCAAAACTTGCTCGGCTGCCGAGGCTGCAGTCGAGGCACGGTTGGGGAGTGACCGACTAAACTCTGATTCAAGGGCTTCGACCAAATCCATCAAGTTCTGTTGAGCGAGTTGCTCCAGGCTTAAGGGAGACGAAATAGTCCAAGGCGTAGTTGGATCAGGAACAAGATGGGCCAGATAGGTGGATCGCACATAGCCAGTGGCCCCACCCCCTCGTCGTTCGAAGCCAGACCCCGTCATGGTTAATACGGCTAAAGCATCTAAACGCTGTAAGGCCATTGCTGTTAAGGCAGACTCTTTCGGCAGGTCCTGCTTGAGGGTTGTAGCCACGCACCGAATACCGCTCAGACGATCGGCACCATAGCGGGGTAATTCTAAGGGCGGAATTTGAGTTTGCCGAGGCGACCCTACCCCCACTCGGATCACTTGACCCCGACGATTCAGGTAGGTGCTGATGGGCTGATGAATATCTGTACTGATGGCAGCCAGGCGCTGAGCAAACTCAGAAGTCGTGATCCGATCGCTCGGGAGTCGCTGGTGATAGAGTCGCCGAAGCTGTTTAAGCTGATTAGACTTTAAGCCTTTAAGATTGCCGTAAATTGTGTCGATAAGCCTTACTTGTCCTGAGATGGCAAGCCGAAATCATTCACCCTCATTGTAGAGTTGGCGAAAAAAAACTGACAATGACCGTCAACGATCCTTAATGAGCGTTATTTTTTCTGGGCTTTAAAGTAAGCCTCTAGCACCTTAAGGGCAATCGGGCCTGCGGTGGAACCGCCGCCACCCCCCGTATTTTCGCCAAAGGCAACCACCACAATTTCGGGATTGTCAAATGGGGCATAAGCCCCAAACCACGTATGGGACGATCGGGGCGGATCTTCTGCTGTACCGCTTTTACCTGCGGCAGGGGGGATGCTGGGCACATTCAACGCCTGCCCTGTGCCGCTCGTGACTACGGCCCGCAAACCAGAACGAATGGTGTTTAACGTTTTGGGTTTTAAGTTGAGTGGAGTCTGCCACTCTTTATCGGGCTGATCAGAATGAATCAGGTGGGGTTTGACTTTATAGCCCCCATTAGCAATTGCCGCAAAAATCAGCGACACCTGCAGGGGACTAAGCTGGACGGCCCCTTGGCCAATGGAAACCATCACAGTGTCTGCCGGATACCAGGAGTCCTTAAAGACCTCTTTTTTCCAGGCTGGATCAGGGATAAAGCCGGAGGATTCGCCAGGAATATCGATGCCTGTTTTCTCGCCAACCCCCAACCGTTTAGCCCACTCGATTAAAATTTTGGGACTGGTACCGACCCCCACCCGGCCAAAAAAGGTATTGCTACTCCACTGCAGTGCCGTTTGAAAGCCAATCACCCCAAAACCAGCGCCATTCCAGTCTCCCACGCCATGCACGGAGGCTGAGGTGGCCACTAGCGCATTGGGTGCATATTTACCGGATTCAATCCCTGCGATCGCAGTAGCGATCTTGAACGTACTGGCCGGGGGGAAGGCTTGCATAGCCCGATTTACAAAGGGGAATTTGCGATTTTGCAACTCTTGCCATTGCTTTTCCGTAACCCGCTTGGCAAACCAGTTGGGATTAAAGCCTGGATAGCTGGCCATGGCGATCACTGCACCATTCTTAGGATTAATCGCAACCACCGCCCCTTGCCGTTTGCCTAAAGCTTTTTCAGCCGCCTTCTGCACATCTAAGTCCAGGGTAAGTTTGACATCCTTTCCAGCGATGGGTAATTTCTGACCCAAGATTTGAACGATCCGGCCTGCTCCATCCACTTCAATTTGGTTGCCGCCCCAGGTTCCTCGGAGCTTTTGTTCGTAGGAGGATTCAATTCCCAACTGACCCACCACATCTCCCAAACGATAAGGTTGATCTTGCTTTTGGGCTAACTCTTCTTCACTAATTTCGCCAATGTACCCAATCACTTGAGAGGCCAGTTCACCGTGGGGATAATAGCGAATCGCTTCCTTATCAATTTCGACGCCCACAATATCGCTCATCCGCTCCGATAATGCCACCACTTGCGGGAAACTCAGCCCCTGGGCAACGCGGACCAAGGACGTTGAGTTATACCCCTCGACCTCAACTTGCTCCTGAATTTCAGCTTCAGGCATTTTAAGGATCGAAGATAAAACCTCCAAGGTTTGGGGCCATTTCTCATCTTTTTGGGCAATGGGCCAGACAAATACGGAGTATGTATAGGTGCTATTGGCGAGGATCCGACCTTTTCGATCTAAGATTTTGCCTCGCTCAGGACGCTTGGGTATGAGACGTACCCGGTTTTCCTCCGCCCGCTGAAGATTCAGGGCACCTTCAGTAATTTGTAAAAAGCTGAGGCGAGGAACAATAGCGCCAAAAAGCAACAGACTGATAAAGCCGCCAAACACGAACTTGCGCGCCCCCGATCCAACATTCCGCTGAGACCGTTGACGCCGTTGTAGAGAAAAAGATGAGTTGGAAAACGACATGGATCCTGAAGGATAGAGCCTACTCAAAAAAACAAGTTAAATCGGTAGAGAGGACTTAATCTACAAAAAAAGCTCTAGCTAAGGCTACCGCGATATTCTAGCCCATTCTCCTCCCGAGCCACACAGCAACGCGCTCCATGAACATGCTATTTTCTATCCAAAGTGTTAAGCTTACGGACGTTCAAATAGGAAACTTTTGTGCCTATCTCCACGATGGATACTGCTAGTCTCTGTTTGAACGCGTACAGCTTTGGTGTGGAGAGTATTATCCAATGTCTGTTACTTCTCAATCTCAGCGAAAAAGTGTTCCTAAAAGCGATCGAACGATTCAGCCGACCAAACTAGTGCGAAAGGTGGTGGCAGCAGCCAAGGATGTCAACTTATTTGGAACCGATGGAATTCGGGGCCATGTCGGCCAGCACCTGACGCCACAGCTTGCGCTCCAAGTCGGTTTCTGTGCAGGCCTCGAACTCGGACAACATGCATCGCCTCATCAGCCTTTTATTCTCGGACAAGACTCTCGTAACTCCAGCGATATGCTGGCGATGGCCCTGTCAGCTGGTCTGACAGCGGCAGGATTGGATGTTTGGCATGTGGGATTGTGTCCAACCCCTGCCGTTGCCTATTTAACTCACCATACTGAAGCGGTGGGCGGCGTCATGGTTTCTGCGAGCCATAACCCCCCGGCCGATAACGGCATTAAGTTTTTCCAAGCTAATGGCACCAAACTGCCCCCACACGCTCAGCAACAAATTGAACAGCGGATTAAGGCTTACAAGCAACAACAGCCGTCCACGAAGTGGGGCCATCATTTTTACCGACCTGAGCTCACCCAGGCTTATACAGAAGCCATTCAAGGCCCGCTGCAATCCCAAGTTGATTTCCAGGGGCTGAAAGTGGTGCTCGATCTGGCCTGGGGAGCCGCTACACAGCTCGCTCCGGCGGTCTTTCAGGCGATGGGGGCGGAGGTGATTTGTTTACATGATCAACCCGATGGTGATCGGATTAATGTCAACTGTGGTTCAACCCATTTGGAGCCCTTAAAAGCTGCCGTTGCTTTGCATAATGCGGATGTGGGCTTTGCCTTTGATGGCGATGCGGATCGGGTGCTGGCGATTGACTGCCAAGGCCGTACCGTCGACGGTGACTATATTCTCTACCTTTGGGGTAAAGCCCTACAACAGCAAAGCCAATTGCCCAATAATCTAATTGTGGCCACCGTGATGTCCAACTTGGGGTTTGAACTGGCTTGGCAGCGGCAGGGAGGTACCCTTATCCGTGCGGCTGTGGGGGACCAAAATGTCCATGCAGAAATGTTAAAACACGGCTCCATGCTGGGGGGCGAGCAGTCCGGTCATATTTTATGTCCTCACTATGGCGTCAGCGGCGATGGTCTGTTAACAGCGTTGCATCTGGCAACCATTGTTTGCCAAAACAAAACCCGCCTCTCCTGTCTGGTGGATGAAAGCTTTCAAACTTACCCACAAATCCTTAAAAATGTGCGGGTTGAGGATCGCGATCGCAGACGGAATTGGCAGGATTGCCAACCCCTACAAGCCCTCATTCACCGAGCGACCAATGATATGGGTGATCAAGGCCGAATTCTAGTGCGGGCCTCCGGCACAGAACCCCTTATTCGCGTCATGGTGGAAGCCAGCGAGATGGAGATGGCCGCTCAATGGACAGACCGTTTAGTCAGTGCTGTTGAGACGCATCTCGTTTAAGCCCTTAAATCATTACTAATTCGCCATTGACTTCTAAGCGCTTATAATCGCTAAGACTTAAGTAGCGGTCTGCGAGGGTATCAGCATGGCTAGGCTCTAGCCATCCGAGTTCTCGCAATAAGTGGATGGCAACTGCGTACTTTGCCCGCTTCGCCCCATCTTTGACTTTAATGGCTAAGCCCAGACCTTCACCAATGCGGCCAACGCATTGCACCCCTTCTGCCCCAGATTTACTGACTAATTCTCCTGCAGCTATAGTCATTAAGTCTGTATCGAATCGGCCTTGCCCAGCAACTAAGGTAGGGTGGTGAATCATTGCCCGGATGACGCGCTCAATATTCAAATTATTGCCAGCGCTGAGGTGAGCATAGAGGGTGGCAATTTGCTCCAACTGCATATAGTAGGTGGGTACACCACAATCGTCATGGGTGCTCATAAATTCTGCCGCTGGCATTTTTAGCAATTCAGCCATTTGACTAAGAATCAGTTGCTGAAGCGGATGGCGGGCCCCCATATAGGTTTGCAGGGGCCACTGGCATTGTTGACAAACCGCCAACATGCCTGCATGTTTACCCGAGCAATTATGTTCTAAGGGACTATCTAGGCCTTCTGGGGTGGGACACTGCAAGGCTGTAGGATCAATATCGCAATGCCAGAGAATATTAAAGACTTGCCGAACTTGCTCCACAGTGTGGTGATGCGACCCACACATCACGGCTAAGTCTCGATCATTTAGATCAAAATGCTCCATTGTGCCACTGGTGACAACAACTAGAGCCTGTAACGGTTTTAATGCTGATCGAATAAAGCAAGAGGTATCAGGTTGTCCTGCGAGAGACAGCATTCGGCCCTTGGTATCGCAGACGACGGCTTCAGCTTGGTGCTTGGATTCAATAATCCCTTCCCGCAGCAGATGGATCTCTAGTGCAGGGCTATGATTGCGTTTTCCCATGGTCATGCGTAAGACTCTAGCATTTGATGCCTATTGGGTAAATATATTTGTCTGTAGATTGGCGAGTCAGGTGGTCACGATCAAAAGACATAGGCTTACTTCCCCAAGCAGAAGGATACCCAAGAGCCCTAAACTCCGACGTAACCGCTGCAAAATGGGTTGTACTTCGTAGGTGCCGATTAATCGTTCTCGATCTAACACCTCTGGTGGTTTTGTCCAATATTGGCCGTCATACCAGCCTGTTTCTTCATAGAAAATTTTTTCTTTGAGGAGGCGATCGCACACATAAGACCAACCTAAGTAAAGTCGCAAGACCAATAGCAAAAGCATTCCAGTCGCTACAACACATAATGTTAAGCAAAACTGGCTCAAAGACTCTGTTAGAGAAAAGCTAGTTGCAGCAAAGGGCGCAGCGATAAGACTGGTAATACTACCTAAACGAAATCCTTTGTTGAGATATGCGGCGTCTTCTAAGGTGGCCCATCGAAAAAAACAGGATTCTTTTAGGCTTTGATACTCATTGAGGGGCTGTTGCTCCAGCGGGACGGGGCAATTTGAAACAGGAACGTTCATCAATTTACGCAAATTTTAGGTGGGAGATGGTGAACCTGAAACTAACCTACGCTGCTTAACGATCCATCCTTCAAGTCACCTATTTATCCTAGATCAACTTGCTAGAGAAACTCACATCGGGGCAAGTTCAGTCCACCTGCCCCCTAAACGATGCCTATGGACTGCCTTTTATGCCAATGGTTTCAGCATTGCTAGGCTGCTGTAAAGGTGAAAAGCCTGATCCCATTTACTATCTTCTCTTCGTAACAAGTTGATATAAGATTCAAACGGGCCAAGCAGCTCAAGCTGTTCAACCGCAGTATCTGCAAAAGAGGTAAAGTCTGACCACGTGGTTGCATGAGGCAAGTTTTGAGTCAGTAAGGTGGTTAAACCGCGCCAATTTGCCCAAGAGGTTTCCCGATCCACCTCCGTGAGTTGAATCCCTTGATTAAACTGATAGGCCGCGTCATAAAAGCGCAAAATACAGCCTTTTTTCAGTAGATGTAAATCACAAAACTGAGCGTGATCCTGCGTTTTTTCTTTGCGCTGCAGTTTGCCACGAGGATCGCGATCAACGACCTCTTCAAAAATAGGCACTAGCCCTTCAACCCGCTGAGTGACTTCAGACCAGTCAAACTTAAAAGCGCTTGTTTGCTGGGAATGATGATCAGACACCCACACTTCCGGGAAAGGCTGCGAGGTTTTGAAGTAGCACACTTGATGAACCTTAATCTGTTGGACTTGGTTCAAGGTAATCGAAAAGTTGGGAATTCCAGCTGTTTGCAGTTCCTCTCCATACATGACTAGCTCCCCAATGGGACCAATCCGATAGAGACGCCACCCTCGGCTGGGAATCAGCATACGAGCCGTGTAGGGTTCAACCTGCATAATCTTGGAAAATTGAAGTGCGGCATCTGTTTTAGCATCTGAGGGTAAGGCCTCTAAAATTAGGGCTCCGATCTGAGTCTGCTCTGGATTCGCGGTAGCCTGGCTCAGTTTTTCTTGCCGAACAGCCTTGGCATGATCCTGAATTTGTTTGAGACCTTGGCGAGCGGCTTGGGCAATTTTGGGGCCATAGTCTTGCTGTAGCAAAGATCGGAAGGTCTGCTCTGCCTGCTCATAATGGGATTGAGCGGCTTGCAGTTGCCCCAGATAGAGTTTGCCCCATGGGTCACTGTCGGGTACCGCTTGAATCAGCTGAGAGGCCATCTCATAGTCTTGACGGTCCAGTGCTATGGCGATTTCTTGGTGCATACTGTTCCCCCTTCGTACGCGGTTTGTAGTTCTAGATGTGCGATCGCAACGGATACGGCCATATAAGTTGCCGTGACCGCCCTTAAGGTCCTTTGCCCTAAAGAGACCGCTTGATATCCTGCCGCTTGAGCCTGCTGTTTCTCTGCATCGGTCCACCCCCCCTCCGGACCAATCATAACGGCAACACCTGTATGCCTCTGCCAGTGAGGCGCTTGACTCAAACAGTGTAGGAAATTCGGTGCTGCGGCATCAACGATGCAGATATATCGTTGCCAATTATCCCCATCTTTATCCTGTGTAACCCCCTCACTGAATAAGACTGGTTCCAGAATTTGAGGAATGATTTGTCGATGAGACTGCTCAGCAGCTTCCGTGGCAATTCTTTGCCAACGTTGAATGCGATTAGGACTCGGCCTTAGTAGCGTTCGCTGGCTGATCAGCGGCACAATGTGACTCACCCCCAATTCCGTCACACTCCGAACCACTTGGTCGAAATGATTGCCTTTGGGTGGGGCGGCCAGTAGCCTCATTGGCACCGCCAGCTCAGTCTGTTCATCCAGCGCCTGCAATGTCACTGCTTCGGCAGCATTGGGTAACAACTCAGCCAACCAGAGTTTTCCCTGCCCATTTAGGGCAATAAAGCGATCGCCATGGGCAAGCCGCAACACATCACAAAGATAATGTCGTTGATCAGGCGTCAAATCAATCCGCTGATCTTGGAGTTGCTGTGGGGCTATTGCTAACCGCTGCAATTGGGCCGCTGTGTGATCCACAAGTCCAGGTTTACCTCAAGTATAAAAATATTGCTATGACAAATATTGCTGCTGGTATATAAAAACTATTAAACCCAAAAAGGGGGAGCGATCTTGACTCAATGCCAGGATTGCACGTTTAGTTCATCCCAATACACTGAATTTTCGTCCCTGGTAAAACGTTCATAACTGACCAGAGCGGGAACGGACATCGAGGGGCTTATCCCCAGTAAAAGGACCTCACAAAAAGGCATGTGGGACGCCAAGAGTTGTGCTATTTTGTAAAGGTTATTAACACTTCACACATCTGAGAATTCGGGTGTTTCTAGATAGCAGTCGCTTACTTAGAGATGCACTCAGATGGAGGTTGAAACCCGAATAGGAGAACAATATGCCCGTTATTAGTTTGGCTCAAATGCTTGAGTCAGGAGTTCACTTCGGCCACCAAG
>NZ_JANQOP010000360.1 GCF_028285745.1 Acaryochloris sp. IP29b_bin.137 | reverse complement strand
TGTCCGATGTTAGGGGGGAGTCTGTCCACTTGATTCTCCCCAAGGTTGAGCGCTTCCAGTTTGGAAAGCTGAGTGATTTCAGGGAGTAGACCGCTCAGTTGATTATTCCTTAGGTTAAGTTCTTGCAGTTTGGAAAGCTGTGCGATTTCGGGGGGGAGGTTTGTCAGTTGATTACTCGCAAGGTTTAGATGTTGCAGTCTAGTAAGCTTAAAAATTTCAGGTGGCAGACTCGTCAGTTGATTGCTCCAAAGGTCTAGTATTTGCAGATTGGACAGCTGTCCAATTTCAGAAGGTAAGCTCTGAAGTTGATTATTTCCGATATGTAGTTTTTGCAGATGGGTCAGCTGTCCAATTTCAGGTGGTAGAGTGTTTAGTCGATTTCTATCGAGGTTTAGCTCTTTCAGCTTGGAGAGCTTGTGGAGCTCAGATGGAAGTTGAGTTAGATATAGTCCACTTAAATCTAGCTCAGAAGCCTGTGTTACCAGGGCCTGCTGAATCCGACGCTGGGCTTTCACATAGTTTTTGGTCCTTGTGTCTGATTGAGCCACTGGATTGGTTAGCACCACCCGATCCACAAAGTTGTAAAGTCCCGTTACCAGAGCTACAAGTATCAGACCTTTGGCAAGGTTTTGAAGTCGTGACATGTATCGCGAAACGGAATAACTATGCTCAAATCAAGATGCAGCGTGATCTTAGTTCGCAACACGCTATACCTCCAATAGAGAACCATGGTTTTCACTAATGATTTCATCGCATGCTGGAATTGAGGAGGCTTAAAATCAAACTTAGGGAATCTCATAACCAAATAAATTTGGGTCTACTTCACCCAACTTCAGCTCTGCTAGACCATATTCAGCCCAACGGCGATCCACCATCGCTGCTACATCTGGATCGGCTTTGAGGGGTTCTCCCCAAGGATGATCCGTTTCTGGGGGAATTTTAGTCGTGGCATCAATGCCCATGCGCCCCCCTAGGCCAATCTTAGTGCTAGCAAAGTCGAGGGTATCAAAGGGCGTTTCCGGCAAGATAAATACATCTCGCACCGGATCGACTTTAGAAGATACTGCCCAGACCACCTGGCGTGGATCGCGAATATTGACCTCCTTATCCACGACAATCACAAATTTGGTATAGGTAAATTGGGGTAAGGCACTCCAGAAGGCCAAAGCTGCCCGCCGAGCCTGGCCTGGATAGGCTTTATCAATGGAAATTACCGCAGCTTTATAGCTCAGGGCTTCCATGGGCAAAAAGAAGTCCACAATTTCTGAGACCTGCTGTCGCAAAATCGGTGTGTAAATCCGATTCAGAGCAATGGCCATCATCGCTTCTTCTTTTGGGGGACGACCGCTAAAGGTGGTCAGATAAATTGGATTCTTGCGGTGGGTCATGCAGTGAAACTGGATCAGTGGAGCGGCCTCATTGATACCGCCGTAGTAGCCCATATGATCGCCAAAAGGACCATCTACGCCTGTTTCACCAGGGGTAATTGTGCCTTCTAGAACAAACTCACTTTGGGCAGGCACTTCCAAATCGACGGTCTTGCACTTGGCTAGGTGTACTCCACTGCCACCATAGAGACCGGCAAACAGCCATTCTGAAAGATCGACGGGGATAGGGGTGGCAGCGGCCATGATGATGAGGGGATCGATACCGATTGCGATCGCAATCTCCAGTTTCTTCCCTTGTTCTGCCGCTTTGCGTAAATGCCGCGCTCCGCCTCGCACCGACAGCCACTGCACCGTCATGGTGTTCTTCGACTGCAACTGCAGACGATACACCCCCACATTGGGTGTCCCCGTTTCACAGTCCTTGGTAATCACCAAGCCAAAGGTCACCACCTTGCCGCCATCCCCGATATAGGGCTGAATCATGGGGATTTTATTTAAATCCACCTGCTCATCCTTGAGCACCACCTGGTGACATGGGGGCAGCAAATCCCGCTGGGGTTTGGCCTTGACCACATCAAACAGGACTTTGCCAAAGTCTATAAATTGGTTGAGTTTTTTTGGCGGTTTGGGCTGCTGCAGCATCGCCAACTTTTTGCCCAGATCCTCCAACTCGGATTGGGACTCCATATTCATCGCCCAGCAAGTGCGCTCCACGGTGCCCAACAGGTTCACCGCCACGGGGTAGTCAGAACCTTTAACGTTCTCAAACAGTAGCCCTGGACCGCCCTGCTGTAACATCCGATCCGAAATTTCAGCAATTTCTAGTTTGGGATCTACCAAGGCTTGGATACGTTTGAGTTGGCCTCGCTCTTCGAGGCGTTGGATAAATTTTCTCAGGTCTCTAGCCATGGATTCCTTTAGGGGCGATAGTCGTTATGCACTATTTATATTATGAGCGGAATTGAGGACATCCCTGGGGTGCTATTTGTTCAACAGCGAGGAAGCTAGCGCCCTCGATTCGTTGATGGGTCCGTTATTCTAGACCTGTTGCCCCTTTATACCTGCCGCATGTCAAAGCCTTCAGCTTCACCATCTAATGATTCGGATGCTTTTACCTCAGCGTATGTGACTGAGATGGCTAAGCTACTTGAACTATCGATACCCCTAGATCAGCTCCCAGGAGTGGTTGAGAGCTTTGAGCAAATCCACAGAATTGCCCAGCCCGTTTTAAATTTTCCTTTGCCGGATACCTTAGAGGCTGCGCCTCAGTTTGAACCATGAGTTTGACGGCAGCTCAAATTGCTCACCAGGTCAAAACCGGAGAGCGTTCAGCCACATCCATCGTTGAAGCAGCATTGACGCATATCTCTAGTCGAGAGGATCACAACTGCTTTACGACACTTCTAAAGGCTTCTGCCTTAGCTAATGCCGCAACCCTTGATCGCAAGCTGGCTGCGGGAGAAACCGTAGGCCCTTTAGCAGGAGTCCCATTTGCGGTCAAAAACCTGTTTGATATTGCTGGAACGGTCACCTTAGCCGGATCCAAAATTAATCAAAGCCAGCCACCTGCAACTCAAGATGCAACTGCGGTGGCCCGCCTCAAAGCCGCAGGCGCAATCTTGGTGGGAGCGCTGAATATGGATGAATATGCCTATGGCTTTGTCACCATCAATCATCACTATGGCGTTACCCCCAATCCACATGATCCGACTCGAATATCCGGTGGCTCCTCGGGTGGATCGGCGGCGGCGGTGGCGGCTGGTCTGGTGCCTTTGACCTTAGGCTCTGATACCAATGGTTCCATTCGGGTGCCAGCTTCGTTGTGTGGCGTCTATGGCTTCAAGCCCACCTATGGCCGTCTGTCTCGGGCGGGAGCCTACCTGTTTTCTAGCAGCTTGGATCATATTGGTCCCTTTGCTCGCTCTGTGGAAGATATTGCTCTGGCCTTTGAGGTGCTTCAAGGATCGGACCCTCTCGACCCAATTTGTACAGACCGTCCGCCGGTTACGCCTGATTTATCTGGGGATATGACCGGGATACGGGTTGCGATGGCCACAGGCCGGTCGAAGACCCTCGCAACCGATCATTTCGCCCGAGGCATGACCCCCACCGTAGCCCAGGCCCTAGACAAAGTATCATCCGCCCTACAAGTCACCCAAACCGTGACCTTACCTGAATCGGCTCGGGCTAGAGCCGCCGCCTACCTGATTACCGCCAGTGAGGGGAGTCAACTCCATTTACCGCGACTACAAACGCGTCTACAGGACTTTGACCCGGCTACCCGCGATCGCTTTGTCGCTGGAGCGATGATGCCGAATAGCTGGTACCTGCAAGCCCAGCGTTTTCGTCGTTGGTATCGTGATCAGGTTTGCGAAATTTTCAAGACTGTAGATATGATTATTGCTCCCACAACGCCTTGTTCGGCCCCATTCATTGAGCAGACGACTATGGAGCTAGATGGACAAACGGTGCCCATTCGTCCCCATCTGGGCTATTACACCCAACCCCTATCCTTTATTGGCTTACCCGTGCTCTCAGTGCCGATCTTCCTACCGGGAGAACTGCCCGTTGGCATCCAGCTGATCGCTCGCCCCTATGATGAGAACACGATTTTTAAAGCAGCTGTGGTTCTTGAAGCACAAGGGATTACAGAAGCCAAGCCTGCCCATGCCCAGAGACAGCCTTAATATCCACTACGCTGGAAGCAGCGTCAAAATCCCCTTTGGCACCTGACTGTTCCGCTAAGTTATTCGAGGTATCTGGTATGGCTGCGCTTCAATATCTCAATCCCCAATCCACCCAAACGCTTCGACAGGGGATTTATGAATTTCACCAGGCTGAAGTAACTGAAAATGATGCCTCAAACACGGTAGCACCGGAGTTGCTAGCGGACATCGATATGCATGATGCCATTCATGTTTTGTTTGGTTGTCCCACTCATTTAGATGGCGAGATCTTGGCTCATGTCTGGACTGCTTTGGGAACAACAGTGTCACTGCAAGCCATGCATCGTGTTAACCGCCATCAAGACCACCGGAGTGTATTGGCAGAGATTGGACATCGGCATTTGCTCAAAACTTGGCTGAAGAGTATTCCTCAGATCTTGATGAACGTGCTTCAGGCATTGCGCATGAAGCGTCGTTGGCCTGCCGAAAATTATGCTGCTTATTTGGATCAACGCCTCTGCGATTTACGCCATGAGTTTAAGATTCATATTCCGCCGCAATCTTCTCATGGAGGAAGGGCAGGAGCTGCATTACGTTCAGTTCATTCGTTTTAACTTTTGGTTCCCCCTTCTAGATGAATACTGCCCTCAGCTCCAAAGATGGATAGCCCTTGCTTCCAAGTTGCAAATGACTCTCACGTCGCAGATTTATTACCGTTAGTGCGTGCCTATCATGAATTTGAACAGATTAGTTTATCGGAACAGCAACGGCATAATGCTGTATTACCTTTGCTTGCTCCTGACTCTCCAGTTGGACGAGTGTGGTTGATCTTCACCTTCGGCAAATTGGTAGGGTATGTTGCTTTATGTTTTGGCTACAGCATTGAGTTAGGAGGTCGAGACGCATTTATCGATGAGCTGTTTCTCGTCGAGAGTGCTCGGGGACAAGGCATTGGTAAACAAGTCTTAGACTTTGTAATTCGACAGGCTGCCAGCCTAGATATTGCTGCTTTGCATTTAGAAGTGGCCCGTGCCAACGACAGAGCAAAACGACTCTACTCACAAGCAGGATTCTTGGCTAGAGACCGCTATCATTTAATGACTTGCAAGGTGGCGCCGAATTAGGGCTCTGAACAATCAAAGTGGACTTAACTGGATTAACGGCTGTTCCTTTAGCTGAAGTTCTTCAATCCCCTCAACAGAGACTGCTAGCCTATCCTGATGATCGAGTAGGTTGTGATCGCATCTCCGAATTGGCCGATCTGGGCATCACAGCCATTTATGATTGGGGACCCAGGCAGGTTCAAGGCTGGCACTGCTTGGGATTAGGCTATTGTGGGTTAGTTTTGTTAGCTCAGTGTCAGGGGGAGCAGGTTGCGCTGAAGGTGAGAAGAACAGATGCTTCTCGTGCCTCCTTGACTCACGAAGCAACGATGTTGACCCTTGCTAATACGCAAAAAATTGGCCCTCGACTTCTGGGAAATAGTCCCAATTTCTTACGGATGGACTATGTGAAAGGGCATCCGCTACTGGCTTGGTTACAATCTCCCCTGGCATTGAGTCGGGTAACCCTTCAATCTCACCTCACCCAACTGCTTTGGCAAGCGTTTCAACTCGATCAAGCAGGCCTCGATCATGGCAACCTTCGATGTGTAACGGCACATAGCATTGTGACAACCCAAGGTCCTGTTTTACTGGATTTCAGCAGTGCCAGTAAAACCCGTCGGTTGGCTAATGTGACGAGTCTGACTCAGGGCTTGTTTTGGGGAACTACAATCGCACCGTTACTGGTTCCTCTCTGGTTTCAGCCCAATAAGCAATACTGTATTGAGAGACTGCGACACTATAAGCACCATCCCACTTTAGATAATTTTCAGAGATTGCTAGATTTATTGTTTGATCCTTAGCACTAACTCGCTGATGAATGGATAACAACGTCGGTTATCCACCTGTTGCTGCTGGTTCTATGGCCTAGAACTGATCTTGAAGGGATTGCGAGTTTAGCCCACACCCCCTAAGATATTCGGATCTGCCCTACTCGCATTGCAGGGTATGGTCATTCGTTAACAACGATAAACTCTTCTTGCTTGGCTTATCATCAATGCCTTTAACGCTTTCTCAAATTGGCCATCAGATGTCTGCTAGGACGGGCGTCCGCGCCATCATGAAAGACATCGTCGAAACCTTGGACACCAATCCTGATGAATCCTTTATCAATTTGAGTGCAGGCAACCCCGTTATCTTGCCAGCTGTCGAACAACTGTGGCGAGACTGCACCGCCCAATTGTTAGGGAGTTCCGAATATGGTGAAGTCGTCTGCCGTTATGGCACCAGCCAAGGCTATCAGCCCCTAATCGAGGCCATTCAACAAGATTTTAAACAGCATTATGGTTTAACGCTCAGGGACCGTCACATTCTGATTACGCCGGGAAGCCAAGCCCTCTATTTCCTGGCGGCGAATGCTTTTGGTGGGACAACGGACACCGGTCAGCTCAAAAAGATTGTCTTGCCCCTCTCACCGGACTACACCGGATATGGTGGGATATGTCTGACGCCTGAAGCCCTAAAAGCCTATCAACCCACCTTAGAGGTTGATGAAACGGCGCATCGGTTTAAATACAGACCGAATTTTGATCAACTTCACTTTGATCACACTACAGGCTGTATCATTTTTTCTCGCCCCTGTAATCCAACGGGGAACGTCCTGAGCGAATCTGAAGTGAGACAGATTGCCGATCGTGCTGCCCCATATGATATTCCAGTCTTTGTCGACTCTGCCTATGGGCCGCCCTACCCCAGCCTCAACTACACCGAGATCATGCCCATTTTGGGGAATAACGTCGTCCACTGCATGAGTTTGTCCAAAGCAGGTTTACCCGGGGAACGCGTTGGTATTGCCATTGGGGATGAGCGTATCATTCAAACTTTAGAAGCCTTCCAAACCAATGTCTGTATTCATTCTGGGCGATATGGACAAGCGATCGCAGCCCAAGCCATCCAATCCGGGGCCTTAGCCGAAATCTCCATCCAAGTGATTCGCCCCTATTACCAAGCAAAACTGGCTCTCTTACAATCTGTCCTCGATCAGCAGATGCCATCCACATTGCCGTGGTATTTGCATCGGGGTGAAGGGGCCATCTTTGCTTGGCTATGGCTCAATGAATTGCCCATCTCAGACTGGCAGCTCTATCAACAGCTCAAACAAGTAGGGGTGATCGTCGTCCCTGGCCACTCTTTCTTTCCCGGTCTCTCCCAGGACTGGCCCCACAAACACCAATGCCTTCGCATTAGCTTAACCGCCACGGATGAAGAAATCACAATTGCGATGCAACGACTCGCTCAAGTCATTCGCAAAATATACTAGACACCATATCCAGACGTTATTGTTCAGTCCAATTTGGGATAAAGGAAGAGTTTATGAGTGATGCTTCCCCATCACGATCATCCATCAATCCGCCATCCTCTAACGAAGACTGGTTAGAAGTTGGCAAAATCATTGGTGCGCATGGGTTAAATGGAGAGGTAAAAGTTTTCCCAGATTCTGACTTCCCAGAGCGATTTACAAAGCCCGGCCTTCGGTGGTTGCGTTTTCCGACCCGTCCTTTACAAATTGAAGAAATCAACCTCAAAAAAGGCCGATTTATTGAGCAAAAAGGGATTTATATCGTTCAGTTGGCGGATGTTAACTTTAGAGATCAAGCTGAACTCCTCAAGGGAGCCGAACTGTTGGTACGAAGTTGCGATCGCCCTTCATTGGCAGATGGAGAATATTATTTATCGGACCTGATTGGGGTCACCGTTATTGATCAAACCAAACGAACCATCATTGGTTCAGTGGTAAGGATTGCCAGTGCAGGGAATGATCTATTAGATATTCAACTGCTTGATTCGGATCAGACCGTTCTGGTGCCCTTTGTCCCAGCAATTGTGCCCATTGTCGATATCGAAAACCAAACCATAGAGATCTTACCCCCTACAGGACTCATTCCCGAGTAAGTCAACTCCCTCGATTACGAAAAGCTGCTTTCGGGCGAAAGCAGCTTTTAAAGCTTGGCTGCTAGCTCAAGCTAATCAAGCAGGGCTAGAGCAGTCAACCTTAATTCTTAGACACGAGTGGGCTTCTCGCGGAAAAAGATAGCAAAGAAGAATAACCCGATCAAACAAGCAAGAATAAATACGTAAGCAATAACATCCATAGGAATAAACCCTCAATAATCGCTACTTCAAAGAATTAAGAAGGCTACTTTCCACATTCTAATCATTTTTGGAGTTAGAAGCGTTCAGTAGCCTTCATTGTGAATCTAGTTAATGCTGATGAACATGTTCTAGAATTCTATAACCTAGTTAGGTTTGACTAAGCACGAGTGGTGGTGTCACCAACTTTCTGGAATACACCCCATTCCACTTGCTCTTCAGGTAGGTTAGGATCAACACCCTCGAACACATCCTTAAAGATGGTACGAGCGCCATGCCACCAGTGGCCGAAGAAGAAGAGTAGCGCATAGCAAGAGTGGCTAAATGCAAACCAACCACGAGTGCTGGTTCGGAAAACACCATCAGAACCAAGAGTTTCACGATCAAAATCAAAGGGCTCACCCAGCTGGGCTTTACGAGCGTACTTCTTAACGGTAGGCGCATCCGTGAAGGTTTGACCATTTAAGGTTCCACCTTCGAAGGAAACGGTCACACCTTTCTGCTCAAAGCTGTATCGAGATTCAGCCCGACGGAAAGGAATGTCAGCGCGGACAACGCCATCTTTATCCGTTAAGACAACAGGGAAAGTTTCGAAGAAGTTGGGCATACGTCGCACAAACAACTCGCGGCCTTCGGAATCCTTAAAAGTAGGATGACCTTCCCAAGAACGGGCTAGACCGTCACCACTGTTCATAGCACCAGTGCGGAATAAACCGCCTTTAGCTGGGCTATTACCAATGTAATCGTAGAAAACAAGCTTTTCAGGGATTTGATCCCAAGTTTGTCCAGACTGCACACGGCGCTGGATTTCGGTTTGGAAGTAGCCGCTATCCCACTGATAACGAGTCGGACCGAACAATTCGATTGGTGTGGTTGCACTTCCATACCACATGGTTCCAACCATCACGAATGCAGCAGCAGCCACGAAGGCAACAGAACTTGATAGCACTGTTTCAACATTACCCATACTTAGAGCGTTATAGAGGCGCTCAGAAGGACGAGTAACGATATGGAAAATTCCGCCAATGATCAAAGCAATCCCTGCAGAGATATGGTGAGTCACCAAACCTGTAGGGTTATAAGGGTCAAAGGCAAACGGACGCCAGTCTGGGCTAACTCCTTGCACATGACCTGTGAGTCCATAGGGATCAGAAACCCACATACCTGGCCCTAAGTTGCCAGTTAAGTGACCTGCTCCGAAACCAAAACAAACAATTCCTAAAATGAGCAAATGAAGGCCAAAAACCTTGGGCCAATCACTAGCAGGTTCAGAACTGCCTTCGGGATAGTAGACATCTAAATCCCAGTTAATCCAGTGCCAAACGGCAGCTAAGAAAAATAAGCCCGATGCCAGGATATGCATGAGGATGACACCCTCATAGCTAAAGAAATTTAGGTGTGCACCTAGAATTCCTGGCTGAGAGACCCAAGGCTCTCCAGTTACGGTCCAACCACTCCAGGAGTGAGTGACCCCAATTCGAGTCATCACAGGCATAACAAATGTGCCTTGACGCCACATGGGATTGAGAACTGGATCGCTTGGATCATACTTGGCCAACTCGTAGAGTGCCATGGAGCCTGCCCAGCCGCTTACCAGGGCAGTGTGCATTAGATGCACAGATAGCAATCGTCCTGGGTCATTCAGGACAACTGTATGTACTCGGTACCAGGGTAGTCCCATCGACTACGCTCCTCCTCTTAAAACGTCAATACTTTTACTTGCAGCATTTTCTTAATGGGCCGATCCT
>NZ_JANQOP010000116.1 GCF_028285745.1 Acaryochloris sp. IP29b_bin.137 | reverse complement strand
ATGCAACTGAAACCCCATAAACGACTCAATTACCAGAGAGGCATGAGGGCGCTATCACTGATTCAGACCACATTGTGAAACCCTTGTCATCCCCAAAGGACTTCTTTACTGATTTTGAATTGTTTAGTCAGGAATGATTTGACCTATTGCTACTAAACACTGTAATCACAATAGCCTTACCGAGAAGTTTTTAAGGTTTTTCAAATTATTTTTTAAGAAAATAAAAAAGATAATTATATTTTATTGTTCTTTGAAATAAAAATGATATAATAATAAATTTTAATTTTAAAAATGTCTATATAAAATTACTTTTAATGACTTAATTATAACTATTTAACATTAATTTGTACAACCCACAATACATGACTTTAGCTATAGATAAGGGGAGTTATACTTTGAGGCTTTGATGGCTGAAACAACTTATTTTACTAGCAATGGAAGATGGCCGCCAAAAAATATTCTGTGAAGAAAAATAATATTAAGCACATATAAAGACATAGTGACTCACTTTGACAGACCTAAATCTGACGAAGACCTAAATCTGACGAAAAGGTCGTATTTTATTTTGAAAATGTAATTTATAGTGACTTGATTTCTTTTAGTCGATTTATCTGCCTAAAAAGTTCATTGCGCAAGACCAATGCCGATGTATCTCTCCCCGTTTGATGGTGCTTAGATTGATAGGAATGGTCTGCTTACGGTCAGCAGCCATAACGAGCTACACTGCTGTCTATGGGTAAACCTTTAGGCGTCGTATGGTTTGCGCTTTGTCCCTTTTGCCACTGAACCCCATGTTTAACGCTAGCGATCGTGTCCAAGTACTAAGTGAAGCGCTTCCTTACATCCAATCCTTCGCCGGGCGCACGATTGTTGTTAAATATGGTGGGGCCGCGATGAAAGATAGTGCCCTCAAAGCTACCGTGATTCGGGATGTGGTGTTTATGGCCTGTGTCGGTCTACGCCCGGTCTTAGTTCATGGCGGTGGGCCTGAAATTAATCTGTGGCTAGAAAAGCTGGGAATTGAACCTCAGTTTATGAATGGTCTGCGGGTGACTGATGCGCCAACGATGGATGTGGTAGAGATGGTATTAGTGGGGCGAGTGAATAAAGAACTGGTTTCGCTGATTAACCAAGCGGGTGGATCGGCGGTTGGAGTCTGTGGCAAGGATGGGAAATTACTCATGGCCCGTCCTCAAGGAGAATCCGGAATTGGATTTGTGGGAGAGGTGGCGACGGTAAACCCCCAACTTATTCATAATCTTTTAGAGGGAGGACATATTCCCATTGTGTCCAGTGTGGCGACTGATGAAGAAGGCCAAGTGTATAACATTAATGCGGATACAGTGGCGGGTGAACTGGCTGCCGCTCTGGATGCAGAGAAACTGATTCTGCTGACGGATACGCCAGGGATTCTCCAGGACTTTCAAGACCCTGCTTCCCTCATTCACAAATTAGATATTCGCTATGCCCGTCAACTCATCGAAGAGCAGGTGGTTGCGGGCGGCATGATTCCAAAAGTAACCTGTTGTATTCGTTCCTTAGCCCAGGGGATACAGGCGGCCCATATTATTGATGGCCGTGTTCCTCATGCCTTGCTGCTAGAAATTTTCACCGATGCTGGAATTGGATCAATGATCACGGCCTAGTCCCTTACTATTTCATATTCATACCTATCCATTCTTTCTACCTAAATATTGATGTCTTTATCCCATTGATGTTGGAGCCGCTTACGGTTTGTTGAGTGACTCAGCCCTAGCCCATTAGGATTGTTCTCAAGTGCGTTTCGATATTCTTACTTTATTCCCTGAGTTTTTTACTTCACCGCTGAATACCAGCTTGTTGGGTAAAGCCCTTGCCAATGGGGTTGCTGATGTCCATCTCACCAATCCTCGGGATTTCACCTCGGATAAGCACCATCGGGTCGATGACGAGGTCTATGGAGGTGGAGTGGGTATGTTGATGAAACCAGAACCCATTTTTGCGGCTGTGGAGTCTTTGCCCTGCCTGTCCCGTCGCCAAATTGTGCTGTTTACCCCTCAAGGGCAACGTATGGATCAGCCCCTCTTTCATGATTTGGCGAATAATTATGATCAGCTGGTGATGATCTGCGGCCACTACGAGGGAGTAGATGAACGAGTCGCCGAATATCTGGTCACGCAAGAACTATCTTTAGGTGATTTTGTCCTAACCTGTGGTGAAATCCCGGCTTTAACCCTTTTAAATGGGGTGATTCGTCTTCGCCCTGGAACGGTGGGTAAGGTGGAATCTCTCAAGCAAGAGAGTTTTGAGGCGGGATTGCTCGATTATCCGCAATATACACGACCTGCTGAATTTAGGGGTTGGCAGGTGCCTTCTGTCTTGCGATCTGGAAATCATGCCCAAATAGAGCAGTGGCGTCAAGAACAGCAGGTTCAACGGACGCGCGATCGCAGACCGGATCTATACCAAAAATGGCTGCAACAATCAGAATCCTCCGACGCCTAATCCCTAAGCAGACTGGCCTGACAGGGCGCAAAAGACAACCGATGCTGGCGCGTCGGTCCGAGTACTTGTAACGCTTGCCGATGTTTGGCACTACCATAGCCTTTATTAGCAGCCAAATCATATCCAGGGTAGCGGCGAGCCAAACGAACAATAAGCTGATCGCGCCAGACTTTGGCGAGGATGCTAGCGGCTGCGATCGCAGGTTCAGACTGATCCCCCTTAATCACGGTTTGTTGGTGCATAGACAAATCGGGAATCCGTTGATTACCATCCACAAAACACAATAAAGGCGAAAGCGGTAACCCCAGTACAGACCGTCTCATGGCCAACAAACTGGCCTGTAAGATATTGAGGCGATCAATCTCATAAACGGATGCCATTCCCACCTTAAAGCTGGTTGCCAGTCCGCGTATTTGATCCGACAGTAATAACCGTTGTTTTGGCGATAGCTTCTTGCTATCCGTCATCCCCTGGTCCATTAATTGTTGGGTTGCTAACTCCGATAAAATCACCGCCGCTGCAACGACTGGACCAAATAGGGCTCCTCTCCCCACTTCATCAACCCCAGCGATTTGATCAGATTCATAATCCATTTTGTCAATACCGAATTCTGGCAGACAACCTCTCCTAATCCTACCTATCAAACCAGCTCGTCCAGACCGATTGAAGCAAAAACGCCTCAATCATATTTAATTAAATACAGCTTGCATTGCCTCAATCGCCCTACCCACAGGGATCCTATAACCTCTTATCCAGAGGGCGCTGGCCTATCTATACTCTTCTGTATATTGGGATATTCTGGGTCCAGTAGAGATACGCTTAAACTAATAGACAGAATTCCAACAAACTGCTTTTCTAAGACTAGACCCTTTTCCGTTAGGATCCATTTGCAAGGATGTCACCCATGTCTCAATCCTCTAATGTTGTCAAACTCTTGAAGATCTTAATTGGTGTGGCATGGCTAGACGGCACCGTTCAGCAGGCAGAGCAGGTCTATCTTCGTAAAATTGCTCGGACCAAAGGAGTCGATGAGGATCCCGAACTTCGCCCTTGGCTGTACGGATTACGAGCCGTGTCCAAAGAGGAATGTTATGCCTGGGTAGAAGACTATTTAGGGAAAAAGCCAAAGACAGCCGCTTACCAACAGCTCCTCGAAGACTTGAGCGGTCTTATTTACAGTGATGGCGAAGTCGCTCAGGAAGAAGCTAAATTTCTAACTCAACTACAACAACTTGATCCAAGTAATACTGATGCCCCTCAGTTTCGAGAGTCAGTGACTCAAGCGATCCAAAAGCTATACCAACGGTGGGTGAATAGTTAATCGAACTCCAGCATGATTGGATTTTTTGGGAGCAATTTGAAAGTATTGTATATTTTTTAAATCCACTATGGCTAGGGAGATAGAACTATACAGGTGATCGCTGATCCTAAATTCTGGTTCTGAATTCTAGTTAGAAAGCTAATCTTGCTTCACAGCTTGATTAACTGATTAGAAAGAGTATCAAGGTTGTCTTTATGACCTACTTTTTTGACTCATAGTGTTCGTATGCATCAATAATTTTTGATACTAGGGGATGGCGGACGATATCGCCTTTGCCGAGGTAACAAAACGCAATGCCCTCTATGGGTTGAAGAATTTTTTCAGCAACCGCTAAGCCTGAGGTCTGACTAGCTGGCAGATCCGTTTGTGTAATATCACCAGTGACGACCATTCGCGCGTCTTTGCCCAAACGAGTTAACATCATTTTCATTTGGGCAGGCGTCGTATTTTGGGCCTCATCCAGGATGATAAAGGCTCGGTTTAAGGTGCGTCCTCGCATATAAGCAAGCGGAGCAACTTCAATAATACTCCGCTCCATTAAACTAGAAATGCGTTCTGCCTCAATTAACTCATAGAGGGCATCGTAGAGAGGCCGTAAATAGGGATTCACTTTTTGTTGTAAATCTCCAGGCAAGAATCCAAGTTTTTCTCCCGCTTCTATGGCGGGGCGTGTCAGAATCAAGCGTTCATATTCATTTGATAACAGGGCTTGAACAGCTAACACAGCTGCTAAATAGGTTTTGCCCGTGCCCGCAGGGCCAATCCCAAACGTCAAGGCATATTTACGAATGGCCTGGATATATTGGCGCTGACGTAGGGTCTTAGCACGAATCTGCTCTCCACGCCGAGTGGTGGCTAAAATATCTTGCTGAAGATCCTGCCATTCGTCTTGGCGGTGGGTATTGAGGACCTGACGAGCGGCCATAATATCGACGGGCGAGATCGGCTGGCCCGTTTGCCAAGCTTCTTCCAACAGATAAATCAGTTGTTGGCAGAGCTGGGTTTGTTTATTTGTCCCAGAAATGATCAGTTCTTGCCCTCGCAACACGAGCTGGGCTCCGGTTTGCTGGGCTAACAACTTTAAGTTGCCCTGCTGCTCTCCAGCTAGGGCAATTGCACTTTCTGGACTGGGTAGCTGAAGCGTCAGTCCCATCATGAGTTGGAATTAGAAAGAGCGAACTGTTCAAGAATGCTGATGGGGGCTATGTCACACATCAGCTAGTCGTCTGATTTGTGCTTAGCGCCGCCGCTTTTGAGGTGGTTTTTTGGGGCGAGGGGGCTTATCTGCCCCTCCCTCATTGAAAATTTCTAGATACACGGATTGATTGGCTGCTTTTCCTGCCATTTCCAAGACAGTGCGAATCGCCTGGATGGTCCGCCCACCCCGACCAAACACTCGCCCTTTATCTGTCCCTGAGAAGGCCAAACGGATCCAAACTTTACCACTGGCGTTGGTCTCGCAGTCTATGCTCAACGTATCCGAGGCTTCGAGAAAGGGTTCTACTAAAAAACGAACAAGGACTGAGTAATCCGTCTTAGTGATGGAGGTTGAGGGCATGAGTCAAACCGAAAAGATTAGGCCTTGGCTTTGGCAGGTTCAAGAAGGCTGGCTTTTTCCAAGATGCGACGCACTGTGTCGGTGGGCTGTGCCCCTTCTTTGAGACGTTTTGTGATCGCTTCCACATGCAGGCGGGTTTCATCGGTGATGGGATTGTAATAGCCCAACTCTTCTAAGGGGCGACCATCTCTGCGATCGCGGCTATTCATGGCCACAATTCGATAGCTGGCAGCTCTCTTTTTACCGTATCGCTTGAGTCTGAGTTTGATCATATGAGGTCGAAAATGCTCCGGTTGTTTGAATATGGTTTGGATAATCCGATCACTCCACATGTGAGATTAAGGATTAATTTACTCAGGTTCCCCATCATAACACCGAAGTGTTAGAGATCAAGCTTTTGGACTGAAATCGCAAGTCTACTTCCAAGTGATTATTCCTCTCAAAAGTATCGATTTTGCTTCAATAACCTATGGTGAAGGTACCCTAGTCCTGCCAGGCCCCAGAATGCTCCCTCAGCTCTGCTCATTGTGCTCTAGAATCGTGAATGTTACTCAATCCAGTCTCATACCTGGCATTGCAGCGGGTAAAGCTTGAAGTCAGAATCACGCTTTTATTCTCTAGGACGAAGGAAAGGGGAAACAATGCAATCATTCCGGTTTGTGACGATAGGGCTGCTTAGCCTATGGCTATGGCTCGGTTGGGGCACTCCAGCCTTGGCCGTAGACAATCTCGAAGACCAGGTTTTACAGATTATTCGCGATCATCCTGAAGTCATTATTGAGTCAGTGCAAACCTACCAACAAAACCAAAAACAGGCTCAACAACAGGCCCAACAAGCAGTGCTTCAAAAGCTGAAGCCGAATGCTTTAGTGGGGAACTCGCCCACCACGGGCGCTCAGAATAGCCCGAATTTACTGGTGGAGTTTTCCGATTTCCAATGTCCGTTTTGTGCCCAAGCGGCCAGTGATGTGCAAGGATTTTTGCAGCAAGATCCGAACCCATTAACCTTTACGTATAAACATCTCCCCCTCCAGGCGATTCACGATCAAGCCTTGGCCGCCGCTCAGGCTGCTTGGGCGGCTCAGCAACAGGGACAGTTTTGGCCTTACCATGATGCGCTCTTTGCTCGTCAGGATGAATTAGGGGAAAAGCTCTACACCGAAATTGCTCAACAGTTGAAGTTAGATTTAGGGCAGTTTGAACGAGATCGCAACAGTGATGCCGCTCTCAAAGCGATCCATTCAGACTTAGATCTGGCTCAAAAAATTGGAATTACAGGAACGCCTTTTTTGACCTTTACTCGAAAAAGTGGACATTCTCGAAGAGTCGATACCCCAGGAGAATGTTTACATGCCCCAAAGACCCCGTCGCACCTTTACTGCCGAAC